>JAHFHF010000013.1 GCA_023247055.1 Candidatus Omnitrophota bacterium
TGGCCGTCGAGACTGCGCGTGCCTTCCGGAAAAAAAAGCACGCTGACATTGCGCTTGAGCCAGCTGCGGGCCTCCAACAGCACGTTCTTGCCGCTTTCATGCGACGAACGGTCCAGGGCCATATACCCGGTGCAGGCCATGTGCCAGCCCAGAAAAGGAATGCGATAGAGTTCTTTTTTAGCCACAAACTTAAAATGCAGCGGCAGTCCGCTCAGCACCGCCGCAATATCCGCGATGCTCTGATGGTTGGCCACAATCACATAGGCTTTGCCGTGCTGCACGTTCTCGCGGCCGCTGACCTGCAGGCTCCAGGCCGGGTTGCAGATCACCATGCCTTTGGCCCACAACGAGGCAATCCGATGCATGGCGGAGAGGGTCCTGTCAAAAATAAAACTGAGCGGACGCACGATTAAAACGCCGAGCGTGCTATAAAAAACCGTCAGGATTAGCACGATCAACCAAAGCACGACGGAGAGGCCGTCGCCGCGCAGAATCAGGGGCTTATCCGTTATTGAAGCGATTTGTGACATAGCCTTGAATTGTAACAAACGAATTTATGAGTTGAAAGAAGGAAAAGGGGAGAAAAGGTGGAAGGTAGAAGGTCGAAGGTGGAAGGAGGTGATAAAAATAAAAGGTGAAAAGAATAAAAATGGCATACCAGCCCTTTTTTCACGATCGTTTTTTTCTTTCCTTCCACCTTCTACCTTCCACCTTCGACCTTATTCTTCCCCCTTCTATCTGTGCTATAATCGGGGCATGCTGACCAAAGACGAAGCCATTGAGATTGCCAAGCAGGTTTTTGACCCGGAAATTCCCGTCAATATTTGGGACCTCGGACTTATTTATGACATCACGCTGAATCCCGAGGATGAATCCCTCGACGTGCGCATGACGTTGACGTCGCAACACTGTCCCGCGGCCCAATCCCTGCCCCAATCGCTACGAACGCACCTGCTGGCCAGCGGTAAAGTCAAAGAAGTGGACGTCGAAGTTGTTTTTGAACCCCTTTGGACGCCGGAACGCATCAGCGAAGAAGGCCGCAAAAAAATGGGCATTGGACAATCCGGCCCTGCGATCTGAAATTGCATGACCGTCCTCTCTTCCCGCGAACTTTATGAGCAGGCCCTGATCGACCATCGCCAAGGCACCTTCGAGGCGGCTCGTGACAAACTCACGCAAGCTATTGAACTCTCGCCGTCCTTTCAGGATGCTTATGAAGCCCTTGCCGTTCTGCTTTTTAATTTAAAACAATACGACGACGCCATTGCCGTCATCCGCCGCTGGATTAAACTCAACCCCAACGCCATTATGGCGCAGACCAATCTTTCGCGCTGTTACGTGGCCAAAGGCATGATTTTAGAAGCGGAAAATGCACAGGCTGAAGCGCGGCGGCTGGGTTGGAAAGCGGAACTGGAAGGCAAGAAAAAGGAAATGCCGGCCGCAGACTTTGAAGACCGCATCGCGCGTTATAAAAAAGTGATCGCCTACGATCCGGCGGATGTGCTGGGCTATTTCAGTTTAGGCAGTGTTTATCTGGAAGCCGGGCGCTTTCGCGATGCCGCGGACGCATTTGAAAAAGGTGCTGCCGTTGATCCAGTTCACTCCGCATCTTATCTGAATTGGGGCTTAGCGGTTCAAGGGTTAGGCGATAAGGTCAAAGCCGCAAAGATATGGCGGCAAGGGATTGAAGCCGCCAAAGCCCGGGGCGATATGCTCACCGAGAAAAAAATGTCGTCGCATCTGCGGGCACTTGAAAACAAACCAGCTTAGGCTGAGGCGGAGAAGGCCTGCAAAACCGCCAGCATGCTGACCACAAGCCCTAAAGCAGCTTGTTCATTGAGATGATACGTTCTTTCATCATCACGTGAGAGAAGATCGAGCAGCTTCTGATCGACTTCGGCCGGATCAATTCTTGAAAGCGCCGCCGCCAGCCAGGCGCCAAGCATGAGCACTTCCGCATAAAAGGCAATGCCTTTGTCCTTGGGAATCCGCGCATCTCCGGCTTGCAAAGTCTCTTGATGGATCATTCGTGCGTAAAAATCTTTCCAGGCGTCCGGTGTTGCACCACGGCCTTGTTCAGTGTAAAGAGCCCCGTGCTGCTCAACGTGATTATAGATCGAGCCTCGCTTTAAGTCCCCAACGCGCTGCATCAGCGTAATCATCAGGCGGAACACCTCGGAAGCATCCAGCCGTTCAGGAGCCAGAATATTGAAACGAATTCCGAGATTCGATTGTTCTATGGATTGAAATTCCGACTGGATGACTGCGACCCTTTGTTCATTCATACCCTCAGGCAAAATCAGCGTGACATACTGTTTGGTATTTTCTTCCAAGAGCAGCTTAAGACGCGCAGACATGGCCTGAAGCTGTTTTTGCTGTTCCGCCGGATTCTCAGGCAGCGAGTTCAGGCGGAGGATAAGAGCGCCGGGCTCAACGCTTTTCTTCAGAATAAATTTCAAGAGAACACGGTGGGATTCAGGAATCGTCCCTTGATCAGCGAGTTTATCGACGATTCCCTCCAGCGTGACGGAGGGAGTATCCGAGGCTGTTAATTCCTGAATAAACCCCGCAAAGGACTCGGAATTCACACTGCCGGAAAGAGCCGTAACAACATCCTCGGCTGGGCGGCCTTTTTCAAGACGCGCGTCGGCCAGTTGAAGGCGCTTTGTAAAAGATGCATTCATGCCACGAATCGCGTCGGAAAGATTTCCCGGTGGTGATGCATGAAAAGCAGCACCGGACAGGTCGTCAAAACTTGGTATTTTTTCATCGTCTAAGCGGGAACCCGCGCGGCGGGCTTGAATCGAATAAGGAAGTTGACCGAGGGCGGCGCGCATTGCTCCGGCTTTACTCTGAATCGACGGGCCCATTTTTTCTGAAATCCGTGACGGCTCAGGGACATTGAAGGAGAGCGTCAGGGGCTCCTTTCTTCCCCGCGCGTCCTTTTTGTTATGCAGCGTTTCAAGAAACCCCGGCTCAACGGGATCAATGACTAGCGGCAAACTTCCTTTAAAATTTGGATTGACTAAAAAAATAAGCGGCTTACCGGCGCGATTGGTCAGAGGGCCTAACGTCACCGTGCCGGCCACCGATTGAACCGCGCGGTACCAGTAACGAGGATTCCCGTCTTCGGACGGCAGGCGTTGAAAGCCGGCACCTTCCCGGTTGAACTCGGTATGTTGATTATAAAAATCAATCAACTCTGCAATTGCGTCTGTATCTTTAACCGCAATCCGGGGGCTGTGCGCAATCGCTTCTAAGCCGGATGCAAAAATATCCAGACGCAGCTTTACAGCCTCTCCCGGATCCGCACCCTGCTGAACTTGTTCCACAATGGACTGCAAGGCGTTGACCATTTCCAATTGAGCAAGATCAAAACGCGTGGGATGGAGTTCCATCATCGATTGAATATAATCGGTTTTATCAAACTCCCCGCCGATCCGCGGCGTTAAGATGCCATAATTGATCTGCTTGCTGCGAAAAATCTCCGAAAGACCGTCCGTGTGAAACCCCCCGGTCACAAGAATAGCCCGGTCCGTTTTTTCAGACGTCATTTCTCTCTCAATGACATCGTAAAAGGCAAACTCACGCTGGCGCGCAAAATCATAAAATTGAAAAGCCGCATCAAAAACGGCCGGGACTTCCTTGAGCACTTCGAGCTGCTCGGTGACAAAACCGTTCAAACTCATTTTTTCAAGACGTTCGACCAGCGATTTCGGTTTGATCCAATTCTTGCGGTAAGTCGCTTGATCCCATTCGCTGCGTGTCAACTCGAGAGACAGCAGTTTCTTAAGGAGCTCAAGGTCTTTATAGAGTTCCAGCAGGTTTTTTTCCTTTTCAGAAACGGTCAGACTGTCCAGAATGCGCGCAAAAAGCTTTTCGATCTCCTGAAAAAGGTCTTTAGAGTCAAGTTCGCTTTGTAAAATGAGATAGCCGGCATAAAGACTGAAATTCGGGTATTGATGAAATTGGAAGCCCATCGGCGCCGCTTCCCCAGCCAAACGTTCCAGCAGTTTACGCGGTTCAAACGGGTCTTCGCCTTTACCGTTGGCGAGACGCTGCAAATTGATCGTTTTCCCCTCAATCCCTTTGATTCCTTGAAGCAGGGTTTCACTGGCATGATTCTTTTGCAAAAATTCCAGAAGCTGATCGCGCTCCCTCAGAGCCTCATCATGTTTAAGATCTGCTTCCATGGACTGCAGCACAAGCAGGCGCGCGGTCTGCGGCCACTCGACTTGAGCAAACAGCGAGTTCAGGTCCAGATTCAGAAATTTCTGCGATTCCACGGCCAAATTTTTGACAAAGGACAGGAATTCGCGTCGGCCCTGATGAAACTTCTGCCATTCGGAAAGAATGCGCCGCATGTCACGGGTCAAAAAGCGCGATGACAAAAGTTCCAGGCGCGAATCCAGCAGTTTCAAAAAAGAGTCCGTTTGGTTTTTGGCGCCATAGACCTGCCGGAAGGCGTCATAATTACCGCGATAAAGGTCCGTCTGTTCAATACCCAAAGCACGGACATCCTCAGGCGCTTCCATCAGATAAAGTTCGGGCCCCGTCAACTGTCCTTTGCGGGCCATGTTATCTGCAAGTTCAAGATTGTCTTTTTTATCCGGAAAAAAGCTCAGGTATTTCGCATCCAGTTTTTCAGCGGCGCCTTCGACAAAAATCGTTTTAAATCCGTACTGTTTGTAAAAATAATCCAGCATTTTCTTAACCTGAACTTGGGCCTGATAGTTTCCATGAATATTTTGAATATGCAGGATGACTTTGGGGCTCAAGGCGGCCGGAGCTTCGTAGACCTCATCCACCGAAGCCAGGTCTTCAGGAATCTCGATTTGAAAAAAAGCAGGTGTCTCAGCGGCCGGACGGATATCGATTGCAGGTATGGGCGCAGCCCATACGATCTGAGTGCCAATCAGCATCAAGCTGATATTTTGTTTGACGATGCGTCTTATCATAACGTGTTAAAGTTTTTAAAATAGTTTTATAAATAGTAACGCTTGTGCTAAGTATAACCGGTAGTTTGAGATAAGACAAATTAGACACGGAAGAACTTAGCAGGTGAAATTTTAAAGTTGCAGTTGCTAGCTTATGCTATATCTAGCCTATACGCGGGAACTTAGCAGGCATTGGGGATTGCCCGAAAATACGCGGTAATGTCGGCGGGACACACATAAACTTTCGCAGCATACCAATCGAGGAACTGCTCAGCGGGTGACTTTCCGGGCTGGATGATCTCCTGCCGGATGCGGTTGAGGAAAACACATTCGCTGCGATTTTCTGCGGCCGTAGTTTGACGCGAAAGACTGCTGCAGGATAGTTCTACAAGATCGGCGGCAATTTCGAGAATGGGGCGGTTCCCCAATTTTGCTTTGAGGCCAAGACGCGGTACATCGCGGTGAAGCTGCAGGCGCTCTTCCATCGTCGCGGATTTCACAAGTTTCCAGGCTTCGCGCTTTGCATCTTTTTGGTAAAACAGACCCTTCCAAAAAGCCGCCACGGCGGGAATAAGCGCCGGACTTTGGCCGTCCACGCCGCGCACTTCCAAGTATTGTTTCAGACGCGCTTCGGGAAATGCTGCGCTGAGATGCAATTCAAAATCTTCCAAAGCGGCCTGAAAACCCTCATACCCTGTCCGGATAAATTGCCGGAATGAGCGGTCATGGACCGGCAGCCAGCGGCCATCGCGCACGATAAACAGCATGGGCATATCCAGCACATAGTCGAGATAGTCCTGAAACGTACAGCCGGGACGCATAAATTGCGTCAGCAGCCCGGAACGGTCAGGGTCGGTATGGTTCCATATTTCGAGACGGTACGTGGCAAAACCATTGGGCCGGCCGCCTGAAAAAGCTGAGTTGGCAAACAGTGCGGTCACAATCGACGTAATCCCGAAAGCCACGCGCAGGCTTTCCATAGCATCGGCTTCATCCAGATAATCGAAATTGACTTGGTTGGTGGCCGTCAATTTCATCATGGCATGCGAAAGCGTGCCCCGGCTTTTAAAATGGGCTTCCATAATGCCGTAACGTTTTTTGGGCACGCGCTCCATGGCTTCCGGACGGCTGTAAGGTTGAATACCGCAGGCCAGCCACTCAATCCCATCAAACTCACGCCGCATCTGCGCCAGTTCGCTCAGAAAGCGCTGAACCTGTTCTTCAACCTGAAAAACGTTGTCCGCCGGCGGCGCGCTCAATTCAATCTGGCCCCCCGGTTCAAGCGTGACCATGGCATCGGTGCGCTTCAGAGCAATAATCCGGCCGGCCTCTAAAAGGGGTTCGTAACCAAAGCGCTGAGCCATGGTTTTCAGGATGGCTTCAATGCCTGAAGGGCCTGAATACGGCAGGGCTTGTCCGGTCATTTTGTTGACGCCCAAAAGCTCGGCTTCCATGCCGACAAAAATACACGTACGGCATTTGGCATGCTTGGAGAAATAATCTTTCAGCATGTCTTCGGAATCCAAAATCGTCTTCTGCGGATGGTCGATAAAAGTACTCAAAAAAGGCTCCCTTCAGGATGGCTTTTCAGTAGAATAGCCCATGCCGAAATCCAAGTCTTTAAAAAAAATTCTCTTCATCATGGACCCCCTCAGCAAGCTGGATGTCCGCTGGGACAATTCGCTCGCTTTGGCACGGGAATTTGGCCGGCGCCGCGCTTCATGCTGGACCGCCGATGTTCCGGAAGTACGGCTGGAGCATGGCCGCGTCTGGACCACAGCCTGCCGCCTGAAAGCCGGCCGTGCCGGAAAATTCGCAACCGGCCCCTCCCAGCATTGGCGTCTGGATATTTTTGACCTGGTCTTGATCCGCAAAGAACCGCCTTTTGACTTCGGCTACTACGCTCTCACTTTAATTCTGGAGCACGCAGCGGTTCCGATCGCCAATCATCCGCGCGGCATCCGGAACGCCAATGAAAAAATGTGGGCGCTGCGCTACCGCGGACTGATGCCTGAAACGCTGATCAGTTCTTCCGCAGATACCATTCTGCGTTTCGGCCGGCGTTTCAAAAAAGGGTTCATCGTCAAACCGCTGAATGAAAAAGGCGGCCGAGGCATTTTTAAAGTTGAACGCATAACGCCGCTGGCCCGCCGCCTGATTAAAAATGCGACCCGCGGCGGTCTCGAAGCCGTGGTCTGCCAGCGCTATTTGACCCGTTCACACGGCATGGATAAACGCATTGTCCTGCTGAACGGCAAAGTTTTGTGCGCCTTTGAAAAGCATCCTTCTAAGAAAGATTTTCGCGCCAACTTGGGCCTGGGCGCTACGGCCCATCCGACGACGCTGACCGCGTCCGAACTTAAACTCGTGCGGACCTTGGCTGTCCCTTTAAAACGCAGCGGACTTTATTTGGCAGGCTTGGATGTCATGACGGGTAAACTCCTGGAGGTCAATGTCACGTCCCCGGCCGGCATGACGGATGCAGAAAAACTTTATCCCGGAAAAAAATTTATTGCGGCTTGGGCGGATTGGCTGGAACTTTTCGCGGCCCGGGCGCGAGCCCGTTAAAAAGACTGGCATTCTTGGGAACATAGCCCATGGTATAAAGGGCCGCTTCCACGGCTTCTTTGAATACCGGCGCGGCAACGGTGCCGCCATAATAACTGGGCCGCGGATCATCCAACATGACGGCCATCACGATTTTGGGCGCGTCCGAGGGTGCAAAACCAATAAAGGATCCGATGAACGTATCATGCGAATAACCGCGGCCTCCGGGTAAAACCTTTTGGGCCGTGCCGGTTTTACCGGCCACGGGAATGCCTTCAATGCGCGCGTTCGTGCCGGTTCCCCGTTCGACGACTTGGGTCATCATCTCGCGCATCGTCTTGGCCGTTTCCTCGCTGATCACGCGCTCCCTCATAACCGGTTTTTTTTCATAAAGAGTGACACCGGCCTCATCTTCAATACGCGCAATGACGTAAGGCGTGACCAGTTCACCGCCATTGGCAATCACATCAAAAGCACCTGCCATTTGTAAAAGCGTGACAAGAGTTTCGTGGCCGATGGGAATATTAAAGGGCGAGGTCTTGGACCATTGGGCCGGCGGACGGATAAAACCCGTGGCTTCTCCGGGCAGATCAATGCCGGTTTTGCGGGTAAACCCGAAGGCTTGGATATAGCGGTAAAAAACATCCTGATCCAGCAAAGCCGCCACTTTGACTGTCCCGATGTTGCTGGATTTAATCAAAATTTCCGGGAATGCCAAAGTGCCGTAGGGATGGACATCATGCAAAATACGGCCGCCGTAATAGCGGTAGTTGCCGTTTTCGCAAAAAAATTCGTCTTCAAGCGCGGCCTTGCCTTCTTGCAGCACGCCGCTGAAAGCCACGATCTTAAAAATCGAGCCCGGTTCATACATGTCTGTGACCACACGGTTACGGCGTGAGTCGGCATTGGACTCGCCCGGCTTGTTGGCGTCATACGTCGGACGGTTAGCCATAGCCAGAATGCGGCCCGTATCCGCTTCCATCATCACCGCCATCGCGCCTTTGGCCCGCCATGTCTTGTACGCCCGGTCAAGGGCCCGCTCGGTCACATACTGCAGGTACTGGTCGATCGTCAGATAAACACGTTTGCCGTTAATCGCAGGCACGGCCTTCATCTCAAACGCTTTAACTTCGCGGCCCAGCGCGTCGCGCTTGGTGTAACGCCGTCCGGGCTGGCCCATCAATTCGCGGTCCAGCGCTTTTTCAATACCTTCCAAGCCGTGGTTGTCCACATTGACAAAGCCCAAAATATGCGACAAAAGATCGCCCTGCGGATAAAACCGTTTATATTCCTCCAGAAGACCCACGGCAGGCTGGTTAAGATGCCGGATTTTTTCAGCCTCTTCAAAACTCACGCGGCGTTTGATCCAGACAAAAGACTTGTCTTTTTCCAAGCGTTTAAAAATTTCGGCCTCATTCGCTCCCAGCGTTTTAGCCAAAACGGCCGCCAGCTTCTTTTTTTCAGAAGCATCGAGGATGCGAGGCACAGCATAAACGGACGGGACCTTCAGGCTCGTGGCGAGTTCTTTGCCGTCGCGGTCCAGGATCGGTCCGCGTACGGGAGGAATTTCGATTTTGAGGTTGTGTTGTTTTTCAGCCTGGGCCAGCAGGCTGGGACGGCGGATCACGCAGAGTTGGAACAATTGATAAGCGACTAGTACAAAGAGAACTCCGACCAAACCATGCAAGACTCGAAAGCGCCAAACCGAAAGCTGGGAGGCCATTGCTATCCGCGGCTCAAAAAAAATACGGGGGAAAAAGAAATCATGATGGCGGAATTATAACACTGCGGAGAATCAGAAGTCACTCGCCAAGAAGCCGGCGCACGCGCTTTTTGATTTAAGCACTAGACGTCGGTTTTAGCTTGCGCAACTTTGACCCAGCGTTCCAAAAAGTTGGTCAGTTTTTCGGCAAAGGGACTGACAGGCACGGCCTCCATCGCGGAGGCATCGACACGCCAAGCCGTCGGACTGGCAATGCGGATAACGCGAATTTCTTCAGGCAAAGCCAGATTAAACTTTAGCTGGCCCAATTTGTTTTCAAGCAGGCGCGGGGATTTCATCTGTTCCATTTCGTACTTGAGCTGGCGGTAATGCTCTTCCTTTTCATTCTTGAGCCGCGTCTTTTGGTCCAGAACGTAAGAAACGCGCACCAAGTCAATCTGCCCCTGCACATAATAGACAAGCAGGAACGCGGTCACCGCCATGCCTGCAATAATTTTTCCGCAGCCCTTCATGATTTCTCCATCACCCGCAGTTTGGCGCTGCGCGCTCGCGGGTTCTCGTTCAATTCGGCCTCATCCGGCGTCACTGGTTTTTTTGTGACAACCGTTCCGGCGCCTTCGGCTTTCCAGCGCAAAAAAGTGCGTTTCACAATGCGGTCCTCTAACGAATGAAAACTGATCACGCCCAAGCGCCCGCCCCGGTTTAAGCAGGACCAGCTGCCTTCCAAGCCTTCACGCAGGGCTTCGAGTTCGTCATTGACGGCAATCCGGAGCGCCTGAAAAACGCGGGTGGCCGGATGACGTTTTCCTGGGAAATGCCGCTTCACCGATTTTTTTCTGACTGGCCCTCCATGCAGATTTTCGAGGGTCCCGGCCAAATCCTGCGTGGTTTCAAACCGCGCGGTCTGGCGGCGTTCACATAGCACGCGCGCAATCCGACGCGAACGGTGTTCTTCGCCATAGGTATAGATCAGATCCGCTAGTTCCTTTTCAGGCAGGCCATTGACTAAATCTGCCGCGGTTGTTTCTGAATCTGGATTCATGCGCATATCCAGCGGTCCCTCCCGGTCAAAACTAAAACCGCGCTGTGAATCTTCAAGTTGGTCGGATGAAAACCCTATGTCTAATAAAACGGCATCTACGCCCGGAATGTTGAGCCTGGAAAGCGCTTTCGGAAGATTTCTGAAGTTTTCATGCACGAGATCCACACGGCAGGAAGCCGGATCAAAGCGGGGCCGCGACCGCTCGAGCGCCTGTGGATCCTGGTCGAGCCCGATTAAATGTCCCGCTGGTGATATTTGTTTCATGATCTCCACCGCATGTCCCCCGCCGCCTAAGGTTGCGTCAACGGCCGTTATTCCCGGCCGGAGATTGAGAAGTTCAAGGACTTCTTTGAGAAGAACCGGCTTATGCGCCAAAACTACGGAGGGCCTCTTCTTCGGTTGAAAAAGATTCGATCAGACCGGCCACGCCGACCATGCTGAGTGCGTTGCGCACTTCCGGACGGATATTGCAAAGCTTGATGTCGCCTTTTTGCGCACGAATGCTGCGCAGACGGTCGACTAACATGCCAAGGCCCGCGAGTTCCACATGCCGGGCATGCTTGAGATCGAAAAGAAGATGCTTATGGTTTTTGTTCATCAGGCGCGTAAGACGGTTCTTGATCTTGACCATTTCCCCTGCGCTCAGATCGCCTTCAAACCGCAAAACATCCACGCCGGCTTTCGTTCTTGAACGGTACGCCATACGGACCTCCCCTTTTGAATTGCTCTTAGTTAAAAAGTTTTTCCGCTAAATCTTCAAAATTACCTTTGTTCGTATCAAAAAATTCTTTCCACTTTGCTTTCGCCCAAATTTCGATGCGGTCCGAAACACCGATAATCATGACGTCTTGTTCGATCACGGCGAACGATTTCAGGTAATCGGGAATCAGCACCCGGCCCTGTTTGTCGCAGATCACTTCCGCGGCGCCCGAGAAAAATAAACGGTTGAAGCGGCGCGCTTCTCCTTTGGTGAAAGGCATCTCGCGGAATTTGCGTTCCTGGCTTTTCCAGACCTCTTCGGTAAAAACAAAAAGACATTGATCTAATCCCCGCGTCACGAAAAATTTTTCGGCGTAATGTTCTTTAAAAATCTCACGGAACTTGGCAGGAATAATCACCCGCCCTTTCGCGTCCAGTGTGTGTTCGTATTCTCCGTAGAACATTTTATTTTCGCGCCTTTCGATCTACCACTTCCCACCACTTTCTACCACTTAATTATCGGGTGCAGTATAGGTTTAGTTAAGAAACGTGTCAAATCTTTTTCAGCTAAGTGTAAGAAATTCAATAAGATACAAAATATTGTGGTTTTAATTATAGGCAGGCACAACTAATGGGATGTCTTAACAGGGTAGAAAGTGGGGCCCTTTACAGACTTTTTGAGCCAGAAGGGAACAATGAGGCCCAAGCTGGAAAAGCTTCTACGCCGCGAGTTCCGCAGGACGAAGGCTTTCCACTTCGTCCGAGGACTGTCTGAGCGCCGTAGAAACTTTTCCGGCTTGGGCAGAGAGATAGAGACTTGGGTTCGTTTACTTAAGGATTAGTAAAGAAAATCTGACGCTAGTTTTGGATGTAGAGGATGCGGGAGCAGTTGTCGCAGAGAACGAGGAATTTACCGATCATCACTTCATTGATGGTTTGGGCGCGCAAACGGATCTGACAGCCGGAGCAGACTTCCCCGCTGACGGTTGCAAGCGCAATGCCGTTTTTCTTTTCAACAATGCGATTATAAAGCTGCTTGGTTTCCGGGGAAAGTTGAGTGACGGACTGTTCTTTTTGGGTCTTCAGCTGCTGAACATGGCCTTGAAATTCTTTTTCCTGCTGGCTGACTTCCTGCTCTTTGGCTTGAAAGACTTTTTCGCATTCTTTGACACGCGCTTGTTCTTTGGCCGCTTCTTCGCGGCAGGCTTCGACCTCGTCAAAGAGCCGGAGAATCTCCTCTTCCAGCAAGGAGTTGTCGGCCTTCAGGGAAGCAATTTCCTGCTGGAGGGCGCCATACTCTTTGTTGGTCTTTACCTGCGAGAGTTGGCCTTCCATCTTTTTAACATTGGCTTCCTTCTGCGCGAGAGTCCCTTCTTTTTCCCGCTGCAAAAGCTGGCGTTTTTTCAAGGCTTCTTCCAACTCTTTCAGGCGTCCGGTTTCGGCTTCAAGTTCTTTCTTAACGCGGGCGCGTTCGACCGGAATTTCTTCAAGAAGATTGAGGAGTTTGTAGAGTTCCGCATCAATGGCCTGCGCTTTTTTCAGGATCTCGATTTCGGACTGAATCTGGTCGTTCAAGAGTGCCACCTGTGAACCTTCAAGAGTGGGAAATTAGACGAATTTGTGAATTATAGAGGAGTTTGAGGCCCGCTTCAAGCGTCAATGTCGCGGCCGTTCACGGGGCCTTCCCAGGGCAGGCCCCGCGAACGCAGTTCCAACCCGAGGGACAAGTCAATCAGAGCGTTCAATTCTTCGGGACTTAAGCGGGTATCGCGGCCAGAAGATGGCGGTATGGGAATTCCGCGCTGCAGCGGGACCGGCGGAGACACAATCTCTATTTTCTTGAGGGCGATTCCCTCATCGGTCTCCGATTGGAGCAGCATGTATTCAAAAAAAGACCAATGCGGCCCGCAGTCTCCAAGGGCTTTACGTAAGTCTTCAGGAATCTGCGCGGCAAAAACAGAAACCAAAAACTCACCGCGTTTGCGCTCCTGCTCCATACTGCTGCGAAACTCACGTGCACGAAATTCTGCTTCCGCCGCTCTTTTTAAAATCGGTCCAAGGGTCTCCGCTGATAAAGGTTCGGGAGAAATACAAACCCATATGCACTCGGTACGATCGGCACGGCTTATAAAAAAGCTGTCTTCCGCGCCATAAAGCGGCGTCAGAGTCTCATCCAGCGAAGTCCCGGGATAAAGCGCGATCAAGGCCTGGTTGATCAGCGCCGTCAGTTCCAGTAAGGACAGGGCATCCCCCTGACGGACCTGATAAAATGGGGTTCCTTTCAAACGCCCTCCTCTGCGGGCGGCGCAGCGGCAAACCGTAGCAGTTGAATTTTTTCAGGAGCCAGGGCTTTTTCGACGGGCTTCAGCCAGAGATGCTCAAGCCGCAAATCACTGGCCAACCCCCCGTTTTTTTCATCGGTCCAGACCGAACCCAGCCACGTCAGGTTGATCCCTAAATGCTGGGAGCACATACCCGCCAGTTTTTCAAAAACAAATTCGCCCTGGCTGTCACGCGGCGCGCCTTCATAAACCAGGTAACATTCGAGGGACGGATTCAATCCGGCCGCGGATTTGATTAGTTTATAAATGGCGGATAAATTCTCAAAGGCAGGCTGGGCCCAAAAAAGGCACTTATCCAGAAGGGGCAGCAGCGCTTCTTCGGGAAATCCAATGCGCAGATCAAAGTCCAGGACCACATTCCGGCTCAAGTCCAGGGGTGCGGCCAGCCGGGAGGACTCCGTTGAGGCACACAAACGTCGGAACGCGGTCCAGGATAAGGGACAGCGGTAAAGCCCGCCCTGGGGCTGCGGCGCAGCCGGAATAGAAACGCCATCGGTGATGGTCAGCAGCAGCGGCGCGCGCGGCCCGTCTTTTTCACACGGGAAAAGCATTCCGGCCAAAAGTGACGCGGCGCTGAAATTACTGCCATCGCCGCGGCCGATGGCAAGAATCGTTCCGGCAGGTGCCAGCCAGGACTGCGGCCGCGCCTCTTCGAGGGTCTGCGGACGGGTGGCGGTCTGAAACAGTGGTGAGAGGTCTTCCAGTCCGCGTTTTAATTTTTTAGGGTAACTCATGCGATACGGTTAAGTTCCACATAAGAGTCATAGCTGCCAAAATTATTTTTCATTTGAAAAGGATGTGACGGATCCATCTGCCATTCGCCATCCACGATGAATTTATACCGGTAGTGTCCGCTCGTGATCGGAACCACGATCTGCCAAACGCCGTCGGTCGTCCGCTGAAACATGGGAGTCGGTATCCAGCCGCTGAAATCCCCCGCAATCTGAACCCGCGATGCCAAACGGTTGTAATATTGAAACATCATGCCGCCAATCACACGCTTGGGCCCAAAGCGCATGCGCACCTCTGATTCTGAACTGTGGCTGGCAGTCCGGACGGTGCCCTCAATGCGATCCAGCAATTCGACGGCCAATTCCAAATAATCCCTGCAGGGCGGCGAATCCGGCGCGTAGCGGACGATGCTCTGCCCTGCGGCACTGGCCTCTTTGAGCAGGCTGTGCGTATGAATGACGGTCTTGAACAGTTTCTGCTGAAAATTTTTATACACGTTATCGTGGACTTCTTTGGCAAAACCGTTGTCACCGTCAAAAAGCGTCATGAGCGCATGGACTTCAACCGGAAAAATACGGCGGATTTTGATCTGCTCCAGGGTCTCCGAAATCTTCGCAAGACCGTGCAGGGAAAAAAAGGAGGGCTCGATGGGGATCAAGACGTCACTGGCCGATTCAAAGGCACTATAGGTCAGCTTGCCGAGATTGGGCGGACAGTCGATCAGAATAAATTCAATACCCTGCTGCTCAAGCCAGGGCAGGTCCAACGAGCGCACAAGCACGCCCTCGAAATCCTGCGGACGCGCATACTCTGCTTCAATTTTGCTCAAGATGACGTAGGAGGGCAGCAAAGCCAGACAGGGATCCAGTTCCACGATAACGTCAGACAGCAGAGGCCGCGGCCCTTCGCCGGCGCAGATCAAATCATAGAGTGTATAAGGAAGTTTTTCGGCAACAACGCCGAGGCCGCAAGTGGAATGCCCTTGCGGATCAAAATCAATGAGGAGGGTTTTTCTTTGGAGATGCGAAAGGCAGGCCGCCAAATTAATACTGGTGGTTGTTTTACCGCATCCGCCTTTTTGATTGGCTATCGCGATAACGCGCAAATGGCAACCCCGCTTGTAAAACTACAGTGATGGCTTAACCAGAGAGTATGCAAGTATTTACGGCGTCGCTTTCTAAACCTTTAAAGGAAGTGAAAAGATTATAGACCCTTTTGGAAGGGGGGGCAAGCAGCTTCAGGGCTGGTTTTGCGAGGAGCGCATGCGGGCTAACTCCATCAGGATTTTGAAAAAGAGTGAGCGTTCGACTTCGTAATCTTCCGTACCCGGCTTCACATTTTTCCAACGCGCTTGGTGTTCGGGCGCACCAAAAGGCCGTTCCTGAAACTTGCCTTGGACCTGAATCTGCGTTCCGGTAGCAGTCTCGGTGAGTTGAAGAGTCATCCGGTAACGGCGCTTCAGGGTGCGTGGAATCGTGGTATCGATCCCCACGGCCGAAGGGAAAAGGCGTTTCTCCTTACGCACGGAATCTTCGATCCACTTGCTCTTGAGCGTATAAGCCGCCTTATTTTCACTGCGGATGCCTTGCGGCTCCATCACCGTTTTAGCGGCGGCCCAAACATCGTCAGCGGAAGTAAGAATTTCATCCAAGTAAGCATAGACGTGGAGTGGCCGCAGCAGCAGGACAAAAAAGAACACAAAAATAAACCGGAATGGAAAACTCATCGTTTAAATTCCACTGCCATTGGCAGATTTTCCAGCGCGGTAAAGGCCATGATCTTGAATATACGTGCGGACGGTTTCCGGAAGATACTCCGCAGCGTCTTCCGTACGCCGCAGGGTGGTTGAAGACGTGCCGCAAAGCGGCATGGCCAATGCAATCACATCTTCCGGCAAGGTCCGCGCATTTAAGCTTTGACGCGGCGCGACCGCCAGCCGCGCCAGGCGCCGGATTTCCTGAGGTTCTCGCCAGCGATCAAACCCGCCAAAGGTATCTTCCCCCATGAGCAGAAAAAGTTCTGCCTGGGGAAACTGCTGCTGGAAATGCCGCAGCGCATCCACGGTATAGGAAATCCCCGCTTTTTCAATTTCCCATGTTGAGATCTCAAATTCAGAACAATCTTGAATGGCCAGACGCAGCATGGCGAGGCGGTCCGCAGCCGGGGCACTCGGTTGACCGGTTTTAAAGGGCGAACAGGCCGCAGGTAAAAAAAGAACGCGGTCGAGATTAAGCTGCCGGAGTGCGCAGGCGGCAAGGGTCAGATGCCCCTGATGAATGGGGTCAAAGGTGCCTCCAAAAATGCCTAATTTGCGCACTGTCCCCCTCTTTCTCTCTCGGAGTCAAACGCGGATCTGTCCCTTGCCTTCGACAATGTATTTATACGAGGTCAGGCCCTCAAGGCCCATGGGCCCCCGGGCATGAATTTTGTCGGTTGAAATCCCGATCTCCGCTCCAAAACCGTATTCAAAGCCGTCGGCAAACCGCGTTGAGGCATTGACCATGACGGATGAAGAATCAACTTCGTCCTTAAACGTCTGTGCGGCCCGTTTGTCTTCCGTCACAATCGCATCGGTGTGGGCGGAACCATAGGTCTGGATGTGGTCCATGGCCGCCTGCAATCCAGGCACCACTTTAACGGCCAGGATTTTTTCGAGAAACTCATGGCCAAAGTCTTCCGGTACTGCGCGGCGCACGCCCGGAACGCTCTTTAAATGACGCCAAGCGCTTTTATCCGCGCGGATTTCGCAGCCGGCCTCCTGGAGTTTGCGGCCAATCACCGGCAAAAACTTCGCAGCGGCTTTTTCGTGGACCAAAAGAGTTTCCATGGCATTGCAAACACCGGGACGCTGGACTTTGGCATTGAAGACAATCGCTTCGGCTTTCTTGAAATTAGCTTTGCGGTCGACATAGACGTGGCAGATCCCCTGATAATGCTTGATAACCGGAATACGCGAAAGTTCGACGACTTTGCGAATCAAGGTTTCGCCGCCGCGAGGAATGACCAAATGGATATCACCGTCGCGCTTGAGTAAAAAATCGACCGCTTCCCGGTCGGTCGTCGAAACCAGGGTCATGGCGGCCTCAGGCAGTTTTTCTTTTTTCAAAGCCTGTTTTAGGACCTGCATTAAGGCCTGATTCGTATGGAACGATTCACGCCCCCCGCGCAAGATAGCGGCATTGCCGCTCTTGAAGCACAGGGCCGCGCATTCCACGGTCACGTTGGGGCGGGATTCGTAGATGATTAAAATAACCCCGATGGGTACGCTGACTTTTGAAATTTTAAGGCCGTTGGGTCTTTTCCAGGTTTCTTGGAGCCGGCCCACGGGATCGGCGAGGCCGGCGACCACGCGCACGCCGCCCGCCATGGCTTGGATACGCGCAGAGTTCAAGGTGAGCCGGTCCAGCATGGCAGAGTTCAGATTTTCCTTGCGGGCGGCTTCCAGGTCTTGGCGGTTGGCTGTAAGAATGGCCGCCTGATTTTTTTCCAGTTCATGCGCTGCGGTTTTAAGAAATTTATTTTTACGCGCAGCCGGCAGTTTGCGAACTTCATTCCAGGCATGCTTCGCGGCGCTTAAATCTTCCAGAATTTCTTCCTGCCACACCGGTGTCATCATAAACGTCTCCTTTACCCCCAAACCACAAGATCATTGCGGTGCACGACGGCATTCGGTGCATCCGCGCCCAGCAGGGTTTCGATCTGCTTCGTATTCTTGCCCATGACCTGTTTCAGTTCTTGGTGAGAAAAACCCACCACGCCGCGGCCAAAAATGACCCCCTCTTCAGTTGCCAGTTCCACGACCGAACCCCGGGCGAATTCGCCCCTCAGACTGCGGACTCCGGAGGCCAGCAGGCTGCGCTGTTCGCCCTGTACCGCCTGATAAGCGCCTGAGTCGACGACGACGGTGCCCTGACGCCGGGCGGAAAAAGCAATCCATTTTTTGCGGGCGTTGCGCCGGCTGCGCACCGGAGCAAAAAGCGTCCCTACATCGTCATGGTTCATAACCTTTTCGAGAATACCGGGAGTGCTGCCATCAACAATCAGCATCGGGACGCCCAGACGCATCGCGGTTTTTGCCGCTTCCAGTTTCGCGCGCATGCCGCCCACATTCTTGGCCTTGCGCCGGTCGCGCAAATGTTTAACCAGTTCCTGCTCAATTTCATGAACCGAAGCCACGCTGCGGACCCGCGATCCGTCCTGCAGGTAAAAGCCATCGACATCCGACAAAAGAATCACCAGGTCGGCATGCACCAGGTGCGCCACCTGAACGGACAAAACATCATTATCCCCAAAACGGATTTCTTCGGTAGCGACCGTGTCATTCTCGTTCACCACCGGCAGCATTTTCATTTTGATCAGTTCGTGAAAGGTCTGACGCGCTTTCAAAAAACGATCGCGGTTTTCAAAGCCGTCGCGGGTCAAAAGAATCTGGGCCGTGTGAATGTCTTTGCGTGAAAAAAAATGCTCGTAATCATGAATCAATTTGCCCTGTCCGATCGCGGCACAGGCTTGCAGCTGGGCCATCTCCCGGGGCCGTTTGGATAAATTCAGGACTTCCATGCCGCGCGCAATAGCACCGGAACTGACCAGAATGACTTCTTTGCGGCGGCTGCGCAGCGAAAGAATCTCTTCGCCAAGCCGCTCCAGCCGCTCGAACGAAAAATTTCCGTCCGCCGAGGTCAGCGTGGTGGTGCCGGCTTTGACCACGATACGCCGGCATGGGTTGAAATCACGGTTTTGCATCAATTTAACGGGTCTTATGGGTTGATTGATAAAAATCTTTGAGAAATGTTTCCAGCGCCCCGAGGCCTTCGCCGCTTTGGGCTGAAATTAAAAACAGCGGCACCCCCGGATCAAATTTTTCGCCGCCGGGTTTTTGCACGGCTTCGCCAAGGTCCATTTTATTGACAAGCACGGCTTGTGGCAACTGTTCCAGCGTGGGCACGGCCGCCGCCAGTTCTTCCTGAAGGATCTGCCAGCCCTCGGCCAGTGACGGAGCAAATAAGGAAACCGGATCCAGCATGAACAAAACCAGTTTGGCGGATTCCACGTGCCGCAGAAAATGATTCCCCAAGCCTTTGCCTTCGGACGAACCGCGCGCCACCGACGGCATTTCACAAAGCTTCAGGGATTCATAATCCGAGATTTTATAAACGCCAAAGCGCGGATCGCGGGTTGAAAACGGATAAATTTCAGCCGGAATGCGTGAACGCGTCAAACGGTTCATCAAGGTGGATTTGCCCGAATTCGGCAGGCCGGCCAGAAAAACGTCGGCCAAAATCCGCATACTGATCTCAAGGTCGATCTGGGCGCCTTTTTGCCCCGAGGTCGACTCTTTACCGACGCTATTGCCCTTGCCGCCGCGGCCGCCTTCAAGAAGGACAAACTCTTCACCCTTATGCATGGTTTCCCGGATCACCAGCGCGCGTCCGCGATCATAAAGCCGCGTGCCTTCCGGAACAAGCAGAACCAGGTCTAAACCATTCCGGCCGCGTTTATGATTCGGACCGCCGTTAGCGCCGTTTTCGGCGATCCAGTGCTGCTTAAACTGATACTCTTCTAAGGGCGGCGCATTTTCGGAAACGCGCACCACCACGCGCGCGCCGTTGCCGCCGTCGCCGCCGGAGGGGACAAATTTTTTGTCGGAACGGTTGTCGAAACTCGTCGTGCCGTTGCCGCCGTCGCCCGCCTGCACTAATACATGGACCCGGTCAATCATAAGTTGTTCTTTCGAGCGGCTGAAAACATCGACGCCCTATTTGAATAAAAAAGGCTTGGTCATT
Source organism: Candidatus Omnitrophota bacterium (assembly GCA_023247055.1). Lineage (GTDB taxonomy): Bacteria > Omnitrophota > Omnitrophia > Omnitrophales > Aquincolibacteriaceae > JAHFHB01. Next base: position 19,806 of record JAHFHF010000013.1, read on the forward strand.
AGACCAAGCCTTTTGTGTTTTTGCCGCACCCAATAACCAGCCTGGAAAAGGCTTAAGATGCGGACGTATCAGACGGAATAATGTGAACCGTACGGTTTGTGCGAAACTCCACCACGCCGTGCCTCAGCGCATAAAGCGTAAAATCATTGCCCTGACCGACGAAATGGCCGGGACGAAAGCGGGAGCCGCGCTGACGGACGATAATGCTGCCGGCAGTGACTTTCTGACCGCCGTAAGCCTTGACCCCTAGACGCTGGGAGTTGGAATCGCGTCCGTTAAGTGTACTGCCCTGTGCTTTGGTATGTGCCATGGTCTATTCTCCTGTTTAAGCCAGCGCGATTTCTTTGACTTCCAGCTTGAGATAATTCTGCCGGTGACCGCGCTTGGTCCTTGAATTTTTACGGCGGCGAAAACGATAGGAAATTGTTTTTTTGCCGCGCACTTCCCCTAGAAAATCACAGACAACTTTGGCGCCGCGCACAAACGGAGTGCCGACTTCCATGCGTTCGCCCTGCCGGCAAAAAAGCACGTTTTCTAAAACAATTTGCTTGGCATTCTCCGGAACATCCTGGAGTTCGATTTCAATGACACTTTTGGGTTCAATCCAATACTGCTTTGAACCGGCTTCAATGATGGCGTAATTCGACATAAGGAACTCCCTAATTGTGAAAAGGAGGGTATGATAAAGAAGGCGGACGCTCGTGTCAACACCTATTTTAAGGCCTAACTCACGATTTAACAATGAGTTAGGTTCAGGCTAAGCCAGCCGGATATGCTGCAGGACGGGAAACCTGCGCCGCAGGCGGTCCTGAATGCCCCAGTCCAAATCAGCCCAAACGACTTCTTCCCGGCTCAAACTCCCCCGTGCCAGCACTTGACCCCAGGGGTCCACAATCAGGCTATTCCCATAACTTGCGACTCCCGTCACCGGATGGGTTCCGGTCTGCGCCGGGGCAATCATAAAAACCTGATTCTCAATCGCACGCGCACGGATCAGCGTCTCCCAATGGGCCTGCCCCGTTTCACGGGTGAAATTAGCCGGCAAAAAAATCATGCGGCTTCCGGCATGCATGAGCTGCCGGAAAAGTTCGGGAAAACGCAGGTCATAACAAACCGCAAATCCGGCCCGCCGTCCGCGGATCAAAGCCGTCACGGCCGTTTTTCCGGCGCAGCAAGTCTCCGACTCACAGATGGAAACGCCCTGCGGCAAGGTCACATCAAAAAGATGAATTTTGCGGTAGCGGGTCTGAATTTTGCCCGAAGAAGCTATCAAGACCGAGGTATTGTAGAAGCGCCGTTTGTCCCGGGATGGTTCGATGATGCTGCCGAGAAGAAAAGCCGTGCGGCTTTTGCGGGCCAGCGCCGAGAAAGCGTCGAGCGCGGCCGGCGTGGCTTCAGCAGCCAGACGCGCAAGAGCTTGTTTGGGGCCGCGCCAATAAAAATTTTCCGGCAAGGCCACGATATCCGGCCTGTTCTGAAGCGCCCGCTCCGAGAGGGCCAGACTTTTTTTCAAATTGCGCGCGGCATCGCTTCCCGCGCTCATTTGAACGCAGGCCGCGCGAAAGCATTTAGAACTCTTAGTCATGCTTGTGCCATTCGGCCAGCGTCCAGTCGAAGGGCAGGTATTTGATTTTATAATTCAGACCTTCGAGAAAATCGATTTTCTCGGCATCCTGAGTGTAATGCCGCACAAAAGACAACACGGCCATGTCCGGCGGGGTAAATTTCACGTCGAGACTGCCGCCCTGCGTGCCGAAATCCAGAATAAAATCCTCGCCGTACCAGTAAAACAGGCGCGAAAGAAAAACTTTCTTTTTTTGCGGCACGACTTGGACAAAGCGTTCGTCCTGGACGCGCTGGGTCGTCATCAAGAAAAGCTGGCCTTCCACGCGCGGAGCCGTAAACGCTTCGCGCGGAAACGGCGGACAGCTTCGCGCGCTGCAGGCCAGCGCCAGATGGATTTTTTCGTCGCGGAAGGCGGCCAGCAATTCACGTGAACGGATGTCGTTCAGGCTAAAACTGCGGGCTCCGACCTGAAGCGAGGGCGCGGTCCACACTCCAGAGACATCATTAAGACTGTGAAGCGGGTAGTGCTGCACGACCTGCGAGACAATCACGGCATGGTAGACGTTCAGCCAGAAAGCCAGTTGCTCTTCGCGCCGCCAATCTTTCAACGGCCAGTGCAGGGGGTTGGGGTCAGTCCGGTCGGCTGCCGCTTGGACTTGGGCCAGGTATTCGTTTAAAAGCGCAGGGTCGGCCTTGACGGCGGCATAGTCCACCTCCCCGGCTTCATTGACGTATTTTTTAAGAAACCGGTCCCAGGCGGCATGATTGAACGCAGGTTCCGCAGCCGCGGAAATGCCGACGAAGTCGATGAAGCCGGTGAAACTGCAAATTAGAATCCCCGCGGCAAGCAGGGCTTTGGGACGCAGACGCATGCGGAAAAATCCTTTGCGACAAGTCCGGTACGGCTTTACGGATTAGTACTGAATGCCGTGCCGGCGCAAAAAATCCAGGTCAGAAGCGTTCAGCTCCGTGTTGAGATCTTCGTCGTCATCGTCAGAGCCGTCGAGATCGTCGTAAATGGCCTCGAGTTCATCCAGCTCTTCGGGAGTCATGGGAAAGAAAGAAAAAAAACAAACATTCACGTTAATGCCTTGGGATTTTTGCGAAGAAAAAAGATCGGCTAACGGGCCATTCTTAAATTGAGATCCGAGAATTTTCCTGAGAAGCTGTAAAAGCTGGGTGAGGTTTTGATCATTACCTTCGGGTTTCATGAAGTTCCTCCTTCAAATCGCCGCCAGGCGCTGAAATCATGGCGCGTCCTGACTTTGGGTCAAGAGCAAGCGCTCCAGTTCCTGCGGCAAATGGAAGCCATAATAAAGAATTTTTCCGCCCTTGGCAAGCAGAACCACGGTGGGCAGACTGTCAACGCCGTAGAGTTCTGCGACCCGGCCGTCGCGGTCCATCACCGTGGCATATTCCATGGGAAAACGGGTCTGGAGTTTGCGGATTTTTTCAGGCGAGTCTTCGATGCTGACGCCCAGGACTTTGACGCCGCGCGAACGGGTGCGCTTTTGCCATTGATTGATGTCCCGGATCTCAGCCACACAGGTTGGACACCACGTGGCCCAAAAAATGAGCAGCACGGGATTTTCACGCGAAACTTCCGAAAGAGTCAGTGTTTTTCCGGCCGGACTTCCGTAGAGTTCCAGGGTAAAGTCCGGGGCTGTTTTCAGCGCCGGCTTTTCAGCGGATGTACAACCGCCGCGGCCTGCAGAAAGCAAAAGGGCCAGTGCCAAAAAAATAGGAAGGCCTGTCCATCGAAAGCCGCGCATCAATGATCTTCCAAAAAGGCCTGAGCCGCCAGCGCCGCTTCACAGCCCTCCCCGGCGGCAGCCACAAGCTGCTTGACGGCTCCGGCGCGGATTTCGCCAGCCGCAAACACACCCGGCACCGAGGTTTTCAAAAAAGGGTCAGTGACCACATAGCCTTTTTCATCGACCGCGACGAAGCCCTTGAGAAAGGCCGTATTGGGATCATGTCCGATAAACACAAAGATACCGTCCGTTTTGAAATTTTCAACCGCGCCTGTTTTAAGATTTTTCAAGGCCACAGCTTCGACTTTTTTCTCGCCGATGACCTTTTCGACGACCGTATCCCAAATAAATTTGATCTTCTCATGGCTCTTGGCCCGGTCCTGAAGGATCGGGCTTGCGCGCAATTTGTCACGGCGGTGGATAACCGTCACCTTCGTAGCAAAACGCGTGAGAAACAAGCCTTCCTGCAGCGCGGAATCGCCGCCACCCACCACGACCACTTCTTTGCCTTTGAAAAAAGCACCGTCGCAGGTTGCGCAGTAAGACACGCCCTTGCCGGTCAGTTCGCGCTCCCCCGGCACGCCGATCATCCGGAATGAGGCGCCCGTGGCCAAAATAAGGGCGCCGGCTTTGTACGTATTCGACGAAGTCTGGACCGTAAAGCCTTTATCTAGTTTCGTAAGGGTTTTGACTTCTTCATAGACGACCTGAGTGCCGTATTTTTTTGCCTGTTCTTCCATTTTCATGGAAATTTCAGGGCCGGTAACGCCCTCGGGAAATCCCGGATAATTTTCAACCACATCGGTCAAAGCAATCTGCCCGCCGGGCGTCAATTTTTCGAAAAGAATCGTATTCAGGTTGGCGCGCGAAGTATAAAGGGCCGCCGTCAGGCCGGAACCGCCGCCGCCGATGATAATGACATCTGTGTCTGGCATACAAAAACTCCTTAAACGGGTGTAAAAAATTGAAAAAAGACCAGGCGAAGAGGATACTCCACGGGGAAAAGCATCTCAAGCGGAAAATTAAAAATCAGGAACTAAGTAAAAGGTCAAAAACTTTATGAGAGTTCAACCAGTCGGAAAGTTCTCCGCCGCGAGTTCCGCAGGACATAGTCCGAGGATTGTTTGAGAGCCGGAGAACTTTCCGGCTGGTTGAAAGGGACCAAAACTTATGAAATCTTACTTTATCTTAGATCTGGACGACGCCGGCCTGGCCCATGACCTCTTCGGAAACAAAAACCGGCACGCCCGAGCGCACGGCCAGGGCCGCGCTATCCGAGGGCCGCGCATCAACCTGCAGACGGCCGCCGCTGTCTTTGACCAGGTTGAGTTTGGCGTAGAAGGTGCTGTTTTCCAGTTTGTCGATGACGACCGATTCCAGCTTGACTTTGAGTTGTGACAGGACTTGCAGGATCAAATCATGCGTCAAGGGCCGGGGCGGCGTGACTCCGCTCAGCTTCATTTTGATGGATTGTACTTCCGGCAGGCCGATCACGACGGGCAGGTAGCGGGTTCCTTCCTTTTCACGGAAGATAATGATATTTTCGCTGCGCGTTTCATCGATCTTGATCTTGTTTAAAACCAGTTCGATCATGCGGGCCGCGTCTCAGCGTCTGCTTCGGGAGTAGCTTCATGCTCTGAGGCCGTGCCCGGAGAAGCCGCGCTGCGGCCCGCAAGACCCGGCCGGCCCGTCTTCACAGCTGCTTTTTCGCGCTTTGCCTGTTCCAGGTGATGGCGCTGGGCCTGCTTGCTCTCGACGATTTCTTTTTCGATGTGCTCCTGTTCGGCGAGAATGGCGCGCATTTTTTCTTCTTTTTGGCGCATTTCCTGCTCAAGCTGCCCCTGCTCCTGAATCAGGTTTTTCAGCCGCTCTTCGCGCTGAGCCATTTGTTCGGTCAGTTGGGCGCGCCGGTGGATCAGGTCCCGCTGTTCGAGCTGGGAAACCAACTCGCGCACCTGGCGCCGTGAAGCTTCGAGTTCGCGTTCGCGGTCTTCAACCAAGCGTTCACGTTCACGCAAAGCCTGGGCCGCGGCTGAGAGTTTTTGTTCCAAATCCGCAGATGCATGTTCCAAATCTTTGGCCCTTAGTTTCCATTCATCTGTCTGACGGGCCGTATCTTCGGTTTCTTTGACCAGCCGCAGACGGCTTTTTTCAAGAGTTTCATTTTTTTCGCGCAACAGGGCTGCTTCACTGCGCAGTTCTTCCGTCAGTGTCTGTGCGCTCAGTCTTTCCCGTTCCCCTTGCGCACGCGCATTTTGAGATTCGCTTTGCAAGGCCTGAAAGCGGCTTTTGTTTTCACTCAGGCTATTTTGCAGCGTATTGCGCTCTTCTTCTACGCGGGTCAGCCGCTCTTCCAGTTTGTTTTTGAAAATTTTTTCATCGCCCAAAAGGAGCCGCAGTTTGTCGATTTCCAAAGAAAGGTTTTCGCTGTTTGCGCGCCAGCTGGCAAGCTCCTCTTCGCGCGCGGCGCGGTGCTTTTCAAGTTCAGAAGCTTTGCGCTCAAAGGCCCGCAGGGATTCTTCCGTGCTGGAGGTCTTGATATGCAGGGCGGCAATCTCACCATTCAGGCGTTCGGCCTCATCCAGGCGCAGTTCCTGTTCCCTCTCAAGGCGTTTTTGCCAGTCCGCAGACTCCTCGCGCACTTCCTGAAGCAGGACAGCCAATTCGCGGTTTTTGGATTCCGCGACCTGCATCTTTTCCGTCAGGTCGGAGAGCGCCGCGCTGCGGCTTTCCAGTGTCTTTTCCAATTCCTGGCAGCGCCGGCTGAAATCCACGGCATCGCGCCGGAAAAGCACATTTTCTTCATGGACGACGGCCCGGGCCGCTTCCGCCGATTTCAGTTTCTCGGCAGTTTCTTCAAGCGCCGCAGTCCGGCTTTGCAGCATCTGTTCGACTTCACGCAGACGCACGCGCAATTTCTCGGTTTCCTGCTGAAAAGATGTTTTCTCCTGCCCGCCATCCAGCAGGCGTTTTTCAAGCTTGAGATAATCTTCTTCCGCGCGGCGGGCCTTCTGGACCCCTTCGTCCAGTTTGGTTTTCCACTTGCGGGCTTCTTCCTGGGCCGTGGCGACTTTGTTTTCGTAAAGGCTGCGGGCCTGGCGGTATTCTTCCTGAATCGCGTCATGCTTTTGCTCGGCCGTCTTGGCCAGTGCCTTCAAGCGGGACGTTTCCTGTTCCAGAGCCTGGATTTTTCCGGTGTCGGCCGGCTGCGGCACCGGTTTGCGCGTGTATTCTTTTAACTGTGCGCGCAGGGCCGCGGTTTCGCGCTCAAGTTCTTCGAGTTTACGGCGATCGGTTTCCACCGCCTGCAGGGCGTTGTCTTTGGACTTTGCAGCAGGCGCGGGAGCATTTTTGCGCAATTCAATCAGGGCTTCATCCGGATCGAGCAGATGGGATTCGGAAAACGCGCTGCTTCCGGAAGAGCGGACCGGCATGGTTTCCAGAAAGGAAAGGCTCGGCTGCTCGGGCCAGACTGTGCGGTAGCATTTTCTTTTCACATACACATCGTTGGTGAGGAAAAGTTCGGCCGGCATGGTTTCAAAGTAATCTTTGACGCGGTCGGCAATCGAACGGGTCAAATTGTCGAGCAGGATAATCGGGGTGTTGTTGACCAGATCGAGAGATTCATCGAGAGCCAACTTAAAGGCTTCTGAGATCTTACGGGCCAGTTTGTGTTTGTCGATTTCATTGGTGACGGGATTGAGGACCAGGCTCCAATTCTGTTCGCGCTCCTGATTTTTACGGTTGCCTAAAAGCATAAGGAAAGAGGCTCCTTCGGAATTGAATTTTTTCCCGGCCCGGCCGGGGGCGGACTACAGCGTAATACGTTCGGCGATGTCGCCGACGATCGGCATTTCCCAGTATTCGCCGGTCAGGACTTTGAGAATGCCGACGAGCGAGAGGATGCCGAAGACCACAAACGCCACGGTAAAGACGAGGTCCCCAAGGGCTGGAACGGCTTTAATGATGCTCGCCGCGACTTCGAGAATGAAAAGAACCAGGCCCTGCTTGCCGTGAAACTGCGCGAAGCGGTTGTCTTTTTTTAAAAAAAGCGGGACAAAACAAAGAAGTGAAATATAGCCGACAGCTGCAAAAAAACGCGCGTCCCGGATCTCGGGGTCTTGCGAGGCAGCCTGCGGGTCGCGGTCACTGGCCATTAAAATTAAAACTCCTTAACGGAAAAATTTTGGCAGAGCGGGCGTATTATATCAGCGCACTTTAGGCCGTCAAGGCGCTTTGTTTCACCCTTAAGCAAAGGGCTCGTAAGTCCTCGCAAAAGCATGCAATGTTAGTCTTTGTTTAACGCGAAAAGGTTATTGGGGACAAGCAGGCAGCGGGTAAAAACGAAAATCCTCGACCGGGATTCCCCCGTTCAGATGCTCGCAGATAATGCGTTCCATTTTTTCCGGCGTCACGTGGTGATACCAGACATTCTCCGGATAAACGACTGCCAACGGGCCGCCCTGACAGACACCGAAGCATTGGGATTGACTGCGCACAATTCTTTGCGCACCCGTATGCAGGTTTAATTCTTTAAGCCTTTCCTTCAGCTTCTGGTAAAGCGCGCCTGACACTTCCGGCGCGCACTTGCTGCCGGTGCAGACAAAAATATGCCGGCAAAAACCCTCGAGTTTAGGGACAGTTTCAGTCATGGACTTCTATAATTTTTCCGTGCAGACGCGCGGAATCGTTCTTTCCATGGGAATCACGAATGTGCCGACTTCGGTCACCCCGGCTAGAATTCGGCGCAGCATAAAAACAGTGCCTTTGCCAAACCCCGTGAAAAAACCGGAGAGCGCGGAGGTCTCGCGCATGTCGGCCGCCATGGTGCAAGGAATCTCAGCCGGACTGGTGAGAATATTTTCAAGGCCACGGCCGAATTTGGTGCCGATTTCAGCCAAATAATCCCTGGCCGTGCCTTCTGCGGCATAAAGCGGCGCAGCCCCATGCAGGCATGCAAGCAAAAAAAATAAAGCGCCGGTCCGTTTCATGCTGTGCTTTCCCATTTTTATTTTGCCGGTTCAAGCGCGCCAGCTGCAGCCGCATCCGGCTGCGCCGCGGGCACAACAGCCCTTTTCCCTGAAATCGTCTCAGCATACGGATTGATTTCAAAAGCATCAAACCCCGGAATAAAGGGCTCTTCGCGCGGGCCCTGCTGGCTGTTCAAACCGCTGGTCACATGCTGGCCGGCCTGCAGCCTCAAGGGTTTTTCATGGGAAAGTTCCTTTAGAACGGCTTCCCCGCGGAAGACATCCAGCCGCACATACGATTTTCCCAAGAGCGCATAAATCCAGACGCTGAAAAAACTTTTCTGGATTGTGACTTCCCCGGCGGGCGTACGCAAATTCAAAGCTGTTTCGGCACTTCCGGCCCAATCCGCTTTGAACTGGCCGGAGGAAAGTTCCAGCGTCAGCGCGCCTGCCGCCTGCCCGGACGGCAGCGCTTTGACCATGAATTCCGTACTTTCGCCGCCTAATTCCAAAACTCCGGCATGCGTTGCAAGCTGAAGCACGGCGCCTTCACCGGTCGCCACCCGGTCGCCCAGCTTCAAAATATCGCCGGCTTGAAGCGCCTGCCAGCTTGTCTCGCCAGCGCGCAGAAAAATACCTTGCCCTTCGATTAGGCGGACCTCAACGCTGGCTCCTGCCGCAGGCAGCAGCCAAACTCCAAAAACGGCGGTGAGACAAAACAATTTAATTGCAGACATTTTCAAAGGCCTTTCATCAGGATTTTTCCGCAACCGGCGGAAACCGGACACAAATCACCGTATAATCGTCATGCGCCGGCGTGCCGTTTTGAAAACTCGACCAGGCCTGACGCAGACGCTCAATCGTCTCGGCGGCACTGCGGCGTTCCCGCCCGCAGATTTCAGCCAGCCGGCAAAGGCGTTCCATGCCGAACTCCTCGCCTTTGGGGTTGCGCATTTCGCGCAAGCCGTCGGTAATCAGCATAAAAAAATCGCCCGGGGCGAAGGGAATTTCCTGCAGGGCATAGTCGGCGTCTTCAAAAAGGCCCAGGGGCGGGCCGCCCTCTTTAGCGGCCAAAAACGCGGTCCGCGACGATGCCTGATAATAAATCATTGCCTCATGCCCCGCAACGGCAAAAGCGATCTTCTGCTGCAAGGGGTCCAGGACCGCATAAATCAAAGTCAAAAAAAGACCGGTGGCTCCTCCGGCCAGACAGGCCTGGTTGAGCGCGCGGCAAACCTCGGCCGGCGACCGGTTCTGCTTGTTTTCGCGGCGGAATTCGCTGATCGCCTTAGCCATATAGAGCGCCGCAGGCATGCCCTTACCGGAGACATCCCCGATAACCACACCCCGGCGCGGCCCCTCGAATTTGACCCAGTCAAAGAGGTCGCCGCCGACGCTTTTGAGAAAACGGTGATCCCAGGCCATGTCCAGAACTCCGTCTTCGGCAATGTGGCCGGGTAAAAAAGTTTCCTGGATTTTGGAAGCCATTTCAAGTTCTCGCGATAAAAGTTCCCCCTGCATCCGGATGCTCAAAAATTTAAAGAGCAGCGCCATGAAAACCGTCGCCGCGAGTCCGGCCACGGGCACGCCCACGGGTAAAGCCCAGCCGGTCCGCGTAAACATCCAAAAATTCAGGGCCAGATAACCCGCCACCGCAGCCGCAAAAACCGTCAGCCCGACGCGCAAACTTCGCTGCATCACAATCCACGCTAACGGCAGGCACAGAAGCTGCAAAAGCAGAAAGCCGGCCCAAGGCGGCAAAGCGTGCATATAACGCCCGGAAAGCAGCGTATGAACGCAGGCGGCCTGGACGGAAAGCCCCACATCCGCTGGCGAAAAAGGTGTCGGCCTGAGATCCGTCGTGCCCGTGGCCGTATGCCCCACAATGACGATACGATTGCGAAAAAGTTCTTCCAATTCTGCCTGACGCCCGGTTTCAGCCAGCTGCAAGACGGCTTGAAAGGAAAGGCGGCGGTAGGCACTGACCGGGCCCGGATAATTGATGCGGATTTTAGTTTGCTGGTCCCGGGGCAGACGCTCGATCATCCTCTCGGGATAAGTCTCGCGATAGCGGAAGCCGAGAATTAAAAATGCCGGGCTGTAATAGGCCTTGCCGTCACCGTCAATGGAAATACGCAGGCTGCGGGTGACGCCGTCGCTGTCAGGATCCACATTGACAAAACCCGTCGCGCCGGCCGCCTGCGCAAAAATCGGAAGGGGGAAAAAAGCCTCGAAAGGATCGAGTGAGGCGTAATAAAAAGGCAAAACCACATTGCCCAGTTTTCGGGTTGCGTCCGCCAAAGCCTGGTCCTGGCCGGGATTTGCACTGGCTTCGGTGAACAGAATGTCGAAAAAAACTGCCGCCGGTTTATGCTCCGCAAGAATGTCCAGCAAGCGCGCGTAGAGGCCGCGCGGCCAAGGCCACTGTCCCAAAGCTTTGAGGCTGCCGTCGTCAATTTCAACCAGAAGAATATCGGGATGGGCCGGCTGGGCACCGCGCAGGCGAAACCTGAAATCAATGGCGTTTTTCTCGCGAAAATCAACCGCCTGAAAAAAATCCAACAGAAAGAGGGCGGAAAGAAAAATGAAGATCCACACAAAGGGTTGGAGATTCTGCGCTTTGAAGGGGACGCGCATCGCGGCAGCTAATCTTTGCGGACGAGGCGCCAGGGACGGAATTTGAGATCGTGCGTCATGTCGCGGATATTGGCGGAAGTTTGATCCAGATTGCCCAGGATGCGCGCAATTTCTTCCTTATGTTCCACCATCAAGCCGTTCATTTCCTCCATCAACGGATTAAGCGATTGGGTCAGTTCCTCCATGCGGTCGGCCATCAGATTCATTTTCTGGACCAGGAGATACATCGGAATCGGGTCCGTGCCGGTCAGGATTTTCCCGGCACCCAGGACCGGCTTTCCAGGGTCCCCGGGTTTGATCTCCACATATTTCTCGCCCATCATGCCCAGCGTATCGATAAAAGCCTCGCTGCCCTCTTTTAAATCCAAATCGGCTTTCATTTCAACCGTCACGAGAATGGGATACGCATCCAGGGGACGCACTTCAATCGACTGGACCTTGCCGACTTCATGGCCGCCGTAACGCACGGGAGCATTTTTTTCAAGCCCGCTGATATAGCCGAACTCAATTGGCCAGGTGCGGGTTTCCGCCGTGGTATAGCGGCCGACAATCACCGTCAGTCCCAAAAGCAGCGCCAATGCGATAGTGACGAAAATGCCCGATTTAACTTCGGCGCCCGAATAAGCCATGTTCCCTCCCTAGGCTGAATAATCGATTCTAATTCTGTAAAAGACCTTTGAGATACGCGTCGCTGGTTTGAATAAACGGAATCGCCCCTTCCGGCTCGCCATTGATAAACTGCCGGATATAAGGATTTTTAGTATTTTGAATCTGCGGGCCCGTCCCGACTTCAAGCACCTTGCCGCGGTGCAAAACAATCATTTGGTCCGCAATCCGGAAGGCGCTTTTCATTTCGTGCGAAACCACTACGGACGTAATTTTAAGTTTGCGGCTCAGATCCAAAATAAGCTGGTCGATCATGCTGGCTGTAATCGGGTCCAAGCCGGCGCCGGGCTCGTCATAAAAAACAATTTTGGGATCAAGCGCGATCGCGCGCGCCAGCGCCACGCGCTTTTTCATCCCCCCCGAAATCTGATGCGGCATAAAGTTTTCAAAGCCGGTCAGTCCGACAAGTTCCAGTTTGACTTTCACGATGATCTTAATAATTTCATCCGAAAGGTCGGTGTGTTCACGAATGGGCAAAGCGACATTTTCTGCCACGGTCAGGGAGTTAAAAAGCGCCGCGCCTTGAAAGAGCATGCCGAATTTGCGTTTCACCGCATTCATGGGTCTCTCAGCCAACCCTACAATATTTTGCCCGTCGATTAAAATCTCGCCTTCATCCGGCTGATACAGGCCGATCAGGTGGCGCAGGAATGTGCTTTTGCCGCAGCCGGAGCCGCCCATGATCACCGAAATTTTTCCTTCCGGGATCTCGAGCGTAATGCCCTCCAAAACAACCCGGTTGCCAAAGCGTTTGACCAAGTTCCGCACGGAGATAATACTTTTTTCCTGCATCATCAGTCCTTCATCGTAAATCGTAGGAGGGACGGGTTCACAACCCGCCCCTACCGAATATTCTTAAGCCGGCAAAACGTAATACATGACGGCTGTGGAAAGGCAGTCCATGACCAGAATCAGCACAATCGAAGTCACGACAGCCGAAGTCGTCGCGCGTCCCACCCCATCAGCGCCGCCTTCGACCGAAAGCCCCTGATGACAACTGACCAGCGCGATCAAAACCGCAAAAAGGCCGCTTTTGATCAAGCCCGTGTAAATATCTTTGAGGACCAGCGCGTCAAAGGTTTTGGCAATGTAAAGATAGGGATTCATGCTCAACCCGAGCGTTGAAATCAAAAAACCACCCACCATGCCCATGACATCCGCCACGACCGTCAAACATGGGAGAATCAGCAGAAACGCCAGAAAACGGGGCAGCACAAGATACTGCACCGGATTCAGGCCCATGGTGGAAAGGGCATCGACTTCTTCCTGGACCTTCATCGTGCCGAGTTCCGCGGCCAGACGGGCGCCCACACGGCCGGAAAGCACAATGGCGGCGACGAGCGGGCCGAGTTCCCGGGTCACGGACACACTGACGAGACTACCGGTATAAAGTTCAGCGCCAAACTGTTTCAACTGATAGGAAGCCTGAAGCGCCAGCACCATTCCGACGGACGCGCCGACCAGACAGATAATGGCGAAAGAATCTACGCCCATCAGCACGACCTGATGGAAGAGATGGCGCAGTTGAATGGTTTTTTTTTGGAAAGGGGCCCTAAAAAGAAGACCGAAAACCTCAAAGAGAAGGCCGCTCAAGCGCCCCATGCCGGCCATCATAAAGCCGGATGTTTCCCCGATTTTTCCGAAAAAATCACGCATGGGCGCCTTTGCTAGCGCCTGCGCAGGTTTCCTTGGCCTGCGAAGCGCTGTGTTTAAGTAAGACTTAAAACCGGGACAGTTTTAACTCGCTGCTAATTCCAGCGCTTCGGCTTCAGTGGCGGCGAGAGTAAAAACCTTGTCCAGCTTGGCAATTTCAAAAACGCTGCGTACCGACGGCATGAGTTCGGTCAGCACCAGCTTGCCGCTGGAACGCTTAGCCTTTTGCAGAGCCTCCACAAACGTGGCCAGCCCCGAACTGTCGATGTAGTTGACTTTTTTAAGGTTGATAATGACTTTGTGGGATGATTTTTCCGTCACAGGCTGCAGTTTGCTGCGCAGGTCCGGAGACGTGTGAAAGTCGAGTTCGCCGGCCAACTCGAAAACATGCACATCGCCGGCCTGCCGCTGTTGAATTTTCATAAAGGACCTCTTTTATCTTTGTATTTTTTTAAATGAAGAAGATTGCCGCTGCGAAACGATTCATCGTAAGTAACTTCGTCCATGAGTTTGCGCGTCAGAAAAATTCCAAGCCCCCCCGGATTTTCAGGCGGCAATTTTGGCGCGGGCTGGTTCAGCGGATTAAATTTAGCGCTGTAATCTTTGATTGAAATCTTAAGGCTTCCGTCTGAAAAACGGGCATCCAATTCAATTTTTCCGGGCCCGCCGCGGTAACCGTGCCGGATAATATTGGTCAAGCGTTCATCCACGGCCAAAACCACTTCGCCGGAACTTTTTTCGTCGAAACCAGCTTGCGCCAAAAATGCCCGCAGGTCCTCGCGAAAACCCGCCAGCCGGGCGGTGGCGGCATCGAGCGCAAATTGTTTATGAAGAAGACACATGCCTGTTTGAAGCGCCATTGTAGCCTGCGCCGCGGCGCTTGCCAATGACTTCTGTAGGAACTGTCCCTGTTAAAACCCCTGGCGCTGCAAAAGTGCGATCCTGCGTTTCAAAGTCTTGGCTGTTTCGCGGGGAGCGGCCGCGGATAGCCGTTCCGTCTCAAGGTTGATTTGATCGCCGGGCTGCAGCGAACCGAGCTGCGTAATTTTGAGCGTATGCGGCACAAGCGCGACCTTGATCCCTGCGGCAGAAAGCCCTTGCACCGTCAAACTGACGCCATTGACCGTCACGGATCCTTTCAGCCGGCAGGCGCGCCGCAGGGCCAGAGGCACCTTAAGCCAAAGAATCCGCCCGTTGCCTTCCATGCTCGAGCGTAGGACTGTAGCGCGCCCTTCCACATGGCCGGACACAAAATGTCCTCCCAGCCGCGCCCCCAGCTTCAAGGCGCGTTCCAGATGAACAGGGCGGCCTTCTTGAAAGCGGCCCAAAGTCGTGGTCTTTAATGTTTCAGGAACGACATCCGCTTCAAAGCCATGCGCGGAAATTTTTGCGGCCGTCAAGCAGACGCCGTCGACCGCAATGCTTTCGCCTTGTTTCAAGTGCCGGCCGCGCTGTTTGAAATGGATAGTCAGCCGCAAACCATTTGTTTTTTTGCGGACCGAAACCACAGTACCGCGTTCTTGAATGAGTCCGGTAAACATTAGAAGCGTCCTTCCAAAATCATGTCGCTGCCGCAGGGAAAAACGGACCAGCTTTTAAGCTGCAGCGCTTGAGACGGCAAGGCGACGCCCTCTCCTTCAACCGATGTTTTGGCCGTGCGTCCGCCGAAAAATTTAGGCGCCGTGATCCAGATCACACGGTCAACCAGCCCGCCGGCTAAAAAGGACCAGGCGGTTTCACCGCCGCCTTCGACCAATAGTTTGGCTGCGCCGAGCGCACCCAGTTTTTGAAGCAGGCGTTTCAAATCAAGCCGTCCTTTGCGGCTGGAAACGGGCAGCAAGGTCACAGGTTTTGGCCAGGGCCTGCGGGCGGCATGGGCAAGTTTTTTTTCATCCAGGGCCAGCATCACGGTCTGAGGGCCGCGGAAAATTTTAGCCCGGGCGTTCATTTCAGCGCGAGGGTCCAGCACCACGCGCCAGGGTTTTTCAGCTTTAAGCGAACGCACCGTCAAACGCGGATTATCCCACAGAAGCGTGTTTGTGCCGACGAGCACGGCATCCTGACTGCGCCGCAAGTCTTGCACAAAGGCCCGCGATTCGGCCGATGAAATCCAGCGTGAGCGGCGCGTACGCGTGGCGATCTTGCCATCCAGCGTCTGGGCCATTTTCAAAGTCACAAAGGGCAGGCCGGTTTTGATCCATTTGAAAAAAGCTTCGTTTTGTTTTTCAGCTTCGCGCGCCAAAGGACCGGTGCGCACCTGGATGCCCGCTTTTTGAAGCAGGGCCGTAGCCCGGCCCGCATGCTGAGGATTGGGATCGCAGATGGCAAAGATCACTTCCTGCACGCCGCTGCGGATAATCGCATCCACGCAAGGCGGAGTTTTGCCCCACGACGAACAGGGTTCGAGCGTCACATAAAGGGCCGCACGCCGCGCACGCGGGCCGGCCTCACGCAGCGCTTCGATTTCCGCATGGGGGCCTCCGAAACGGCGGTGCCAGCCTTTTCCCGCTAATTTTCCGCCGCGGACAACACAAGCGCCGACTATGGGGTTGGGACTGGTTTCAAAACGGCCTTGAGGCGCCAGGTCCAGCGCCACGCGCATCCATTTTTCATCAGAATTCATAAGTATAGAACTGGGACTGCCTCTGCGTCTAACGCAGAGACTGCCCAGGCGCCGGTTGATGACCGGCGTCCGGGGACTGTCCCCGCTTCCTCAAGGGACTGGCCCTTTAGGTTTTTGGGTTTCGGTCCCATCCGGCTTTCGTTCAGTATGATTAATTTTATCGAGAATGCCGTTGACGAATTTGCCGGCTTCTTCCTGTGAAAACTTCTTAGCAATGTTGACGGCTTCGTTGATAGCGACCTTGGGCGGGATTTCTTCGGGCATGTAGAGCAGTTCATAGGCGGCAAAGCGCAGGATATTGCGGTCAATAACCGCCATGCGGTGCAACTGCCAGTTTTCCGCATAGCGGGTGATGGTTTCGTCAAGCGGCTTGAGGTTTTCAACCGTTCCTTGCACCAGCCGTTCGGCGTAATCGCGCACTTCAGACTCAGCTTCGGCGTTTTCTTCCCAAAAGCGCGCGAAAAGCCCCGGCAGGTCATTCTCGTTCATTTCGTATTGATACAAAAGCTGGAGCGCAAATTCGCGGGCCCGCGTCCTCTTTCTCATGAAGGCCTCCGTCTCTTGCGCTTGCGCGGCAGCCGCCGCGGGCCAAGGCTTTGGTCCAAAGAAGCGATTTCAAGCGCAGCCTGGGCCGCATGCGCGCCCTTATTACCGGCCTTGAGACCGGCACGGTCAATCGCCTGTTCAAGTGTATCGGCCGTAATAATGCCGGAGGCTATCGGAACCTCATGGTTTAACGCCACTTCTGCAATACCGCGTGTAATTTCGTGGGACACGCATTCAAAGTGATAGGTACTGCCGCGCAAGACGCAGGCCAGTGCAATGACCGCGTCATAGCGGCCGCGCCGCGCCGCCTTTTGGCAAAAAAAAGGCACCTCCAAAGCACCGGGAACCCAGAT
Source organism: Candidatus Omnitrophota bacterium (assembly GCA_023247055.1). Classification (GTDB taxonomy): domain Bacteria; phylum Omnitrophota; class Omnitrophia; order Omnitrophales; family Aquincolibacteriaceae; genus JAHFHB01. The sequence goes on from JAHFHF010000013.1 coordinate 36,574, forward strand.
CACATCAATGTCTTTTTGCCGGACCCCGGCCTGCTGCAGCGTTTCCAGCGCGCTTTGAAGCAGGCGGCGCGTGATAAATTCGTTAAAGCGAGCGACAACAATGGCAAATTTTTTCCCCTTGCCGGAAAGTCGCGCGAGAATGGATGTCACTAAGTTCGCCCCCCCACCTAAGCTGAGCCCGTTGGCTCAAGCACAGCGCCTCGGATGAATAGGTAACATCCGTAGGCGCTAGCCTCCCCGCTTCGCAGGGGAGGAAAAAGAGGAAATGTTGATGAGATGAGAGTTTGAAAGAGACGTGGCATAGGTTAAAAGAGTAAATCATGGCCGAGTTTGTCTTTCTTGGCCTTGAGGTATTTGGCGTTGTAAATGTGGGGCGCGGACTGGATCGCAACGCGATCCACCACTTCGAGGCCGTAACCTTCGAGCCCCACGATCTTGCGCGGATTGTTGGTCATGATGCGGAGTTTAGCCAGCCCGAGGTCTTTTAAAATCTGAGCGCCTGTGCCATATTCACGCAGATCGGGTTTGAAGCCCAATTCCTCATTGGCCTGGACAGTATCCATGCCTTTTTCCTGCAGCGCATAAGCCTTGATTTTATTGGCCAGCCCGATGCCCCGGCCTTCCTGCCGCATATACAGCAGCACGCCGCTGCCGGCGCTGTCCATAGCCTCCATCGAAGCCATCAGCTGATCCTGGCAGTCGCAGCGCAGGGAGCCCAGCACATCCCCGGTGAAACATTCCGAATGAACACGCACCAGCGTGGGAGCCTCTGAAATTTGACCTTTTACAAGCGCCACATGCTCGCGTCCATCCACCAGCGAACGGTAAACATGCAGGGTCCATTCGCCGAACACGGTCGGAATTTTGGCCGTACTCATGCGTTCAATCAGCTTGTCAAACTGGCGCCGGTATTCAATCAAATCGCGGATCGTCCCGATTTTCAAAGTATGTTTGAGGGCAAATTCTTTGAGGTCCGGCATGCGGGCCATAGAACCATCTTCGTTGACGATTTCACAAATCACTCCGGCGGGTTCAAGCCCAGCCAGGCGAGCAAGGTCAATGGCGGCTTCGGTGTGTCCGGCACGCACCAGCACGCCGCCCTTTTTGGCTTTCAGCGGGAAAATATGTCCGGGAGAAACAAAGTCCGCAGCGCCGGCGCCATTATCCGCCAGCAACTCGATGGTACGGGCGCGGTCATGCGCGGAAATACCGGTCGAAATGCCAAGCCGTGCATCCACCGAAAGCGTGAATGCAGTTTTCATAGAATCCTGCAAATGCGTGGTCATGGGTTTGAGACCCAAAGTTTCGACGCGCTCTTCGGTAAGCGGCGTGCAGATCAGGCCGCGGCCGTATTTCATCATGAAGTTGATTTTGTCCGGGGTCGCGTGAGCCGCGGCCAGAATTAAATCGCCTTCGTTTTCACGCGACTCATCATCGGCCATAATAATCATCCGGCCTTCTTGGAGATCCTGCAAGATTTCGGGAATGGTATTGAGCATCGTAACCCCTTTATTGGCAAGAAAATAGAAACTTAGGGTATCATCAAATTTCAAGCTTGTCAATCAAAGCCCGGGACCTTTAAATCTCATAACTCTTTTGTTTTAAATAAGTTATGACAAATAAGCCCCCCTAAGTTTGACGCTCAACCAAACTGTGTTATCTTTAACTTAAGACGTCATCGGACGCCTTGAGCATTTGAAAACGGCAAACCCGTCCGCCCAAAGACCGGCGGATCCGCCTCCAAATTGGGGGCGGAGAGTAATCCGGGGACGCAAAGCCAACAGGCCCTTTTTTAGGCTAGGCACAAGACCGCTGTGCAATAGCCTCATCAAGGGTGGCTGGGTTGCCAAATCACAGTGTGGTGGACTTTTTCAAGGTTTACTGAAAAAGGCAAACCCGAAGTAATTCGGGGACGCAAAGCCGACGGGCCCTTTTCCGGGCTGTTACCCAACAAAGTTGGGGAATGGCCGCTTGGAACAAGGGTGGCTGGGTTGCCATAAACCACAGAGGATTTGGCCGAATTTTAACGCCTTCAAGGAGAGGCGCAATTCGGCATGAAAAAGTTCACGCGCAATTTCTTTATTTCATTCGCCCTTTTGTTCATCGTCATGGCCCTTCCCTTGCGGGCGCAGGCTTCGCTAGCCGGCCTTCCTTCGTTTCAGCATCTCACGGCGGATCTTTCTTCACCCGATGCCATTGCCAAATTCATTTGGCGCCATTTTCAAGTCGAATCGGACCAAACGCAGTTCGGCACGGAAGACCGCTGGCAGTCACCCGAGGAATTACTCCAATCGGGCCGCGGAGATTGCGAAGATTTTGCCCTGTTCGCTTATGAGATTTTAAAGGCGCGCGGCACGCAGGCTTTTCTGCTCAATATTTACGGCCAAGGTTACGGCCATACGGTCTGTATTTTCCGGGAAGGTAAAACTTATCAGGCAGTGGATGGAACACGGGTGGTGCGCGGCGGGAATTCGCTGGAACGCGTTATCGCCAAAATCTATCCGTTCTGGAAATCAGCGGCCATTGTCAAAGCCGTCAAAGGTTCCGGCCGCGGCATCGTCCTCAAAAAAATCACCCGTAAATAACTATTCCGTTCAACAAATTTGCATCTCGTTCTGGGATTCTTCGCGGAATTCACGTTGACCGGTTCCGCACCGAATGACAAACACCCAAGAATTTTCAAACAATTGTTTAGCCCGCTGACTTTGCAAAAAGCCGCTTCAGGACCGTTGTTACGGTTTTAAGGACAATCGCCAAATCCAGGTTAAAACTCAGATGCTCGACGTAATAAAGATCGTAATCCATGTTCTCATGAATCAGAAGCCTTTTGCGGTCTTCGCTGACCTGCCAAAGGCCGGTAATCCCCGGCTTTAACTGCAGCCGTTCTTTTTCAAGGCTGCCATATTTTTCGACAATGAAAGGCATTTCCGGACGCGGCCCGATCAAACTCATTTCTCCGCGCAGAATGTTAAGGAGCTGCGGAATTTCATCCAGACCTGACTTTCTTAAAAAAGCGGCAAAGCGGCCGATCGGCATCGTTTCTTTTTTCAAGCTGATTTCCGGGGAAATCGCATCGGCCAACCCGGCTTTGAGCGTGCGGAATTTATAAACCCTAAATGGCTTCCCGCCCTGCCCCACCCGGATTTGCCGGAAAAGAACCGGCCCTCCGGAAGTCAGCACAATACCTAAAGCAATTAAACCATACACGGGGGCAAGCAGGACCGCCAAAATCAAGGCCGTTAAAAAATCCAGAATCCGTTTTACAAAAAAATACGCTTTCAGCCGGACTTCTTTGCGCAGGCCTACCAGCGGAATTCCGCCGATACTGTAAAAACTGATCCGTTCAATGTGCGGGTGAAAAACAGCCGGAATGGCCCAGCAGGTGATTTCCATTTCCTGACAGATCTGGAAAAAATCATAGATATCCACGTCCTCAAATTTCCGGTTTGTAATAAAAAGGACCTGGATATTTTCGCGTTCCACCGTGGCCCTTAAATTTTCAAACCCTCCCAGAATCGCCAGCGACGCCGGCTGACGCACCAGCCTTTCGGTATGATCATCGAGAAAACCCACGACTTTAATCCCGAGTTTCGGCGATTGCTCAATCCAGCGCGCGAGCCGCTGGCCATGATAACCTGCGCCATAGATCAGCGCCCGTTGGCCGAAAAGCCCCCTCGCATGCAGCCATGCATAAACCCGCCGCATCCCATGACGCTCAAGGCTGATCAGCAGAATGGAAATAAAGACCGAATAGAATGTGGCCAAGCGCGAAAAGTCGCTGCCGCGGTAAAAAAAAGAAACCACAAACGCGGCAGCATAAAGTAGCCAAAGGGCTTTAAAAATAAGGCTTTGCTCCGCGACACCCATGACCCCCATCTGGTGTTTATACAGGCCGACCCCATGAAAAACTAAAAGCCCCAAAGGCGGAACAATCCCCAAGATGACCGAGTAATTCGCAAAGGGCTGGTAATGACCATGCCAGGGATAAGTGATCCACAGCCAGTAGCCGAGCAGAAGTGCGGCGTTAAGGCAGCAAAAATCAAGCGCGGCGGTCACGGCCACTAAAAGAGGTCCGCCCCGTTGGACGGGCTTATTTTTCATTTGTTTTTTCCCTTGAAGACACGGTAAAAAAAATAGGGGTTTCCCAGAATATACCGGCCGAAAAGCCGCAGCGGGTCTTGAAAAAAGCGAAAGAGCCATTCCATCTGCAAACGGATCATCCACTCCGGGGCTTTCGCCAGCCGGCCGGAGGCATAATCAAAAGCCGCGCCGCCTTTTAAAAAAACATGGGCCCGCACCCGCTGCCAATTTTCTGCAATCCATTTTTCCTGGGCCGGCATGCCGAAACACGTCAGCAGGATATCCGGCCGGGCCTGATTGATCTGCGAAACCACGGCTTCATTTTCAGCACCGGCTTTCTGGAAATGCCCGTGGTGGATGCCCGCGATTTGCAGCGCCGGATAACGTTTTTTTAAATTTTCTGCCGCTTCGGCCGCAATGCCCGGCTGGGCGCCCAGAAAAAAAAGACTAAATCCGTTTTGCACACAAAATTCCGCCAGCGGCCAAAGCCACTGATTATAAGTGATTTTAGGCGGCGGTGAATAGCCCCGCAATTTGAGCGCCCAGCGCACGCCGTCGCCGTCGCAAAAGACAAGCTGGGCCTGTTTAATGAATTCATAGAGCCAGGCATGCTTCAAAGCCAGATTGATGCAATGAACGTTTAAATTGAGCGCAATGGCTTTTTCGCCGCGCGTGATGACCTGCCGGATAAATGCGTGGACTTCCGTCAGGCCCGCGCGGTTCATCGGAAGCCCGAGAAGTTCCATGTCGGGAGTGGTTTTTGCAGCCGGCGCGTAAGAGGGATCCGTCATGGTTTAAAGCCTTCCACGATCATAAAGGATTTCACCAGGCCCAGCAACCGTTCCTCCCGGATAAATGCTCCGGGAAATAAGAGCTTCAGTTCCTTGCGGGTCAAGAGCCGCACGGAACGCGCTTCGCGCAGGGCCTCCTCGCGGTCTGGAATTTTTTTGCGCCACCCGAGGTCAAAATGCTGAATCAGAAAAGCCCGGCAGCCCGCCGGCAAAAACTGAAAAAAAGGAAATACGAAGTGCGGTTCCACGGGGAAAAACCGGTTCGGGGTCTGGACAAATAAATTCTTTCCCACCCGCCTTAATTCATCGGCCATTCGCTTTTGGTCCTTAAAATCGCCCACGTGCTCGATCACCGAATTCGAGAAAACGACGTCGAAACTTTTGTCCGCAAAACGCCCTAGGTCCCGGACATCCCCGGTCTGGCAGGAAAGGTTTTCAGCATCAGCGGCGGCGGGCTCGAGATTAAGCAGTGTGATCCTGTAATCCGGGTTTCCGGCCAAGCCCATCCGGATCCAGTAACCTTCCGTTCCCCCGGCATCTAAAAGGGTGACGGGTCTTGGAAATGAATTCAGAAGCGAACGAAAAAACTCCATCCGGCCCCGGCGGAACGACGCGGCCCAGGAATCTTTCCGGTGATGGTCATAAAGCCAGCGCATGGTCTTGCTCCTGCTTCGTGTTTTTTTGCAGCACATAAAATAATTTAATTTCTTTTCCCAGATAAAGAATTACGCCGGCGACCAGAAAGTACATAAAAGCCGTAAGCGGAATCGAATCCAAACCGCTGGTCAACAGCACCGCATCCGCGGTCAGATGACTGATTCCAAGATACCTCCACAACGTGCGGTGCTCTTCGGTCAAAAGATATTTTTTTTGTGAAAACCACGAGAAGAGCATGAAAATCTGGAACGCAAGAAATGCGCCAAGCCCCAGGATTCCGGTCACAAGCAGTATTTCCACATAGTGCGAATGCGACCCGACGATCATGGTCGAAAACTCATCCCTCGGCCGGGCGCCGAGCCCAAGCAGCGGGTTTTGCTCCATGACTTGTGAAAAAGCCTCTTTATAAATCCCCAGCCGGCCCCAGGTGCTGTCGGGACGGATGGAAAGCAGCCATTGAAATGCCAGATAAAGCCGGTCTACCAGCGGAAAAAAAACGCAAAAATAAAAGAAACACCAAAACGGCTTGATTCCGATCTCGATCAACTTGACGGCAAGCCAGGCTGCCAACAGCGCACACACGGCCGTCCGTGAGAGCGAAAAGAAAAAGGGAACGAGTAAAACCATAAAAATTCCGGCGCTGACCCACCGGCGGCTCTCTTTCAAGCGTTGAAACCCCATCGACAAGGGTAGAATCATGGCCATAAAACCACCGGTGGCAATAGGCACCCCGCTGTAGACGCTGATCCGGGGCATATTGCCGATCTTCCAATCCAGCGTCACCCCCTGAATGACCCATTGAATATAAAAAAAGGGATAATTTTTAAGCCCCGGCCACAAATGCGCCAGCAGCGGCTCCATCCGGAAGGTCCATTTCAGGACCCACCATGCGCCTAAAAAAAAGAGGGCGATGCCGGCCGTGATCAACGCTAAACGGTTCCCCGCTGCAAAAAACCTGCGGGGAAACCCGGGCGCCGCGGCATTATAGACGGTCAGCATCAAGCAGAACCCCATGACAAACATAAGGTAATTATTCGCGGATGCAATGATTCTTTGCAGCGGATGGTTTCCGAAATTGAATAAAAGCGAGGTTAGATAAATCACCATAAAGAAAAACAGCCCTAAAAGCGGCCGGGGAATGCTGAGCGGACTATCGGAATAGAAGCTCCAGACAAAGAGCTTGAGCAGCACCAGCAGTCCGATCACCTGATAAATCATTACGTTTAAGCCGAGCAGCCACCAAAGCGGGGTCAATCCTAGCGTCAGCAGCAGGTCGGTTTCGATTTTTGTTTCAAGAAAAGGTATTTTCACTTTTCGACCCGGACGGAGATCCTAAGTTCTGTATAGAACTGCTCATACTGTTGAATCATGCCGGCAAAGGAATGCTTTTGGCCGGTCTGCCGGGCGGATGCTCCCCAGGATTTCAGTTTCTCAGGCTGATTTAAAACCTGTAAAAGCGCTTGGCCGAGATGCTGCGCCGAGCGTGGTGGAACCAGTAACCCGTTCTCGCCGTCACGTACAATATCGCGCGTGCCTTCAATCGCGGTTGCAATCACCGGTTTACCCGCATAAAACGCCTCGATAACACTCCTCGGCATTCCCTCCCAAAGCGACGGCAGGATCAAAAAATCACAGACCTCAAGCCATTCTGGAACGGCATCCGTATATCCGGTGAAAATAAAATTGCCGCGGACTTCAAGAGTTTGCGCTTTTTTTTCCAGAGCAGCGCGCAGCTTTCCATCGCCCGCAAGGACAATCCGGAGACGCAATCGGTCTTGGGGAGGTAAACCCGCAACGGCCTCCATCAGATAAGCATGGCCTTTTTGTTCTTCAAACCGGCCGATACAAAGCCCGGTCAGCTGCCCGGGCGCGGCGGGATAATGTGTTTTCAAATCCTCCACCTGCCGGGCGGATGCGAACCGCAGCTGAGCCGCATTGGGAATGGCCCGAACAAGGCTCTCTGGCACGCGGTAATAATCGATCAAATGGCGGCGCAGCGACTCGGAAACCGTAGTCACTCGATGGCCATAACGGTAAAAAAAACGATGGTTTTTTTTAAGCACGCGTTCCGTATGCAGAATCCGGTTTCCCCGTTTAAACAACAAATCCAGCAAAAACGTGGTGAACCGGTGATGCGAGTGGATGATATCCGGAGTAAAGTCCCGTAATATCCGGCGCAGCTGCCGGATCAGGCCGGGAATCTGAAACTTGGAACGCGGGATTTCAAACACCCGAATATTTTCCTGACGCAGATGCTCGGCCAGCGGGCCGGCATTCACCGCAGCCCGGATTTCATACCGGTTTGTTTTTTTCAGGGCGGATGCAAGTTCAAATACGCCTTTGGCAGCTCCTCCCAAACCTCCGTCTGGATTGTAGAGGTGGACCAATAAAATTTTCATGTCCGGCGGCCTGCTACGGCGATAATTTCAAAATGCCGCCGGATTTTCCCAAGACAGTTTAAGGCAAACCCATAGGCCGCCGGCCCGCATAAACGGTAAAGAGGCAGAAAAAATTTTCTGCCGTTCAGCGCGTTAAAACGGACACGGACGTCACCGCAGCCGGCACTTTCCATCAGGTTGCGAAGAGTTCTAAGGTTCCAGGAATAAAGATGGTGATCCGTATCATCCGCCTTAGGTTTGAGGCCCGGCGATTCTGCAGGAACCACCACGATCAGCCGGCCTTGCGGCTTTAAATACGCCTGAAGCGTTTTCAGCAACGCATACGGCTCAGGGACATGCTCCAGAACATGCCGTAAAAGGATAAAATCAAAACGTCTTTGCGGCGTGATTTCCTCAAGCGCTGCGGCCGTCTGAAAGCCTAAACTTTGGATATACTCCCGCGCCGAACGGGCCGGCTCCAGGGCCAGGACCTCCGCCTCTTTTTGAATCCCAAGCAAATTATTCCCAAAACCTGCGCCGACTTCTAAAACCGACTGTCCGGACTGGAGGCCTTTGAAATAGACCTGCCGGGCATAGCAGCCCCAGGCTTCTCTTAAAACCGCGTCTTCCCGCATACTCCTCAAATGACGGTGGCGCTGATGATGGTAGCTGTCGCCTTCGGCCGAAGCATAATCAAGGAGAGACATGCGGCACCTCTTTTTTCCAATGCTGCCGCAAATAACCGTAAAGCCCTGCGGCGGTTAAGCTCATGATGATCAGCGTTGCAATCGCAAGTCCGCGCACTCCGTAATGCTGCACCAGCAGCGCGTTCAGCACAATCTTTCCGCCCAATTGAAAACAGGCGGTCTTCAGATAGACGCTGTCCTTTTTGAGAATAAACAAAATACGAACATACAGGGTATATAAAATCGCAGGGGCTAATCCAAGGCTCAAAAACCCGAAAAGGTCGGCTAACACCGTCAAGTTTTCCGCCAGCGCGCCCCGCTGGCCAAAACCTGCGGTCACAAGCGGCGTCCGGAAAATCCATAGCGCCGTGGAAAAAGAAACGGTTGCCATGAAAACAATGGCCGTGTCGCGGCGGATCCGTGTCCAAAATAAAGCCCGGGAATCGACAACGAAGCGTTCCGACCAAAAAGAATTGAAAACATTTAAAAACCCCGCTTGAAAAAATAAAAAAGGAATTTGATACATACGGTCGGCATAATTCAGCAAGCTGGTACTGCCCGCGCCGAGGTGAAGGGCAAAGGATGTATCGACGAAAAAAATGATATTAATGACGGCTAAGGCGAGCATCTGCCGGCCGCTTCCTTTGAAAAAATCCCTCACTCCTTTTTCGATCGAAGGCCACGCAATCTGCAGACGCCAGGCCGAAAAGCGCTTGAGAACATAGAGACCGGCGGCCCAGCGCAGCGCTTCGCCGGCTGCATACCCTGTGGTCACGGCATAAATCCCCCAAGCTTTGCCCGTCAGAAATACAACCAGGATCACCACGACGGATCTTAAGAGCGGCGAAAGCGCGGGAAACCAAAAAATTTTATACGTGTAAAAAAGACCGTTGGATTGGGCCGCCCAAATGCTGAGAAAAAGAAAAGGGGTCAGCGCCCAGAATAAATGCGCGGCCAGCCGCGTATCTTCAGGCGAGCCGAATGAAACGAGTCCCGTCTGCAGGGCGGCGCCGGACCCAAGGCATAAGACCAAGACTACGGGAAGGACGACGCACAAGACTGCGTTTGAAAAATCGGCGGCCGTGGCGGACCGCAGCTGTTGTTCGGCAAGATAGGGCACAAGCACGGACTCGAAGAAATAAATCATCATGCTGATCACAAACGTCATCAGGCTGAAAACCCAGAAAAAAACGTCCGTAAAGCGTTCGGCGCCGAAAACACGGGCAATGACAAAAGGAATCAACATCCCCAAGGATCTTCCCGCAATCGCCAAAAAAGGGGTGGTGATCAGTTCTTTTTTCATGCGTAATGCACCCGGACTTCACCCAGTTCAATCAAAGGGCCGCGTCGTCCTTTTCCGTTTCCAGGCATTCCGTTGATCAATTGAACCGACAATCGCTGGGGTCCTCCCGGAGTTGCAGTTTTCAAAACACGCGTTTGCCAGGAGGATCCGCCCCCATAAAGACTGCCGGCGGGCTGACCGTCCAAATAAACGACGGCATAGCCATTTTCTCCCTGCTGGGGAAAGCCGCGCCAGGTCACTGCAATCGAAACCGGTCCGGGTTTAAGATACAGCCCTAGTTTAGCGGCAGCGCGTCCCTGAAGAAGCCCTCCCAAACTCCGGCCGCCCCGCCATTGTGTGCCGGAATACTCGAGGGGCAAGGGATGCTGCGCCTGAAAGGTTTCCCCGGGCAAGGATGCCGGCTGCGGGCTCTTTAATTTCCAATACGTCATAAAAACAGACTCACGCTGCGGCCAAAGCGCCCTAGAGTCTATAAAATTCAGCAGCTTTTTATAAGACGCTAAATCTTCAGGCGTGATTTGCTGAAGAAGCATGGGATCGGAGAATTGGTCCCAAAGATCCTGAAGGACAAAACCAAGCAGCGGCGACGGTTTCTCCGCATAATGCCGCTCAAGCGCCGTACGGATCAGTGCCTTCGCCTTTTGTTTTTCAGCCGTGGACAAATCGGTTTGCAAAAGCAGGCTCCGGCCAGTTTGATAAGTGATCCAGGCATTGCCCGGATCATGCTCCCGGGCTTTTTCAAAATAAGCTTCGATCGTTTCCTTGCCGGAAATCTCCCGGCTGGAGAGCGCAAGATAGGCCCAAGCTTTCCCGTAATCCGGAAGACGATGGGTCACTTCTTGAAAGCAACCGGCCGCCTTTGCAACCAGCGCCTTATCCCCCGTTTTTTCAGCCCATCGGAAAAAACTAATCCCCAACCCGTAATCCCCATAGGGATTCCAAGAATTATACCGCTGTGCCGTCTGAAATTTTAGGACCGCTTGAGGGAAATCAGCCTTTTTTAGCGCCATCTGCCCCTGATCGAACAGCAGGCCGGCCCAGGCTCTTGGAATAGAAATTAGAAAAAAAAGCAGGGCCGCAAGCCGGACCATGCCCGAAATGAACTTATGCGGAATAAAATTACAGGAGGGTTTCAAAAATTTCATACTCAAACGAAAGGCCGCTGCCAGCAGCAGCAAAGCCAGAAAGGCATTGGCCGGAATCGCAAAATTAAAATCCAGCAAGGAGTGGATCCCCAAAGAAGCAAGCGCTGTCAAAATCCCCCACCCCGGCCACAAATCTTCTTCGCCGGAGGACACCAGTGTTTTCACAAAAGAAACGAGGACGCCCGTAACGAAAGCAGCCCAAGCACAAAACCCGGGGATTCCAAGTTCAGCCAGCAGCTCAAGATAATCCTGATGCGCATGCCCCCATCCTTTGAGGGACAAGGCCGATTGGTAGCGCGGGAAAATAAGTTCAAATCCCCCCAGCCCCACGCCCCAGGGATTGTCACGGATCATGGTAAGAGTCCCCTTCCAGGTTTCAAACCGGCCGGCAGAACTCCAAAAAATATCTTTGGCGTGTAAAAAACGGTCTACGGCCGTGCCGCCCCAAAGCGCCACCCCGGCGCTGAAAAGAATCAGCACAACCGCGAAAAAAGCAAAACGTTTCTTGAAAAGAAAAATCATCCAGACAAAAGTGAAGCCGCAGGCTGCGGCAAAACTGAGAAGGCCCGCGCGGGATCCGGTTTTTAAAAATACTCCAAAGACGATCAGCCACAAAAATACAAGGACAGTAAAACGCAGCATGCGGCGTTTTTGAAAGGCCTGCATTAAAGCACCAAAATGGACGCCAAGGCAAAGTTCCAGCAGGCCGGCCAGATGATTGCGGTTGATATACGTTCCTGTGGCATAACCCAGGTACTGGCTTTTTTCCTGCCAAAGGACTTGCGCCGAGCCGGAAACAAGCTGCCATGCGCTATAGAGCGATTCTCCTAACCCGATAAAAACGAAAGCCCAGGCAAGATGCGACAGGCCTTCAGAATCAAGGCCCTGAACCAGCAAAAAGGCCGCTGCCAAAGCCAGCCACATTCCGAACCCTGCGGCGGCGCCATAGGGATTACGCGTGATTCCAAAAAACTGGATTCCCATCCACAAAAAAAGAGCGGCTCCAGCCAGTTTGAGAAAAAAAGGAAACCGGCGAACTTCAAAAACAGCGGCGGGGTTTAAAAAAAGCAGGAAGAAAAGCAGGGCGCTCAGAAGGGACGCGGCCCATTCGGGAACACTGCCAAAAAAAACGGGGGCGGCGCAGGCGGCCGCAATCAATCCGGTTTCAAGGCCGCGGGAAACCTTCATCGGGAAGGGCCGGCATCTCCATACCCGTAATAGTAATACTGGTGATAGTACAGGTCTTTTTCACGGACACTGACCCGGTTAATCACCACGCCTAAAAGCCGTTCCGGCCCGAGTTCCGCAAAACGCTGCTTGAGTTTCCGGAGATGGCGCCGGTCGGTTTTACGGTAGGCCGCAACGATCACGATCGCATTGGCATGTTCGCTAAGCACGATCACGTCGGCCACGGCCAAGTAGGGGGGGCTGTCGATCAGAATGATGTCATATTCTTTTTTGAGCGACCCTAAAATGAGTTCCATTTTTTCAGAACCCAAAAGCTCCGTCGGATGATAGGAATGGACTCCGGAACTCAAAAAATCAAACCCAAGCCCCCCGACATTTTTACAGATGGCCTGCGCGGCCTCCAGCTCGCCCTCCAAGACTTCGGTCAAACCTTTATCCTCAGTAATATTGAGAACTTTATGAAGCCGCGGCTTTCTTAAATCCGCGTCGATCAGCAATACACGCAGGTGGTTTTGTTGAAAGGCCATGGCCAGATTGGCAATAAGGGTTGTTTTGCCTTCCTGCGGATTAGGACTGGTCATGAGAATGACCCGGCAGCCCCGTAAGTGCCGGAACCGGAAAAGAAGAGCGGTTCTTAAAGCCCTTAAGGCTTCGGAGGCAGCGGAGGAGGTATCGGATTCAAAAAAAAGATCACCGCGGACAGCGTCTGATTTCTTCTCAGCCTCAGGAATAATTCCGAACAGATCCAGGCCGGCGCCCCTTTCGATATCCTCCGGAATTTTGACCGTTGAATCCAGATACTCCAAGAAAAATGCCAGAAAGCACCCGCCGGCAAAACCCAGAACGAGGGCAAGGATCAGGTTCAGAACCGGACGCGGGCGTGCGGGCCGCGGCTCAGGCACCGCTTGATCCACAACCGTGATATTGCTGGCCTGGGCCTTGGCCTCGCTATGCGTCTGTTCCAGTCTGTCTAAAAGAGACTTATAAACTTTGCGGGCACTGTCCGCTTCGCGTTCAAGTTCATCGTATTTAATGGCGACACCGCCGAGTTCGATGGTTTTGGTTTCTTCCCTTTTCATCTGTTCTTCCAATCCTTCGATTTGAGAGCGCAGGTGAATGCGCTTAGGATGGGCCGGAAGATAACGTTTGGCCATACGGGATTCCTGGGACTGCAGCTTGACGAGAGCCAGTTTGGTATCCTGCAAAAACTGGTCCTTTTCGTGCAGGGACGGAATGGAAACAAGGGCATGTTTTTCTTTATAGGCCTGAAGTTTGCGCTCCGTTTCAGCCACCTTGGTTTTAAGGTCCCCCATCTGGCCGGAAATCAAATCCATGGCCTGCGTGGAAACCAGGTAACGGTTTTTCAGGTTTTGTTCAATGTAAAGTCTCGCCAGCGTATTGGCAATGCCTGACGCCCGGCGGTTGTCCGGATGAAAGACCGTGATAGTCACAAGCTGGGAATTCCGCACCGGCCGGATTTGCAGCATCCGGGAGACAAAAATGTCTTCCGGTTTGCGGGAAGCCAAAAAAACGCCCAAAGAGTCTGAAATCCAGGGCTGTTTGCGCAAAAAACCGCGCAGCCGGCCATGCACCAATCCCTGCAAATACGGATCTTTATCCAGTTCCTCTTCGCGGATCAGTGCGCGGATCAGGCCGGCGCCTTTTAAAATCTGGTATTGCGTCTGATAGTAGTCCGTCGACGAAGCATCAAAGGTCATCACTTCTTTAAAATCGAGCACATTGGGATTATCTTTTTCGATCAGCAGCGTGGTGCTGGCTTGATAAATCACCTTTTCCGTAACTGTGAAAAATCCCCCCAGAAAAAGCGCGACCAGCAAAACAGAAAGAATCAGTTTGCGGCGCTTCATCAGGATATAGTAATAATCGCGGAGATGAATTTCCTCCTCGACAAAAACATTACCGTTCGCGGCCATGCTAAAAGAAACTCCTCGGGACAATGACCCGGTCATTGGCGCGCAGGCCCGGATCGTTGTCCCCCTTGCCGTCTTTTTTGGTCAAGTTAGAAATATTGACTTCGAAACTGCTTTGCTGGTCCCCTTCCATGCGGATCACTTTCACCTTGGAAGGGTTCGCGACTTCCGTAAATCCGCCTGCATAGGTAATTGCCTCAAACACGGTCATTTTCCCGGTCAGGGGAAAAGACCCTGGATTTTTCACTTCGCCAAAAACAAAAATACTGCTGAATTCTTTGACAAAAACCGTTACTTGGGGATTGACCAGATATTTCTCGGCCAGAAGAGCGCTCACCTTTTCCTGAAGGCCCTGGACCGTCTCTCCCGCGGCCGTAATCTGGCCCAGCAGCGGCATGGAAATCTTTCCATCAGTCAAGACCCTCGCCTCTTTGGTCAAGTCCGGTTCATCATAAACCTCGATTTCAAGAAGGTCGCCTATACCGATATGATAGTCTTGCGCGGATTTCGCGCCGGATTCTGGCGATTGGGCAGACAGGTGGAACGGGCTTGAAAGAAAAATGAGCAGGCCGAGCGGCAGAGTGCGAAAAATAGCCATAGACATAAGTAGATTATCGGCTGACGGCGGTCAAAATTAAAGGGACTCCTAGAGCAAGACACTGCGCTTCGCAGGCCAAGGAAGCCCGCGTAGGCACTAGTCTCTGCCGTCTATCGCAGAGACAAGAACATCGAACGCCTAAGGGCGTTTGTATGTTCTAGTATGCCAGTACGGACGACAAAGAAACACGGTGGTCGGTGTATTCCTGGGAGGCAAAGTTGGAATGGCGGTGCAGGTGCTGGTAAGCCAACTCTAGTTCCAGCCACTCGTTCATGAGATAGCGGATACCATAGCGGCCGCCAAAACTTTGATCGCGGCGAAAGCCGGTTTGGCCGCCTGAGGTTTCACGCTCGGCATAGCCTTGCCGGATATAGTCAAAACCCGAAAAAAGCGTCCATCGCAGCCACGGCGAATATTCAATTCCGAAGCCAAGGCGGTGTTCGAGATAATAATTGACGCTGCCGAAAGTCGCTTCGACCGGTTCGCGCCCGGCGGTTGCGACCAGGGTAAGATCGGGACGGATTTTATATTCGGCCCAAATGTCGGCCACAAACGAATTAAAATCGTTCTCCGCGGACGCGCCATAATTACGGAATTGCAAACCGCCGCGGACTTTGACGCGGAGATTCGGCATGATCTCGCCGTCAAGACCCGCCCTGACCTGCTGGAAAGTACCTGCACGCGCGTGATTGTCATCATAGTCGATCTGAGCGATTTGATACTCCAGGAGAGCCTTAAGACGCGCAAAAAGATCGTAATAAAGCACCCCGGTCCAGGCTCTTTCTTCAAAATCGAGATTGTCATTCACCTGACGGCGGAAATCACGGATAAAATACCGGAAAGCCCCTTCAAACGTGAAGCGTTTCCAGTGATAGCCAATCTTGGGATGGATGGACTGGTCGTAGCGCGGAATTCTGTCCGTAAACGTCGTGCCGGCACGGCTGGAAGTTTCACTGAAACGCTCTAGAACATTGACGTACCAGGATGGAAACCGGAAATCGGCCAGCGCAAAAAAATTCTGATTTTGGTCATTTTGGTTATGATGCCTGGATTTTGAAAAAATTTCGAAGTCGGCCTCATAACCGGCCACGATCTGGTGTTTATTGATGGGCAATTCCACGATCACGCCAGGCTGGATATTATAAATGACATCTTCGCGGGCATCCGTATCTTCAAGCAGGATATTGCTGTCATACGTAGCAGAACTGCGCAGGCTGGGATGAATTCGCAGGGGGCCTGATTTGATCCGGCTGGGCTTTGTTTTCACAAAACGTTTTTCGCCAAACTCCTCAATCGCGTCCAGGAGTTTAAAATCCGCATAGGCCGTAAACGTCCGGCCCAGGAATAGCGATAGAAACAACAGGGGAAAAACCCGGAAAGTTCTTAAAAAACGCATTAGCTGATCGTGCTGGCTTGGATGCTGCGTGAATCGGGGTCGGGGTCTTGGTCGGAGGGAACACCGGTCGGGTCGGCATCGGCCGTAGGCTCAGCCGCAGCTGCCGGAGCACCGGAAATCGGATATTCTTTTCCGTCGATCGTCAGCAGGCCGGAAGTCTCGCCGCAACTCAGCGTTGCCGAACTTCCGCCGCCGACAGACTGACCGCTTCCAAAACAGCCCATTTGAACGTTGTCACCGGATCCGGTTTGAACTTTAATGCTGCCGTTAAACACTTCAAGGGTAGCTCCCTGAGGGATCTCGGGAATAGGGTCTCCGTTTTCAAGCAAGGTCACATCGCCATCCGGAAGCGTGATGATCAAAGTGCCGGTAAAGCTGGGAGCAATCGTCACTTGGGCCCGAAGCACAGGCAGACTGCCCGTCATCAATACCGCGACGAGCAGGATTTTTTGGATCAACTTCATCATTCCCCTCCGAAATAAAAGGCTTATAACCTTATCGGCTCATTTCAAACGGTCTAAAGCTGGCCTCATTTACGGGAATTGTAGTCCATTGACTTCAAACTGTAAACTGCCGATCTCATCACCGGCATTGACCGAGGTCTGATCGACTACAAAGTTAATCCGTTTTACTTTGGTAAGATCGACGCTTGAGGCCAGGAGAGATGCCAAGAATTGGTAATACCGCGCTGTCGAGTCTATGCCTGTGGCATAGAGAATAGCGCGCTTGCCGTCAGCATCGTCAATTTCAATTTTGACCTTCTTGACCTTGGCGGAACTCAGACCAAAGGTAAGGTTGCTCAGCCCCGAAAGATCGGTTCCATCCGCATTGGTATTATCGGGATCAAAATTGATACTGAACCCGGCAAAACCATTTCCAGTAATGTCATAATCAAGCTTTGTCACCGAGGGTGAGACGCGCGTGACATCCCCAGGAGTGCCCGAACTAAAAAACTGGGCTTCAGGATTTTCGGGCAGCGTGGAGAGGTCTCCGGAATCCAGGCTGGCATCCGGCGTCAGATTCTGCGAAGAGGGAAAATGCCGCAGGTTGATTGCCTGAATCAGAAAATCACCGCTCGTATCGCCTGTCGCGTTTTGATCAATAATAACGAAAACCTTTTGAACATTTTGCATGCGCGTTTCATTCGGCAAGCTGAGGACAACTTGTTTCGTGTCATCGCTCACGCTGAGATTGACCGTGCCGCTGTAGAGCAGCTGGTCGGTCGAGTCCTTCAGTTCGACTTTGAGCGAAACCGGCGAATCCACGGCGGTGTAAAGGATCGCCAGCTGGTTCGCGCGCGCATCATAGACCTGGTCCAGGTTCCAGAATTGGCCGCCAAAACCGCCGTTTAAGGCCTGGTAGTCAAACTGGACGCCGGTAATCTGGGTCTGCGAATTCGAGAAACTGTTAATCGAACCCTCGGACGTAAAGTTCTGCAGCACAGCCAGCGACCGGTCCGGAAATTCCGGCGGGGCGATGATGCTTGAAGCTGTTTTTGCGATGCTGATGTTCACGCTGTCATAAAGCGAATTGTAAGCCTGTTCAAAACCGCGATTCTGGAGATAGTGTTCAAAATAATCCGGACTATTGCCTGCGAGCGCAATCACGGTCGAACCAATATCAATCCCGAAATAAAGATCGTTTGTTTCACCGTTCGAACGGGCCGAATCCAGGAAACCCCGGACGCCTAGCAAATCAGGAAGCTGGTTCTCAATCGCATCCATCCATTTCAAGACTGAAAGCGGGTCCAGCAAAAAGGCGCTAGCCAGCGCATACGTGGAACCTACATCCCCTACGACATCCAGATTGGTTTCAGCCACATCCCGAATACCGATGCGGCCAAAATAGTGTCCTTCCGGCGTGTCGCTAGCCGACAAAATACCAGGGATCTGAAACTTCGCGGCATAATCCGTCTGTGTTGCAAGGTGGTTATAAAGCGCGTTACGGAACTGGATAAAATTGCGTTCGTCATTGCGCAGCAACGGCCAAAAAGTCTGAAAAGCGCCGCCTTCGAACGTGGCCAGATTGCGGACAGAGTTTCCGTTGATATCGGTGTAATCTACAAGCGGAATCTCCATATTCGTCCAAACTGTTGCGGGCAGGCTGGGATAACGGACCAGCAGAAACGCGATGGCGCCGCGAAATTCCGTCGCAAGGCGGTCGATATGGGCCTGGAAATGATTAATATTCTTTTCATAAGAGCCGTAAAAAAGTCCAAGATTTGTATCGACAAGCGCTTGGTAACCCGGTGCCTGATTATCAAGAAACGTATTCACGTTGGCAATAATGCCAGCGCGGACGGTTTGCTGCGCCGTGGTCAGGGACGCATTTTCAAGAGCCCCGATCATCACCGCAAGACTCTGCGCCAAAGCGGCATTATCCCCAAGACCGAATGACTCCTCCGGGTCAAGCACCGGGTCAAGATCAAACCATGGAAGAAGCCCATTCCAACCATGCTGAGTCTGGACGTTGAGAAGGCTGTTGGCAACGGCATTGGCTTCAGCCAACGCTTGGTCGACCGTGAGCCCCATGTCCACCTGACCGTTGACCGCTTCACCCAAAATCTGGGCATAGAAACCAATGAGCGTCGGCTGGGTAAATTTCTGGCCATTGTCGGTGGTGCCATTTGAGTTCATGCGGTCATACGGAAAATGCGTCACAGGATCGATCCCCGCGCCTGGTCCAAAGTAACTTGCACCCCGGTCCAGCAGCAAGTCTTTCACATCCAAAAGCGCCTGCGGAGCGACGACGGGATTAAAATCGAGCCCCTTGACTTGAATTTGAAGAAGCCCTTGCGGCATCCCCGGCGAAAATTCTTGATCTTCAACAAATGTCACCTTAGCAATGTGCTGGCGGTCAAATCCGGCAGGAATATTTTCGCCCGACAATGTTAAAGTGTAATTCTGATAAACATTTTGCAAGTTAAGGACAAAGAAAGCTTCTTCTCCGCTTTCATCGACTAAAACAACCCCGGCCTGTGATCCGGCGTGTCCCCGCGCAGCAATCACAAAACTTTCAGGCAAGTTGGCGCGAGTCCCTGTTGAATTGGCAAGCGTCATGAAAGTAAAGCTTTCGGGTCCGGCAGAAAGATCATACTCCATCTCAATTTCATTGCCGCTCAACAGCTTAAGATAAACGGCCGCCGGTTGCCCTAAAGGATCCACATTGCCGGATCCACCGCTTAACCCCGGATCATTATCAAAGGTTGAAAGCTGGGCTTGATTAAAAACAGACCCGTTGAGCACCGGCGTAAAATCAAGACCCCTGGTCTCAATCACCACGGTCTGGGCCGTCGTACCCATATTCGCACTATCCGCCACAAATACAATCCGCGTCAACGCGTTCGTCAAAAAGCCCGAAGGAATGTTCTCGCCTGAAAGATCCAGTGTATAGTTCTGTTTCGCGCCCGTTCCAATCAGATAGAAATTCGCTTTACGATCGTTCTTGTCCTGCACTTCGACTTTGAGTCTCTTCCCGTTTGCAATCGTCGCCGCAAGGACAAGCGTCGTCAAGGTCTGGAACCCATTAAAGCCTGCCGTCACGTATTCAAAATCAACGGCATCCGGCGTCGTGCTCGTAAAGGAAAAGTTTTTCGTATCCGCCTGCGTCAGGCTGATCGTCGCGTCATTGTCCGTATCATCCGGACCTTCGCCCGTTGCAAGCACCGGAGTGCCGGGCAAGTCTGTCAGGTTCGCCTGCATAAACGACGTGCCGGTTACCGCAGGAATAAAATCAAGGCCCTTGGTCTCAATCACAACAGTCTCAGCCGCAGCACCTATATTCGCATTGTCCGCCACAAAGACGATCTGCGATAAAGCGTTCGTCAAAAAGCCCACGGGAA
>JAHFHF010000014.1 GCA_023247055.1 Candidatus Omnitrophota bacterium
AACTGCTGTTCGCGCGGCAGCTCGTTCTACAACGCGCCGCATCACGATGTGCGGCTGATCCGGCAGTCTTTTCCGGGCGTGCCCATCCTCGGTTTTAACACCTACGGCCAATTCGCGCCCATCCAGGAAATGAATTTTTTGAACCACCAGACCGGCGTGCTCACACTCGTCGCCGAAGCCTGATTTTGCGCCGCACGCGCCGTTTTTCCCCTTCGAAGCATCCTTTGACTTTTGCCTCAATCTTTCTATAATTCTCACTATGGCAACGACTTCCTACAGTTATCATTATCTTTTTATAGGGTTGCTTTTTTTATTTGCGCTGGCGTTTCCGTTATTGCCCCTGATCATCGCGCGCTTTATTGCACCTCGCAAGCCTTCGGCCATCAAATCCAGCGAATATGAGTGCGGGCTGGAAGCCAAAGGCGAATCGTGGATCCAGTTCCGCGTGCAATATTATATTTTTGCGCTGCTGTTCGTGATTTTTGATATTGAGACGGTTTTTATTTATCCGTGGGCCGTGGCTTTTCAAAAGCTGGGCTTGTTTGCGTTTATCGAAATGATCCTATTTATCGCGATTTTGGGTTTTGGTCTTTTGTACGCCTGGAAAAAACAGGCCCTGGAATGGGAGTAGGCTGTGGCTTTGACGAAAAATGCTGCGCAGGTTGACGACGGCCTGAAAAGCGAGCTTGAAAAAAAAGGCATTGTCGTCACGTCGCTGAACCAGCTTTACAACTGGGGCCGGAGTTCTTCGATCTGGCCCATGCAATTTGGTCTTGCATGCTGCGCCATTGAAATGATTGCGACCGCCTGCGCCCGTTACGACCTGGCCCGTTTCGGCGCCGAACTCTTCCGCGCTTCTCCGCGCCAATCCGACCTCATGATCGTCTCCGGCACCGTCACCAAAAAAATGGCGCCGCAAGTGGTCCGGCTTTACAACCAAATGCCCGAACCCAAATACGTCATCACCATGGGTGCCTGCGCCATTGCCGGCGGGCCTTTCATCGATGGCTACAACGTCCTGCGCGGGATCGACCGCTATATTCCCGTAGACCTTCATTTACCCGGCTGCCCTCCCCGGCCTGAGGCGCTGATTTACGGCATCATGGAACTGCAGCGCAAAATCAACGCGCAGGAAATCGAAAAAACACCCTGGTACCGTGAAGGTCTCAAACGCGAATACCCTATACCTGAATTCGGCCCCAACGGTTTGATTCCAAAATTCAATCCCGAAGTCTGGCAGCCGCGTGAAGACGATCCGCGCAAAGAAAAATACGGCCAGCCGATTTTGATCGGCAAAAAAGCCAAAGCGCCCAATCTGGATGCCGCTGCTCCTCCCGCTGCGCCCAAACCTGCGGCAGCGGCAGCAGCTGCTCCCCAATCCGCCGCAGCAGCATCCGCCCCAATGCCGGCGGACAAGCCAGCCGCCGTTAAGCCTGAAACCGGGGCCGTCTAATGGACATTGAAAAAGTAAAAATCGACATCCAAAAAGGCGCTGGCCCTATCGCCCTCAAGACCGTGCGCCAAAGCCTGCTCGTCGAAAAGCCTGCAGACCTCACGGCTGCCGCGCAGTTTCTCAAAGACTCTCCGGATTACCGCATGGATTATCTGTCGTCCGTGACGGCGGCGGATTATCTCGACTACCTCGAAACGGTTTATCATTTTTATTCCATGGAAAAAAAGCACGGGCCGGTCACGCTGCGCGTACGCGTCAAGCGCGACAATCCGGTGTGCCCCTCGCTTGTGCCGCTTTATCGCGGCGCTGAATTTCAGGAACGCGACAATTTTGATCTTTTCGGCATTATTTACGAGGGGCATCCGGATTTGCGCCGCGTCATGCTCTGGGACAACTTCGAAGGTTTTCCCATGCGCAAAGATTATGCGCAGGAAGATTCTGAAACACTGGAAAGCCAGGATATCGAATGGCTCGACCGCCATGGCATCAAAGTGCCCGAGGCCGCACGTCTGAAAGCGGAAGAATTAAAGAAGGCCGGTAAACGCGCTCTTGCTGAGCGCCGCGTCGAGGACAAGACTTAATTACCGTTTGTCATCCTGAAGCCGGAAATTTTTTTGACTGATTCTCCCTCTCCCCGGAGAGGAGAGGGCTGGGGTGAGGGGCAAATTTTAAAGCGCCCCCCTCATCCTAACCTTCTCCCCCAAGGGGGAGAAGGAATGATTCTCAAATATCAGCAGAACCTACTCAGGGTTCAGAATGACAACGAGAACGAATAGCCTTAAAACAACTATGCAAACATCTAAAAATTATGAAGTGCGCGACCCGCAATCCTCCATCGAAACCCAGACGCTGGCCATCAACGTCGGGCCGCAGCACCCTTCAACGCATGGCGTCTTCCGTATGAATGTCGTGCTCGACGGCGAAGTAGTCACATCGCTCAAACCCGTCATGGGTTATCTGCACCGCAACCACGAGCAGATTGCCGAGAACATGTCTTACGCGGCCTCCATGCCTTACACCGACCGCCTGGATTATTTCAATTCCATGACCAACAATTTCGGCTGGGCCCTTACGGTTGAAAAACTGGCGGCCATCGACGTGCCTGAACGTGTCGAATACGTCCGCGTCATCATGGCGGAACTCACGCGTCTCGTAAACCATGTCTCCGCCATTGGTTTTCTGCTCAATGATCTGGGAGCTTTTTTCACGCCGGTGCTGTATGCGTTCCGCGAACGCGAAAAGATCCTGGATATTTTTGAAGAAGTGTCCGGCTCGCGCATGATGTGCAACTACTTTCGTTTCGGCGGCCTGCGCCGTGATGTCACACCGGCCGTGCTTGAAAAAATCCGCGGGATCGTAAATAAGTTTCCGGCTTTTCTCGATGAGTTTGAGACCCTGCTGACCAAGAACGAAATTCTCTGCATGCGCTGTCAGAATGTGGGCATCCTGCCGCGCGACCTGGCCGTAAACGCCAGCATCACCGGCCCGCTGCTGCGCGCCTCAGGCGTCAATTACGACATCCGTAAAGTGGACGGCTATTCGGTCTATAACCGTTTCGAATTTAAAGTGCCGCTCGGGCCTAAGGGCGATGTTTACGACCGTTACTACGTCCGCATTCTTGAAATGCGCGAAAGCCTCAAAATCCTGGACCAGGCCTTAAAAGGCATTCCCGCAGGCGAAATCATGGCCAAAAAAATGCTGCCATTCGTCAAGTCGCCGCGTAATTTCAAACCGCCTGTCGGCGAAGCTTATGGCCGCGTCGAAGGCCCCAAAGGCGAACTCGGCTTTTATGTCGTCAGTGACGGCACGGCCCAGCCCTGGCGTTACCATGTACGCGCCCCCTCGTTCATCAATTTGACGATTCTCGAAGATATGTGCCGCGGCCAAAAACTGGCAGACGCCATTGTGATTCTGGGCAGCATTGATATTGTGCTCGGAGAGGTGGACCGCTGATGTTCTTCGGTTCAGGCGTTATCAAGGGCATGCTCGTCACGCTCAAGGCTTTTGCTGCTTCCTATTTCCGCGGGCCGGACAAAGGCGGTATTTTTACCGTGCAATACCCGGAACAGCGCCTGGCTGAAAAAGAAAATTTCCGCAACTTTCCTTTTCTGGTTTATGACAAAACGCCCGATAACCTGCGCTGCGTGGCCTGCGACATTTGCGCCAAAGAATGTCCGCCCAAATGCATTACGATCGTGCGTGAGTTTGATAAGGATAATAAACCGCTCAAACGTCCCGCGGTTTTCAGCATTGACCACACGGTCTGCATGAACTGCGGCATCTGCGAAGAAGCCTGTCCCTTTGACGCTATTTTCATGGACCATAATTTCGAGATTGCCTCGACCGACCGGCAGGGCGATTTGCTTTTGCAAAAGGAAGCCCTTTTAAAGTCCAACGATTACTTCAACAAAATACGCCCGACGGACGCTTCGGCGATCGATGCCAAACGGGCCGAAGCGGAAGCCAAGAAGAAAGCCGCGGAGCAAGCGGCCGCAGCCAAAGCCGCAGCAGCGGCGGCCGCACCGAAGCTTGCGGCAGCGGCAGCGGACAAGCCGGCAGTTCCGACAGAGCCGCCGAAAACAGTATAGTTTGTCATTGCGAGCCCGTTGAGGCTTGAGGGGCGAAGCAATCTCGTTTTTTGGTCTGAGATTGCTTCAGCCTTAGTTGGAACGCTGCTTCGCAATAACGAGAAACGTCAAGTTTCGAGTCGTTTATAGTCCCAACGCACAGGCCTTGGGGCAATGACAAAACCAAGGATAGTCACGATGGAATTTATGGACCAAATCTTCGTCAATCTCAAAAGCACCGTTCTGACCCTGGCCGGCGGCTTCCTGCCGCCCTGGGCCGTCATTCTGTTGTGTGCCGCGATCAGCCTAGGTGTCATCGCCGTGATCGGGCCTGTGACCATGATGTACTTGACGCTCATCGAACGCAAAGTGCTTGCGCGCATGCAAAACCGCATCGGTCCTAACCGCACCGGTCCCTGGGGTCTGCTGCAGCCGCTGGCCGACGGCATCAAAATGTTGACCAAAGAAGACATTGTTCCCAAAAACGCAGACCGCATCGTGCATTTAGTCGCGCCTATTTTGATTGTGATTCCGGCCCTGCTGGTCTTTGCCGTCATTCCCTTTGGGAAAAATATGATTCCGGCGGATCTCTCGGTGGGCGTGCTTTACTTTTTGTCCATTTCCTCAACCACAACGATTGCAATTTTTAGTGCCAGCTGGGCGTCGCGCAATAAATATTCCCTGCTCGGCGGCATGCGCGCCGTGGCCCAGATGATTTCGTATGAAATCCCCATGGTGCTCTCCGTCGTTCCCATACTGCTGGTGACGCAGAGCCTTTCCACGGGGGCGATTGTGCGGGCCCAGGGTGCTTACGGCGGCTGGGGCTGGTTTGTTTTTACGCCCTGGGGCTTTGCCGCTTTTATTACGTTCTTTCTTTGCGCGGTGGCGGAGTGCAACCGTTCGCCTTTTGACCTGCCTGAGGCGGAATCTGAAATCGTCGCCGGTTTTCACACAGAGTACAGCGGCATGAAATTTGCGCTGTTTTATATGGCTGAATTCATGAATGCTTTTACGCTTTCCGCGCTGGCAGCCACGCTTTTTCTGGGCGGCTGGCAGGGTCCCTGGCTGCCGTCTTGGGCCTGGTTTTTCATCAAGACCTATGCGCTCATTTTTATCATGCTGTGGTTCCGCGGTACTCTGCCCCGTTTCCGCGTGGACCAGATGATGAACCTGGCCTGGAAATTTCTTCTACCGCTCAGTTTGATCAATATTCTTGTGGCAGGGTTTTGGCATTTTGCCAACCCACCGTTGGCGATCGGCGGCTCCATTGCGATGCTCTGGGCCTCCGGATGGATTTTTACCCGGCTTAACCGGGATTACACGCCTGAAAAACGTACGTATCTTTTTGGAGAATAATTTCATGGTCACAACTCAAAACTCTTTCCCCCACCTAGCCTCGGTGCGGCGACAGAGACGTTCATGCGCATCGCCGTTAGCGATGCGTCATTCACGCCTCCCCGTGTACAGGGGAGGAATACAAGGAAGGGTCTAACTACTCTTTCCATGATGCCCCCTCTCGAATTCATCATTAAAATGGGCATTTACGCGCTGATGACCGTCTGCGTCGCGGGCGCGCTGCTTTCGGTTTTGTTCCGCAATCTTTTTCATGCGGCGCTGGCTTTGACGGGCGTCCTCTTAGGCATCGCGGGTATTTATCTCGCTCTGCATGCGGATTTTCTGGCCATGATCCAAGTCTTGATTTATGTCGGCGCGGTCATGACGCTGGTGATCTTTGCCATCATGCTGACAGAGCGCTTTGGCGACGCTTCGCTGCGCCAATTCAACCATCAAAGCTGGGCGGCCTTGGGCGGCGGCATCCTGCTGCTGACTTTTTTGGTGCGCATGATTCAAACCACGCCCTGGCCGGTCAAAAATCAGGCTGCGCTTGCTTCGCCGGCCGTGACCGTGGTCCAGCTGGGTGAAGCCCTGCTGGGCCCGTATGTTTTCCCTTTTGAAATTATTTCCGTAATTTTGATTGCGGCCTTGATCGGCGCCATTGTCGTGGCCCGGAAGGACCTTGAGGCATGATTATCCCGCTGGAACATTTCCTGATTTTTGCGGCCGTTTTATTCGTGATCGGCCTGTGCGGCACGCTCGTGCGCCGCAATATCGTGGGCATCCTGATGTCGATCGAACTGATGCTGAATGCCGTGAACATCAACCTCGTGGCTTTTTCACGCAGCACGTCACTCGATCCCGTGACGGGACAGATTTTCGCCATTTTCGTCGTGGCGCTGGCGGCTGCGGCCGTGGCCGTGGGCCTGGCCATTGTGATCGCGCTTTACCGCGTACGCAAAACCATTTGCGCAGATGAGATTAGTTTGTTGAAGTGGTAGTTCTGCTTCGCCGCGTCTTTGACAGCGCGGCTTCGCAGGAATTGGTAATTCGATTTTAAAATAAACATCTCTTTGTCATTGCGGGGAGTTTCGCCGTTTTTTGGCGAACGACGAAGCAATCTCAAAGCAAAGGGAAAGCGAATTATGAAGTTTGACTGTTTAGTTTGGCTGATCCCCGCATTGCCGCTGGCGGCATTTGCGGTGAATATCTTCTTCGGCAAGACGACCGGCGAAAAAGCCGGCTGGATTGCCGTTGCGGCCAGCCTGCTGTCTTGCGTCATCGGCCTTGCACTTTGCGCCCAGGTCTGGGGCGGAAAAGTCTTTGCCGCTTCCATGCCTTGGTTTGATGCGGGCGAGTCCGCGATGCGTTTTGGCTATCTCATTGATCCGCTGGCCGCCACCCTGCTCTTCGTCGTGCTGGTTGTCGGAACGCTGATCCAGATTTATTCTGTGGGCTACATGCACGGCGACGCACGTTACCCGCGCTTTTTTGCCTACATCTCGCTCTTTATGACCGCCATGCTAACCTTG
Organism: Candidatus Omnitrophota bacterium; assembly: GCA_023247055.1. GTDB lineage: Bacteria > Omnitrophota > Omnitrophia > Omnitrophales > Aquincolibacteriaceae > JAHFHB01. The sequence continues at coordinate 6,888 of JAHFHF010000014.1, forward strand.
GTCATTTCCGACAACTACCTGCTCTTTTTTATTGCCTGGGAAATTATGGGGCTGTGCTCTTACCTGCTGATCGGCTACTGGTTTGAAAAAAACTCAGCCGCCGATGCCAGCTTAAAAGCTTTTCTCACCACGCGTATCGGTGACGTGGGTTTCTTCCTGGGTATTCTGACGCTTTTTCACATCACCGGCACCCTTGGATTTTCGGACATGCTGCGCGTGTTAGATCCGCAGACCAATTCGGCGATTTTTCAGCATCCCCTTCTGCCGGTAGCAGCCCTATTAATTTTTTGCGGTACGATCGGCAAGTCGGCCCAATTCCCGTTGCACGTCTGGCTGCCCGATGCCATGGAAGGCCCGACTTCGGTCAGCGCGCTCATTCATGCTGCGACCATGGTGGCGGCCGGCGTTTACCTGTTGGCGCGTTCATTCACCGTTTTCATGTATTTCCCGACGGTTCTGTTGATTGTGACGGTCATCGGCACGCTGACCGCGCTGATGGCGGCTTTTATTGCGCTCACACAGACGGACATCAAAAGAGTTTTGGCCTATTCCACGATTTCCCAGCTAGGCTTCATGGTCGCAGCCATCGGCCTTGGCAGTCCGGCAGCGGCCATCTTTCATCTCATGACGCATGCTTTCTTTAAAGCCCTGCTCTTCCTGGGTGCCGGCAGCGTGATCCACGGCACCGGCACGCAGGACCTCCGCGAATTAGGCGGGCTTTTCGGCAAAATGAAATCAACGGCAATGACGTTTTTGATCGGCTCTCTGGCGATTGCCGGCGTGCCGCCGCTGGCGGGCTTTTGGAGCAAGGACGAAATTCTACTTGGCGCTTTTATGGAATCACGCTGGATTTACCTGGCCTTATCAACGGCCGCTTTCATGACCGCGTTTTATATGTTCCGTCTCGTTTTCCTGACGTTCTTCGGCAAGCCGCGCAATACCCATATTCACGCGCATGAGTCGCCGGCCGTCATGACCTTGCCTCTTTGGGCGCTTGCTGCGGGCAGTCTTTTGATCGGCCTTCCGGGCTCCGTCTGGATGCACCACACCTTCCAGAGTTTCCTGCATTTAGGCCATCACGCCGAGTCCGCCGCAGCGGGTATGGTGATGAACGTTTCGATTGCCGTGGGGCTCGCAGGCATTCTGCTGGCATTTCTTTTTTACGTCCTGGCTCCGGCGATTCCGGCATTTTTGGGGCGAATCCTTAAACCCTTCTATCTCCTTTCGCAGAACAAACTTTATTTTGACGAACTCTACTCTGCCATTGCAGTCCGTCCTTTTAATCAACTAGCCGACAGCGTGCTGTTCTGGTTTGATAAAAATGTCGTTGATGGCCTCGTCAATTTTGCCGGTATTTTTACCGGCTTTGTCAGCGCCATGGTGCGGCGCCTGCAGACCGGGCTGGTGCAAAATTATTTACTGATTCTTTTTGCCGGCGTTCTCTGCCTGCTTTATTTCGAAGGACGTTAATTGAAAGCGTGTCATCCCCGAAATTTTTTGTCGGGAGATCAAATGCAGACCCTCGACTAAAGCATTCGAGGGTGGCAAAAAACGCCGGATTCCCGCCAAAAGCATGCGGGAATGACCGTGGTAAAGATAAAACAAAAAGTCGAGATAACAATAAAATGCAAAATCATCTTTTAAGCTGGATTGTCTTTACCCCGCTCATCGGCGCACTGGCCGTTGTGCTCACGCCGAAGCCGGAGACTGGCCGCATCAAGTGGATCGCCCTTGCGGCCGCTGCCCTGACAGGCGTATTCACGCTGGCCGCCTTTCTGCGCTTTGACAAAGCCCTCAGCGGTTTTCAACTCGTCGAAAAAACACTTTGGATACCGCCTCTCAACGTGCATTACTTCCTGGGAACGGACGGCATCAGCCTGCCCATGATTGTGCTCACGGCACTGGTTTCCATTCTTGCTTGTATCGCTTCATTCGGCATCAAAGAGCGTGAAAAAGAATATTACGCCCTCTTTCTGCTGCTCGAGACCGGCATGCTGGGGACCTTCCTAGCGTTGGATCTTCTGGTTTTCTACGTATTCTGGGAAGTGGTCTTAATTCCCATGTATTTTCTGATCGGCATCTGGGGCGGCGCGCGCAAAGAATATGCCGCCCTTAAATTTTTTCTCTACACGCTGGCCGGTAGTTTATTCATGCTGATTGGTATCCTGGCGCTCTATTTCAAATCCATGCCGCATACGTTTGACCTCACGCAGATCAATCCGGCAGCGTTTACTCTAAAATTCCAGAAAGCCCTGTTTTTTACATTCTTTCTCGGCTTTGCCGTCAAAGTTCCGATTTGGCCGTTTCACACCTGGCTACCGGATGCGCATGTGGAAGCCCCGACCCCGATCAGCGTCATCCTTGCTGGTGTCCTGCTCAAGATGGGCACGTATGGTTTTCTACGTTTTAGTTATCCGCTCGCGCCTGATGCCGCCGCAAAGTTTGCGCCTTTCATGGCGGTGCTGGCCCTCATCGGCATCATCTATGGCGGGTTTGTAGCGCTTGCTCAGAAGGACTTTAAGAAAATGGTGGCCTATTCAAGCGTCAGCCACATGGGCTTTGTTATCCTGGGTCTGGCGGCCTTAAACAGCGCCGGTTTCAGCGGCGCCATGCTGCAAATGTTTAACCACGGTATTATTACCAGCGGCCTTTTCCTGTTGGTGGGCGTGCTCTATGACCGCGCGCATACGCGCGACATGACGGCCTTCGGCGGCCTGGCCGCACAGCTGCCGCTTTATTCGGGTATTCTTATTTTCTTTTCCATGGCTTCGCTCGGCCTGCCGGGGCTGGCGGGTTTTATCAGCGAATTTCTGGTACTTATCGGCGGGTTTGAATACAACCGCTTGGCTGCGGGCCTGGCTTCCATCGGAATCTTCCTGGCCGCGGCTTATCTGCTGCTCATGGTGCGGCGCGTTCTCTTTGGACCGGCTAATCTGAAATGGCAGGGACTTGCAGAAATCAACCGGCGCGAATTAGTCACGCTCGTACCGCTGATGATTTTGATTGTGCTCTTCGGCATCTTCCCTCAACTCATTCTGGATTACATGACGCCGACGCTTGATAGCTTGCTGACCCACATGGAAGGGATCTTCGCATGAACGCCGCGGCGGTTGTTCAAGATCTGAAAGCGTTTCTGCCGGAACTCTGCCTTTTGGGCGGGGCCTTTCTTGTCTTGCTCGTTGATCTTTTCGTTAAAAATAAAAAAATCCTGCCCGCCCTGGCGCTTCTCGCGCTGGCCGCGGCAGCGGTGCCGGCCATTCCTTTCAGGGGCACCCAAGCACTTTTTTCCGGCTTTTTTACCCTCGATGCATTTACGCATTTCTTCCGCTTGCTTGCGCTGGGTGCATCCGCAGTTTGGGTCATTCTCTCCGCAGGGTATAAGCCCCTGCAAAAGCAATACGAGGGGGAATATTACACGCTGGTTCTTTTTATGGCCCTGGCGCTGGTCCTTATGGCGGCCTCGACCAACCTGCTGATGATTTTTCTTTCGATTGAATTTGTCTCGATTCTTTCCTACCTTCTGGTTGGTTTTGAAAAGAAAAATAGTCAATCCAAAGAAGCCTCGGTCAAGTACCTGCTCTTTGGCAGCGTAGCCTCCGCACTCATGCTGTATGGCATCTCACTTGTTTTTGGCGCCACCGGCTCGCTGGAACTGACGGCCATCCCGGCCAAACTGGATGACCCCTCTTTCTATGGCCTGACGCTGACCGGCAGCATCCTTCTTTTGGCCGGGCTCGGATTTAAAATTTCCATGGCGCCTTTTCACTTGTGGGCGCCGGACGCCTATGAAGGAGCCCCCGCGCCCTTCACGGCATTTTTGACCGTTGCGCCCAAAGCGATTGGATTTGCCGTATTAATGCGCGTTCTGACGGGGGCCTTCCACTGGTTCAGTTTTGAATGGAGCCCCATCCTCATGGTTTTATCGATCCTGACCATGACGATCGGAAATATCACGGCCGTGGCGCAAACCAATGTCAAACGTCTCTTGGCCTATTCCAGTATCGGACAGGCCGGTTACATTCTCATGGGGCTTGCGGCCGCAACGCCGCTGGGTCTGACGGCTGTGCTGTATTATTTGCTGGCCTATGCGTTTACCAATTTAGGGGTGTTCGCAGTCGCCATTGTAGTCGGGTCCGGCACGGGGTCTTATGAACTGGAGTCTTACCGCGGACTTGCGAAACGCGCGCCGGTGCTCTCGGCCTGCATGGTGGTTTTTCTGCTTTCACTGGCGGGCATTCCGCCTCTGGCTGGGTTCTTTGCGAAACTCTATGTCTTTTCGGCGGTCATTGAAAACCGTTATTACCTCATGGCCGCCGCAGCCGCCATCAACAGTGCTGTCGCGGCCTTTTATTATCTGCGTATCGTGCGTCAGATGTACCTCGTGCCGGCGGATGAAACCAGCCGCATTTGGAGTTGTCCCGTCACCCGCTTTACGATCTTCATTCTCCTGGCCGGCACCATTATCCTCGGTCTCGTGCCCGCGCCTTTCATCGACTACTTCAAAGCCCTGCTCCCCTTTTAATTCTTGCTCAGCCCTCAGAAGGCCTTGCTTGTCGTTAAAATATGTATATAATATATAATTAATATTAAATTTATTAAATAATCACCCCTTGTTTTTTTGTCGTATTTATGCGACAATCTTATGGAAACCACCGAACGCATTTTGAAAATCTACCGTGCAGCCAATGGGTCTTTTCCCTTTCAAGATTGGCTTCATGGCCTAAAAGACAAAAGAACCAAAGCTAGAATATTTCAGCGGATCGATAGAATTCGTCTTGGAAATTTTGGGGACTGTCGCAGCGTTGGCTTAGGTGTTCAGGAGTTAAGAATTTTTTGGGGAGCAGGTTACCGCGTTTATTACGCTCTTTGGGGAACTCAAATAGTGTTACTGCTCTGCGGTGGCGACAAAAACTCTCAAAGAAAAGATATTCTTCTTGCTCAGCGATTTTGGAAGGAATTTCAAAATGAAACACGCAGACTACGATAATTTTTTAAACAAAGAACTCAAAGATACCGAAATTGCTGCAGAATACCTCAATGCGGCTTTAGAAGGCGGGTCGATACCCGAGTTATTGATTGCATTGCGAAATGTGGCGCAGGCTCATGGGATCAGTGAACTTTCTTCCGTCACAAAACTTAACCGGCAAGCTCTTTACAAAATGCTTTCGGATAAAGGCAATCCAACCTTAGGAAGTCTACTGGTCCTTCTCAAAGCGGTCGGCCTGCATCTAATCTTTACGCCTTTGCAGGACAAAGCCGCTTAATTCATGCCTTAACAGCCATTGTTTGGCTTTGAGGCCGCCGGCATAGCCGGTGAGTTTTCCATCCGCACCGATCACGCGATGGCAGGGCACAATAATACAGATGGGGTTTTCCCGGTTGGCGGCGCCTACCGCGCGTGACGCTTTGGAGTTTTTTACAGACTTGGCAATCTGGCCATAACTTTTTGTTTCTCCGCAGCGGATCGTCTGCAGGGCTTTCCAGACGCGTTTTTGAAATGGCGTGCCTTCCGGTGCCAGCGGTAAGTCAAACTGGCGGCGCTTGCCTTTAAAATATTCGTTCAGCTGTTGAACAGCCCGCTTAAAAAGCCTGGGGTTGCGGATGCCTTTCTTCTTAGCCTGCCAAGAGTGTGCCGGTGTGTAAAGACCCGTGATCGCTTTACCCGAAGAGGTTAACACAAGCGGTCCCAGCGGGCTTTTTAGCGTGGTATAAAATTGCGTTGTCATAAAACTCCTTATTTTTGAGTTTTTTTAAAAGCCGTTCTTAAGTTCCTGCGGGTTTTTATTTGTCATTGCGGGCATAAAGGTTAAAAAGTGTTGCTGTTTTTTAGCGAATGCTGAAGCAATCTCGGATCAAAAACGAGATTGCTTCGCCCTTAAACATCACCGGCTCGCAATGACAAAAATAAGTGCAATGGCAGGTCCTATTCGAATCGAGTCTCTTACTCGAGAAAAGAGCATAACGGACATCGCCTTTATTTTGTCATTGCAATGACGAGACGATAAATTTATGGATACTTATGAAACCAGTTCCAGGCATGCCTGGACACTACAGCTTATGAAACCGCTTTTGAGTACAAGAGCGGTTAGACGGCCTTTTGTGCCCAGTGCTCTTTGCATGTTATAATACGCGTCTGTTTTTCAAGCCTCCGCAAGGATAAGGAAGCGTTTATGCTGAAGACAATCCGCGCTCTGTTTTTCGCAGGAATTTTCACAATTCTCAGTGCATCCGCAGCTTTGGCCTCCGCGTCTAACGCAGCGACCGCCCCTGTGTCTAATACCGAGACTGTTCAAGCACGGCTTAATGAGTCGCGTCTTGAAACTGCCCAAGCGCAGTCTAAGGGACTGCGTCTTGGGACTGCCGCTGCGGTGCCTGGCGATAGCGCGCCGGATTTCAAATTGTCCGATACGGACGGCCGCGAACGTTCTCTGGCTGAGTTTGCCGGCAAGTATGTGGTCTTGGAATGGACGAACCCCGATTGTCCCTTTGTCAAAGCGCATTATGATGCCGGCGCGATGCAGCAGGTTCAGGAAACGTATACGGCTAAGGGCGTTGTGTGGCTGGCCGTGGCCTCTTCCGGGCCCGGCCTGCAAGGGTATTACGAGGCGGCCGCCTGGAAAAAAATCAACGCAAACCACAAGACGCAGGCCACGGCCGTGCTGCTGGATCCACAGGGCCGTGTGGGCAAACTTTACGGCGTGAAAGCCACGCCGCACATGGTGGTCATCAATTCCCAGGGCGCCGTGATTTATGCCGGTGCGATTGACAGCGCGCTGAGGCCGTACGCCGAAGACATTGCCGAATCAAAAAATTATGTGGCCCAGGCGCTGGATGAAGCTCTGAGCGGCCACAAGGTCAGTATACCCTCGACGAAAACGCACGGGTGTCCTGTTAAATATGCTTTCTAACCTGCGCTTTTTTTTGATTGCCGCCGTTTTGGGGTCCGTAGTCCCGGGCCCGGCCGCTGCCGCGACGGAGACTCTTTCCGCCGGCATGACCGAGGAACGCGCTTCTTCCGGGCTTTCCTCGGCCTCAGGAGCCGCGGCGCCGGCCATGGATTTCAAATCCTATCAAAAAAATTTGGATGATCTTTTTTACGTCACCATGTCGACGAATCCGGACACGCGTTACGGCATGAATGCGGCCATTATCGACCTCTCGCGCAAGCAGCGGCAAAACCCCAAAGACCCCGAACCGCTGATTGCGCTAGGGCACATTTACCGCATCTTAGGCCAGCCTGCCGAGGCCAACCGTTTTTACCGCAAAGCTATTAAACTCCAGAAAGACAACTATTACCTCTATGTTTTTTCCGGCATGATGTATTACCAACTCAAAAATTATGCCCCGGCTTTGCGGCAGATCGAGCGCGCCATCCAATTAAATCCGAATGATGTTTATGCCTGGCTGGCGCGCGGCCGTACGGCGCGCGAGAGCGGGCAGGAAGAAAAAGCGCTGGGGAGTTACCGCCGCGCCCATGAGTTGGACCCGGAAAATGACGAAGCTATTTTTATGCTGAGCGCTTACGAACTCAAAAAAGGCCGCAAGCGTACCGCACTCAAACTTTTCGAAGAACTGCACCAGAAAAAGCCGCAGAATGACTATGTGCGCTATCAGCTTGGCGCGCTCTACATGATGAATGATGAGCCCAAGCAAACGCTTAACCTGTGGGAAGATCTTTTTTATCACGGCGACCGCAACCCGGAGTTTCTGTTCAGCCTGGCGCTGGCCTATTTTCAGACCGGAAAATATGAACAGGCCGAGAGCCTGCTCGAGCATATGCAGTTTTTTTATCCCCGCGAGCCAGGCATTCAGTTTATGCTGGGCGAAACGTACCGTGTGCAGGAGCGTTTGGATGAGGCTGTGCGGACTTATCGCGCGCTCCTGGCCGAGTATCCGGGTTATATGAATGCTTACACCGGGCTGGTCATGACCTTGCTGCAGGCCAAAGACGTGCCGGGCGCGCGCAAAGCTTTGGCGGAGGCAGCCACGAGTATTTCCAATCCTTCCATGCTGGCCCAGCTGGAAAACGCCATTAACAACAATCCCGAAGCGATTGTGGAGACCCATGAAAAATCAGCCGCATAAATCCAACCTGGTCTGGCTCGATATGGAAATGACCGGCCTTGATCCCGAACGCGAAGGCATTATCGAAATCGCCACGATCGTCACCGACAGCGAGTTGAATGTTCTGGCCGAAGGGCCGAATCTGGTTATTCACCAGCCGGAAAAGCTTTTGGAAGGCATGGATGATTGGAACCGCCACCAGCACGGCAGTTCGGGGCTGACGGCCGCAGTGCGCACGTCGAAGGTTTCCGTCAAGACCGCTGAAAAAAAGACCCTCGCCTTTTTAAAGAAGCACTGCCTGGAGAAAAAATCACCGCTGTGCGGCAACAGCGTGCATCACGACCGCCGGTTCATGATCAAATACATGCCGGCCTTGAACCGTTTTTTGCACTACCGCATTGTGGATGTCAGCACGATCAAGGAATTGACGCAGCGCTGGTATCCGAAAAAGAAAAACAAAAAACTGCCGTCCAAGAACAGCACGCACCGCGCATTGGATGACGTGCGTGAGTCCATCGAAGAATTGAAAGCGCTGCGAAAACATTTCTTCAAGCGTGCCACCGCAAAAAAATCCCCATAAAATAAAAAGGACAGACATGCATGCATGTCTGTCCTTTTTTGTAGGGGCAATTCATGAATTGCCCCTACAAGCGTGACGGTGAATCCGCGTTTATTCTTCGACGTGTTCCATGTCTTCGCCGTCTTTACCATGACCGCCCGCGCCGCAAGCCAGCGCCTGAGTGGCGTTTGAAAAAATTAAAAACGCTGCAAACAAAAGAGCCAGATATTTCATAAGAACCTCCGTTGATTTCGTGATGTCTAAATTATACCGCGAAAAGCAAGCAGCGCCGGCTAAAGCTAGATTTTGCTAGAATTGCCCTCGCTCATGTGACGCGCGTTCCTGGGTATGTGTGTGTCCATCACGTTACTCCTGCTACGTTTTAGACAGTCCGCTGGATTGCTTGATACATTGCTTTTATCCCGGTACTTTAGGTACCGGGATAAAAAAGGTAGTTAGTCGTTGTAGGGCGGCCGGGCCGAAACCCAGTTTTGGATAAAGGGGGCTAGATGCGGAGAGGGTTCGTCGTAGCCGAGCGCGTGCAAAACGTCCTGAGTGCGTACGACGCCTTTGGGCCCGACAAACACGCCTTTGATATAGGCTTGCGTATGCATGCGGCCTTTGCACATGATTTTTTGCTCCATCACAAACCAGCGGTCGCTCCAACCCAGGACTTTGGTTCTCAGTTCAAATTTTTGAAAACAAAAAAGCGGTTTACGGTAGCGGATCCAGGTCGCGGCCACAATGGGATTCCAGCCGTGCTGCTGGGCGGGCTTGCGGATGCCCGTACGGAGAATCAGATCAAAACGGCCCAAGTCCATAAATGTGAGATAGCGGCCGTTGTTCATATGCAGATAAATATCCAAATCGTTCGGCAATACCATGCCCATAAGCCGCGATTCCTGTAGAATACTCAGGGGTTTGCGGATAAAAAACGAAAGCCAGACTAGAAAGACACGGATCAAGAGATTCATACGTTCTATAGCAACGGCTGAAAGCCCAAATTACCTGAGATGTGTCGCGTGATTAATGTAGAAGCCAGGCATGCCTGGAACTGGTTTCGTAAGTCTTCATAACCGTAATTTATCGTCTCATTATTGCCCCAACGCCTTTGCGTTGGGACTATAAACGACTCGTAACTTGTCCCGTCTATCATGAAACGGGACTATCCTGGCGACAGCCAAGGAAGCTGTCGTCTGGAATCCTTGAGGTAACTCGTCATTGCGAGGAGCGCTTTTTTCGACGAAGCAATCCCAAGAGCAAACGAGATTGCTTCGGCTTCAAATTGAACCCTGCCTCGCAATGACAAAATAAAGGCGATGTCCGTTATGCTCTTTTCTCGAATAAGAGATTCGATTCGAATAGGGCCTGCCATTTCACTTATTTTTGTCATTGCGAGCCGGTGATGTTTAAGGGCGAAGCAATCTCGTTTTTGATCTGAGATCGCTTCAGCATTCGCTAAAAAACAGCAACGCTTTTTAACCTTTATGCCCGCAATGACAAGGTAGCGGCTAGAGTTACAGTTTGAACGTTGCCCGCAATGACGAGAATGACATGGGATCAACAATCACAAGCATGAACGTATTTGCCTCCGCGCAAATGCGAGAATGACATAACTCCATCAGAGTTATGCATGATTGTCTCCGCCGCCGCGCGGAGGCGAGATGGCGATTAGACTTAGAATCACTTGATGAAACCAGTTCGTGGCCTCTGCATCAATGCAAAGGTTCCTATGAAAAAAGACATTCTGTTAATTATGGGTCCGGCGGCTTTGCGCTCGGCGGCCATTAGTTTTTCGAGCTTGCTGCTGGGACTGCATCTTGCGGCGATGGGCTTTGATGCCGTGGTGTTGGCCGCTGCGGTGGCGTGGGGACTAGCCGGCTGTGCAGCCGGTATTGGCTTGGGGCTTTGGGCCTCAAAGCGCTGGGGATCGAGAAAGTCTCTGGCTTTAATTTCTCTCTTGATGGCGGCCGGCGGCGCGGCCATGGCGTTGGCCCCGGGACCGGTTTTTATTTATCCGGCGGCTTTTTTAGGCATGCTCAATGGCATGGGCCGCGACCGCGGCGCAGGGCTGACGCTCGATCAAGCTATGCTGCCGGGCCTTGTGGCTCCGCAAAAAAGGACCTGGCTTTTTTCATGGTATAGCCTGGTTTCCGATGCCGGCAATGCCGCTGGGGCTCTTCTCGTCATTTTACCAGCGGTGCTGCGCAGGCTGACGGATTTAACCGTACTTGAATCCTACCGGACAGCCTGGGGTTTATATATTGCGCTTTGCATGGTTGCGGGTCTCGGGACTTTGCTGCTTTCTGCGCGCGTGGAAAATGCAAAACCAGTCAACCGGGCAACGCTGTCAGCGAAGTCGCGGCCGAGGGTTGTGCGTTTTGCGGCGCTTTCAAGTCTCGACAGTTTGGGCGGCGGATTTTTAAGTACGGCGCTGATCGGCTACTGGTTTTTTCAGCGTTTTGGTTTGAATGAGGCCGTGCTGGCCCCGCTTTTTTTTGCGGCGCGGTTTGCCAACGGTCTTTCGCATCTGGGTGCGGCCTGGCTGGCGCGCCGCATTGGACTCGTGAACACAATGGTGTTCACGCATCTGCCCTCCAGTCTTTTACTCATGAGTGTGCCGATCGCTCCCAATTTTCCCGTTGCGGCTGTCCTGTTTCTTTTGCGCGAAACCTTTGTTGAAATGGACTTGCCGACGCGCCAGTCTTACCTCATGGCGATTGTTGCAGATCACGAAAGAACGTCCGCTGCCGCTTTGACCAATGGCGTGCGTGTCAGCGCCTGGACCGCCGGTTCACTTATCGCCGGACCCTTGATGGCCCTTGCCGGTGTTTCCGCGCCGCTGTTTGCCGGCGGCAGTCTGAAAATTATCTACGATCTTGCCCTTTATCACGCTTTTCGCCGCATTCATCCGCCTGAAGAATCCATAGCATCCACACATTCTGCATCCAATCCATCCCGATCATAAATCACCTGCCCGTGGTATCGAGTTTTTGAAGAAGCTTCTATAGAGTATCGGCAGTTGGCGCCAAAAGTGGGTTAGGAGTATGAAAAATCTTGGTCATTTTTGATCGAAATCACATGTTCGTTTTATAACGCAAACACCTGAAAAGCCTGCCAATTTGACAAGGGGAGCAGTCAGCGGGGATAATTTACGGACCATCCTTCAAAAGAGTTTAATAAGTTTAAGAAATCAAGGTTATTTTACCTTAACGATGAAGACGGAGCCTATGTCCTTTCACCGCAGTGGAAAGCTTTTACTCTTTTCCGGCCGCATAAGTTTTTTGCGCCGGTTGACGGCTTTTTTGACTGCCTGTGCGCTGCTGTTGACCACAGCCGCAGGAGATGCCAAAGCAGGGAGCAGTGTCTCTGAAGTTGAACTGCCGCACCTTGGCAATGCGGTTTCGCTTTTCGGTCTTCCTGCGGAAATCGGGGAGGTCCGCGAATATCATCTCTCGCCTTCATCGGCCCCGTTGATTTTGCACATCCAGGATGCGCATGCCAATCCCTCGGCCCAAAAAAATATTGCCGCGATTTTAAAATGGATCGATGTTCAGCGCCAAAACTCGGATTGGATCGTTGCTCTTGAAGGTGCGCAGGGGACGCTCCATCCCGAGTATCTAGATTTTTTCCCCGCTTATCCCAACGTCAATAAAGCCCTCGTCCATCACTTGCTCAACCACGGGGAGTTGACCGGCGCTGAACTGTTTGCGTGGCGGCATTCCAAAAAACCGGGACAGGCCCTTGAGGAAGCGGGGACAGTCCCTGGACACCGGCCAACAGACGGTGCCAGGGCAATCTCTGATTCGAATTTGTCATTGCGAGCCCCCTTAATCCAACCGAGCGGGGCGAAGCAATCTCAGAACCAGGTGACTTTTGTTGGAGTTGAGGAACCGGCGCTCTACCGCGAAAACCTTGGCATTTACCGCGATTTTCTGGCCCAAGAAACGGTTATCAAAAATAACCTCAAACTTTTGCGCCGCGAACTCTACCGCCTTGAAAATAACAGGCTGTCCAAAGAGGCCCGCGAATACCTGCGCGAAAAAAGACGCCGTAAAGAGGGCGAATATCAAAGCGGCCACGATACCCCTCAATGGGCCGCTTATTTGACGTATCTCAAAAAGACGCTCAAAGAAAAACTGGCGCTGGATTTGGATGCTCCCTTTGAACAGGTGCGCTTTCCCAACGCCGTCCGGCTGACCGTGCTGCTGCGCAGCGAAGGACGCCTTGATCTTGAGAAAGCCGCCAAGGAAAAAGAAGCTTTTTTTGCCGGGTTGGAAAAGAAAGTCCGCACGGCTCAAGACAGGAATTTGCTTAAGACTTTTAAAGCACAGTCTTCCGGCCAGGATCTGCGCGAAACCGCCGAAAAAGTTTGGGAACTTGCACGCACTTACCGCGTCGATGCCCGAAACTATGCTGCGTTCTGGCTTGCCGCCGGCCGCAGTATTCTGCAAGCGGAATTAGATGCCGCAGGGCTGGATGAAGAATTGACCCGGCTTGAGGCCTGGCTGGAAGAATCCTTGGCAGGCTCTGAGGAAGCCAAGCGTATTTTTAAGCTCGGCCACGACCTCGCTCTTTTTGAGCAATTGCTTACGCTGGAACTGAGTGGAAAACAATACGAAATTTTAGGAACGGAGTCTGCCGCAGATGTCATCCTGAGCGGAGCGAAGGATCTCAAGGCCGAGATTCTTCGACCGCCACTCAAACATCGGCGGCCTCAGAATGACAAATCTAGAATCGGATTAAAAATAATGGATGCTGTTTTGAATGGATTAGGGACAGGTCCGCTCAGTTCGACGCAGGACCTGTCCCTGGTCCGCAAAACACTCACGCCTTTTTTTGAGCGCGCTCTGCGATTTTATGAACTGGCGCATAAACGCGACCGTGTGCTTTTGGAGAAAACGCTGGAAGCCGCTCAAGGCAAAGACACTGCGGTTTTGATCACCGGAGGTTTTCATACGCCGGGCCTCACGGCGCTGATGCGCGAACGCGGATTGGGTTATGCCGTTATTCAACCGGCCATGTCAGGGGCTGACCATGGGGCGCTGTACCGGAAAGTACTGCGCGAAGAAAATGCCGACGTATCTGCTTATTTTGAAAAACCTTATTTGAGCAAGCAGGAAGCCATTTTTTTCAAAGCTATTGCTGAAACGGGGGCGGCTGCTCTGTGGGACAAAGCCCAGATGCCTCATCGCCAAATTGCCGCCCAAGTCGCTGCTGCGATCCAAAATCATCCCGTTCTCGGCTCTCGTGTTGCAGCGCACGCACAGTCTTCTCGAGTGAGCGGATCGCGTCTTCGTTTCGAACTTAAACCGGCTGGCGCGCATTCGTTCTTTGGCGAATTGCAGCAGACGCGAAATAAGATGGCCGTAGCTGTTACTCCTCTCACGTTGGATGCCGCTAGTTTTTCCGCGCTTTATCCCGGCCGAAATGTTTCATCAAAGAAAAATGTTCGCGGCACGGTGGAGTATCTGCCCGCTGGCACTACACTAAGAGTCAGTCAATTTTCCGCCCGTTCGGAACTGAGGCTGCAGCCAAAACCGGTGGAAGCAGGCCAGGTTAGGGACTATGCCCAACGGGGTATCTTTATAGATTCCGCCCTAGAACCTTTCGAAGGAGCAGCCGCAGGAAAGAGTTTTGTGCTTTTGACTTCAAAAAACAATGTCCTGACTTTTGGGACCTGGAAGATCCCTTTAAAACCAAAGGGCCCAGCGGACTTCAAACAAAAACGGTCTTTTCTTCAAATACGCTTGCCCGTCATTGAAGGCGAGGGCGCAGCCCAAAAACCCGTGGCGATACCGAAAGACACTCCAGTGGTCATTAGCGCTGAGTTTAAGACAGGCCTGCCCGCGGGGATGCGAGATCAATGGGTTTTAAAGGTTCAAATTCCCAGCTTTCCTAAGTTAGGGGAGATTTTCTATCAATTCAAAGCGCCTGGCCGATTGCATCAATTAAAACTTGATCCCGGGCATTACATTCATGCCTTTCATGTGTTTGGCCGGTATAAAAACCCCGATTTAAGTCCGATGCCGGTTGAAACCTTTCAATTGCACAGTGGAGCCTTGAAAGAAAATGGTTTTGCAGAATTCAGCTTTGGCTACGACAGCGATAAGTCCGGCAACCCAAGACGTACGATGATCCGGCTTGCCGGTTTTCCCGAACATCACCCGATTTCTGTCAGCCGTTTTTTTGATACCAAAGCAAAATTATGGCTGCTTGAAATTCAAGCGAACCATGCTGCCTATCCCCGCAAATTTTATTACCAGTTCGACCGTAAGGCCAAGGATGGACTGCGGCTTTATCGCGTCGGAGAAGTGAGTCTGAAACAGCTTCGCGTTAGGCTGCAGCGGACGATTGAAGCCGCGCCTGTTTTTGAGGATTTTGAACAGGTCTTGAAATTTTATGAGAGTCTCACTGCGAATCGAATACCGAAAATTTTAAATCCCGATCAAAAAATTAGAGTGATTACGTTTGTCAGAAAGCTAGAGCAAGCGCATAAGCTGCGGCATGTGCAAAAAATCATTATGGATGCGAATGGATATGAGTTTACAGAACGCCTGCCCTGGATTAAGGAAATACCGGAGCGTTTTAACGCTTCAGAGTTCGCACGCTTTTACCGGTGGTACCGCCAGCAGCCTGTGGAGCGTTTGGCTAAAATCAGGCAACCTTCCCAAAAGGTCGGATTGCTTTATGTGGCGCTGGCTTTGAAATCAGCCGGAAAAATCGAAGGCAGCGAAACGACTTTTTTTATTGATAAGGCCATCTATGCCCAGCGGGCGCTGAGTTTAAAGAAAGCGATTAAAGCGGAGATCGTAAGAATTTTTGGAAACTCCGCCGGAATGCGCAGCGATCCGGGCCATTCTGATTTGGACAGGTTGTATCAGGAAGTGCGGCGCGAGGCTATTTTTGATACCCCCAAAACAAAAGGTTATGTCCGGGCTTTACTGCGCATGGCCTATGGGCTCTATGGCAAGCGTGCGATCAGCAGAATCCGGCAGGTAAGGGCCCGCTCTGAAATGCGGTTCCAAGCTAAACCGATTCAAGCGGCGCAGATTAGAGATTTTGCCCGGAAAAGTATTTTTACGGACCGTGACAGAGAACCCTTTGAAGGCGCGGCCAGCGGAAAAAATTTTAGCTTAGAGATTTTGAGCAGCAATCGATTGACATTTGGAACCTGGAAGGAAAAGACGAAGGAGCCAAAAGACCGGTTGAAACAGTATTCGCTGCAGGCCCGTTTATCCACGGTTTTAAAAAGTGAAAACGGAACGGACAAAATTCTGGTCGATATTCCTCTCCATACATCCGCCGTTGTCAGCGCGGAATTTAAAACGGATTTGCCGGCTGGCATGCCCGCCCAATGGGTTTTAAAAATCACGGTTCCTTCAGAGCCGCGGCTTGGTGAAACTTTTTTTAAATTCCAAAAACCCGGCGCTTTGCATCAGTTAAAGCTTGATCCTGGCCATTATCTTCACGCTTTTCGTGTATCCGGCCGGTATAAGAATCCTGAATTAAGCCCCATGCCGCCTGAGCAGTTTATGCTTCGCGGCGGCATCCAATCGACGACAGGTATCGTCACTTATGAATTAGGAGCCGATACCAGCCGGTCGGGCCGGACTCGGCATACAGCAATTAAGCTTTCAAGACTTCCTTCCTACCATCCGATTTCAATCGCGAAAATTTTCGACCTGCAGGCGCAATTATGGCTCTTAGAAGTCGAAACAAACTCTTCGGCTTATCCCCAAAAATTATATTATCGATTCAACCCCAAAAAAGCCTACGGGCTTGAACTATACCGCATCGGCGATGTGACGACTCTGGAATTGCGGGCCAGGACAAGCCGGACGATGAAGGGCGCTCCTGTGTTTGACCGTTTTGACCAGGTTTTAGATTCTTATGAGAAATTGACAGCCGAAGACACCCCGAATTTTTTTAAACCGCAGCAGAAAGTTCACATCATTTCTTACATTCGAAAACTTGAGCAAGCAGGCAAGCTGCGGCATGCGCAGCAAATCGCGCTGGATGCTTCGGGATACAGCTTTGTACAGCATCATCTCTGGATCAAGGACTTTCCGCAGACTTTTAGCATCAAAAAATTTTCAGAGTATATCCGCTGGTATCACGCTCAGCCCGTCCACCAGCTGGCTTCTTTGAGAGTCCCCGCTAAGAAAGCAGGGCTTGATTATACGGCCAGGGCGCTAAAGTTTTCAGGCAAAATCGAGGGGAATGCGGACTCATTTATTTTTAAAGCCATGGCGGCCCAGCAAGCCCTGAACCGGCGCAAGGCGATTACGGCGGAGATCCAAAGAATTTTCCAGGGGCAAACCGCGGAGCCTGTGCCAGCCGACCTGCAGCTGCTTTATCGGGAAGCTAAATCAAAAAATATTTTCGAAAAAAGTCATAAAAAAAGCAAAGGCGCTGAAAATTACTTCAGAGCGGTACTGCGCATGGCCTATTTGCTTTATGGTAAGCGCTTAATTCGTGAGATGAGGGCGGCGTCGCGCTCCGAGGTTCGAGCGGATGACTCCAATGCCGCTGTTTTATTCACGAACGAGCAAGCGGCTCTGGTCGAAGTTGGCATTCTCAATGCCATCACGCAGGTCGAAGGATCGACCTTAGCAAACCCAAGGCAGGAAGTGTTAGCTGCCTTGCAGGCCGCTTTGGCCAAAACCAGGCAAGGCGATCGCGCTGGGACTGATCGTGATCTGCGTTTTGCGCGCAGGCTTACCGCCCCTCGCCAGGTGAGATCGATTGGCCATGCCCGGGAAGCGATCTCAAAAGTGGTGGAACGGATCAGCCAAATGCCGGATCCTTCGGTCAAACCAGACAGCCGTTCGGAGGTCCGTTCCAACGCCGATGATATAGAAGAAGCCTGGCCGGATGATGCTCGGGATAGGCAAACGCTTGAATTCCTGCTGGCAGTTAAGAACCGGCTTGATTCACTGCCGCTTGCCGGGCTGCACCGGATGCTTAAAAAAACGGATCACCTGATGCAGGCTGTCGTCCAGAAATACGGCCAAAGTCGATTTTGGAGTCCAGACGTGACTCAGCAATTAAGAATACTAAAGCCGTGGATAGTGCCGGCGACAATTTATGGAACGGCGCTGCTCTTGCTTGCCATCTTTGCAATCCTGCACGGCGGCTGGCTCTTTTGGGGAATATTTTTGATGGGCGCCGGAAAGCTGGGTTTCAGTTTGGCCAGATCTTTTCAACGTGACCACGAAGAGGGCGCCTATCCGCAGGAATTTTTCAAATTAGAAATGGTAAGGCGAAAAGTCCTCGATGCTTTGATGATTTATAGTCCGTTAAGGCCGTGGAAACCGGCTGCCATGGAACAGGGACAATCTCTTTCGCAATTATCCGAGGCCGCGTTGTGGGAACAAATTTGGAACAATGAGAGCCGGCAGACTCTTTTGGAGCGTTTTGTGCGCGAGGCAAGGTCTCGGGCCAAAACGTCTTTATACCAATTATTAGGGTTCCATCTTTTTTCCCCTGCGCTGCTTATGTTGACTTTCTACTCTTTGATGGGAGCGGGTCTTAACATGGCGAAGCTTCCGGAAATCATGGTTCCTTTCTTGGTCTTGGGCGAACTGGCGCCTGTGTGGAACATTATGCAGGCCGGCCGTCTCGCGGATCAGCATCGCAGAGATGCGGATTTGGCCCGCGATGAATTCTGGACTCTGCTGAGAGAATTGCGCCGCCGCGACCGCGAATCGGCGCGTTCGGAAATGCGAAAACAAATTAGAAGTTGGAAGTTCGATGTTGGAAGTAAAAGCGGGGAATCTCCTCTTCCAACTTCCGACCTCCAACTTCCAACTCGCTCTCGCTCCGAAGTAAGAACAGCGGATCTGGAACCGTTTTTCCGGGAATACGATGAACAGCCTTGGCTGAAATTAGCGGCTAATTCAGAGCAGGTGGAAGAACAAAGGCGGGCCTTGCTTGGCATGGTTCCTTCCGATTGGACAGAAGCAACGCTTTTTAGAGAGCTTGAAGCTTTTGCGGCATCAAAAGCCGGTGATGCTGATCTTACAGATTTAGCGCAATGGGCCGAACGAGGAGGATTAGAAAGATCCCTGCCCGCCGAATTTCAGCAAAGTTTTTGGCGTGAGCATGTCCACGTTATCTTGGCCCGGCAAAATGCGCTGGCCTCCTATTTTCTGCCGCGCGATTTCGAGCAGCTGAGACAGAACCCAGCCGTTCAAAATAATTTGCAAACAAGATCCAAAGCATCTCCGGATACCTTGCTGTGGAACATTTTAAGAATTTTCTACAACGAATTGCCGGATAAACTCTTTGAAGGGGATGCGGATGGCGAGTTTAACATTCATTATGTTGTCGGTTTGGTTGCTGCGAGAATCAAAGCGCTTGGGCAAAATCCTGCGATGTTGGACCATTTGAAATCCTTTGCGAATTTGCGTGAGGATCATTTTAGCGAGAAAAATCAGGCGTTCCGTGAAGCTTTGCTGGGGCCGGTGCTGCTCAATATTGAAAAAAGAGATCCGGATGCCCAGGCCGAGCATGCTTTGCCGATTACCCAGGATGACTTTTTTTATTTGCACGATTGGGGCGCAGAGGAAGCCCGCTGGTGGGCCAGCGTTGATTTCAGAGACAAGGGTGACCCGCAGCTGCAGGCCCTTCGGCGCGATGCCCGGCTCTGGATTCCTCTCGAACAGGATGCCCCTATCGGCCAAGGCAGCGTCCGTCAATCTAAGTCCATCGATGTTTTGCGCAAGGCCGGACTTATTTTTCTTGAAACGCTTTATTGGGGCGAAACCAACAAGGAGGATCGTTATGAGGAGTTGACGGAAGCAGAACCGGAACAGGGGCCTCGAGTTGTACTGGAAATTTTCGAGTTGGTTGAAAAAGCCATTGCTTTAGCTGAAGAAATGGATGCGCCGGACAAAAGACCGCTGGCGCGGCTGCAGCAAAACCTGCTTAAAAATTATGACCCCGCCACCGGCGAGCGTGTGCATCGCTCCGAAGTGCGGGCAAAAGCTGGGGGTAAAAACGGGAAAGTTCTTTTTAATGGTGTTTACGGCGAGACAAATAATCAGCCAGGAGAATCCCGCTTATCAGCACGATCACACCAAAAATGGCAATATAGGGAGCCCACAGCGCAGACATGGCCTTTCTCCTTATTTTTCAATCAGAAACGTAAGTATCACCAAAGCGACCGCCAAGATAAGGCCGGCCAACAGAATGCTAGCAGGAAATTTTTGAGCCTGCAAGAAGAAGGGGACGATCAACCCGGCCAAGTCGACCGTGAAAGCGCTGACACAATATTTAACCAAATTCTCGCGGCGCTTGGCCGTCAATTTGAGCATATATTTCTCCCAGGGACAGCTTTATTTGGGAGGAAGTTTAATCAATATTTATTTTTATTATCAGCATATTCTTTTTTTGCCATCCTGCTTCGCCCTTCCGCGCCTTTTGTTCGTTCGGAAATGCGAGAAAAGATCACGATTGCGGGAAAAAACGCGGATACAAATGCTGAAATCGAGGTACCGGCGGAAGCAGCCCTGGATTTCCGGCGCATGACCACCTGGGAATCGTATGAAATCGAGGAAGCGCGTTTGAACGCGCTTTTGGCGCAGGTCACGCCGGAGCGGCCGTATCAAAAATTATTTTTCCTGCCCAGCGACGGCGGTTTTCCGCATTTATTTTTATGGACGCTTGAACATTTTCCTGAGCTTGCACGGAAACTGAATTCAGAAAAAATTAGAATTCTCGAGCGTCAGATACGCCGTTTTGTGGAGGATTCCCGGGATTACAATATCGAAAGCCTCGAGACGATTCTTCCCTCATTCGACGTGGGGAAAAATATCCAACTGGCTTCTGAAAGCTGGTGGATTTTTGCAGCCTGGCTTATCGGGCTGGATGGCCGGCTGGAAGCTGCCGGTATAGATAGAGAGCAAATAGCGCGCCGGCTTGCGTTGGAATTTATAAAATCGATTATCCACAGCTCGGATAAATATCGCGTGGAGGGTGTCTTGGACTGGGGCGGAAAACCCTGGTTTGAAAGGCATGCGCTGGCATTTTTAGGGTCTTTGAAGGGACGTCCCAAAAAAGTTTTTTGGCAGCGTGCGTTGAATTTCATCAAAGAACCTGGCAAGGCCGCCGACACGGCAGACACTCAGGAGAATTTCGAATCGGATGCTGATTTTGAAGCAGCACAGCTTGAAAAAACACGCGACAGTCTTATGTGGAGCATGGAAGCAGGCATTCGAAATGGCCGCTCTATGCAAGTAGCGCTTATTCTCGTAGATTCTATGAAACGATCGATTAGACCACGGGTTTCTGCCGCGCAGCTATTGGCATTCCAAAACGCAATGAGCCCGGCCGAAAATTCAAATCGCCTGCGAGCTTGGCAAAATCCCCTAACAGTTTTTGATCAACTGCCATCCGGCACCCGGCAACTTGTCTATCACGGTGGATTGACCGTTATTGAAACCATGCAAGACGAGCATGCCAATTACCAGCGGTTTCAATTCGAACTTTTTAAACATAACGCGCAAGAGCTTGGGTTTAAAAAGTGGGTTTTATGGCTGCCGGTTTTAACAGATAGCAGCGTTCAAGAATGGACCCGGGGCTATGCTGAGGATTATGAAAAACTATCTGAGGCGTTAGAGAATTATTTAAATCGAAACGGAGCCCAAGGACCCCTTAAAGATTTTTTAGAGCTACCAAAGGAATTTTCAGCGGCAACCCTCGATTATATGCATTATTTGGAAGCTTTAAGGCAGGTCCGCGAAGAAGCGGGCGCGCAGATCGGCGTTTTCTACTATCTTGGTCCGGGCAAACTTCATAGGCCCACGATGCAGCGGCTGGCAGAGCGTTACAAAGCCTGGGCAAAAGGAGCCAAAATCTTATTGCATTTGGATATTTCAGGCACGGCTTTTCCGCCGGTCAAAGGCAAATCCATTGCGATGGAGCATTTTGAAGCCTCGCCTGACTATGACAGCGAATCTTTTTACCCGCATGAGGCTCTTATGTATACCGCCCATCAAATTGCCCAGGTGCCAGGGATAGGGTGGGGTGACCCGCATCAAACATCCGCTTTTGTGCTCAAAAATCATGCAGCGGATATCGAAGCTCTTTCAGCCGAAGGCGCGGCTTTGGCAAACTATAAGGATATCCTTCGAGCATTCAACAGCGCCACCTTTGACCAGGTTGTCAGAAAAGAAGAAAAAAGTCCTTTTGTGTTTATTTCTGCGGCCCCGCAGCGCCCGGATGGCGACGATAAGGCTACTGCCCAAGAACCCGAACCCGATTCGGGCGTGGACGTGGATGAACCTGAATTGACAGGCGCTGTTCGTTCGGAGGTGCGGCAAGAAGTTAGAAGTTGGAAGTTCGATGTTGGAAGTAAAAGCGGGGAATCTCCTCTTCCAACTTCCGACCTCCAACTTCCAACTCGCTCTCGCCGCTCCGAGGTTCGCATGTTAGGCGCGGAAGCCGGATGGCTGGGCAAATATCCGGGCGCGCAGGCGCCGGATGAATTTGCGGAAAAATACGCCAAGCCGTCAGCTTTTCTTGAAAAGCATCTCGCCTTGACGCATCAAAATGAAAATTTTTCGCGGTTGATGCTGACAGGCAATGAGGAGCGGTGGGAGGAATGGCTTGACCGGCATTTGGCCAATGTGCCTAAGGGGGAGTTGGATTTGTTCCGCGTGCATGTGGCCGGCCGTTTTTTAAAGGCCGTCGATGATTACCGCGCGAGCCGGCCGTGGATTCAGAACGAATTCTGGAAAAAAAATAAAAATTTCCACGAAAATTTTCAAAGCAACGGATTTTACCATTCGCCGGAATTCGTAAACTTGGTGCGCAGTTTTCTGGTTTATTACGACGGCGAATCCGGCAAGGTCGTGACCCGCCCCTGGAGCGTGCTTTACCGGGACCAAGCCATGCGCAGCTTTGTGGCTTTGATCGACGCCGTACGTGAAGATTACAGCCTGCGCGAATTTAAATGGCCGGAGGTGACGCCGTCTTTCTGGCAAAGAAAGATTCACTCGGGTGTCTATGAGATTCGCGAACTTCTCATCCAGTTCATGGTGACGTGGCTTTATAAAATTCTCGGGATCATTTTAGTTCCGATCGTGCTCTATTTTGCGGCCGGGGTCGATTTTTCCTGGTTGATCGATCGGATCCCTTTTTTGAAAAATCTTATGGCCGAACACGCCAAAGCGGCTTATTCCGGCTTGGAAATTTTGGGTTTGGGACTTGCGGCCCTGGGCCTTGTGGCGGCCGGTCTTACGCTGAGACACTACGGCAAGAAACAGGAGGCTTGGTCGAAAGAAATCGAAGCCGGCTACTTTGACGAACGTTTAATTCAGCGCCTTGTCCATGTGACGGATGCGCAGATGAAGCAGCGGAATTCCGCTTTCAAAAAAATGTATGCGAGTATTATTTCGGATTTAAAACCTTTGGCCAAAACCGGGCCCGCGGCTGAAGAATTTTCCGAGTGGCGCTCGGTATTGGGTGAAATCCGGCGGCTTTATCTCGAGAATACGCGCCATGACCCCTCTGCCTGGTATTTGCGGGCCGTCGGCATGGTCCGGGAGATGCTTGATGACCGCATTGACACATCGCCTGAGACGGCGGCCATTATTCTTTTGAGAGAATTGGAAGATGCCACCCCCGAAAAAAACTCGCTGGAAGTATGGGCGCGCGATACGCAATTGTCGGGTGAAGCGGCGGTTCAATTCCGGCGGATTATTGAGCGCGTGGCCGGGCAGTCGATGAGCCGGTCGCATGGAATGGATCTCGGTACGATGCATACCGCTTCGGCAGCCGCCGAAGCTTTTGGCGAACGCGAAATTGCACAGCCGCGGCAGGCCCGCGAGCGTGCTTTGCACGATGCTGTGGCTGCGGCGCACGCTCCCCGTGTCACAAAACGGGTGGCGCGTGAAATGGACCGGCAGTTTTTCGTGCGCTTGCTTGAAAAAATCCGCCTTTCCACCGAATCCCCGTATGCCAAACGGCAGACCGTCGCGGCGGTCTATGTCATGGGGTTGAAGCGTCTCAAAATAGCCCTTGGCGAATGGCAGCATCTCAAGAGCCGCGATCAGCATAATATCTCAGAATATGTCACGCGTTTGCTGGCCGCCGCCCGGCTGGGTCTTTATGAATTGCTGGATGAGTTGAGCCGGAACCCTGAGCAGTACGGTCTGAATCCAGCTTTGAGCGCAGACGAAATCAATCAATGGAAACAGACGCTCGAAAAACATATCAGTTCTTTTTCGAGACAGGAACTGCTCGATGGCCTTGAAACGCTTCCCGCAGTACCCGAGGCGGCTACCACGCGCGAGGCGCTGAAGACCGTGGATCAGGCGCTGCGGGACCCTGCGGAAGACTTGCCAGGCGCCGCCGCTTCTCTTACCAAAAATTTACCTTCGGATTATCAAAATATTTTAGAGCGTCTGATCCAGCACATCTGGGAGGTAAGCGCGCCGGTGGTCCGGTACGAACAAGCGCGGCTTAAAGCCTTGGACGGCATTGCGGACGCTTCAGAGCCGGCTTATTTAAGATCGCCGCGTCTGGACGCAACGCTTTTTGACCGCGGCCGTAATAAACATACGGGCCGGCAATTGATCCATTATCTCGATCCTGCGCGGGATGCCGTAAAAGCCCTTCTTGGGAATGTGGGATATTCGGAAGCGGGTATTTCATACGAAGCTTTTAAAAATGCGGAAACGCCGGTTCGTCTGAGCCTGCTTGATCTCAAGGCGGTCCGGGATGTTTTTCGCGGCGCTCCAACTGCGGGTGAAGCCTTGGGCCGTTTACACAGCGCGCGTGAAGAGGTGAAGGATTTGTACCGCGCGGCCAAGGGAATTCCCCCTGCGCCCAAAGAACCTTTGGCGCGCCGGCTCATGGAAAATGAGATCCAGCTTCCGCCGTCTATCCGCCAATTTATCAATGACCAATTTGCCATTCTCAAAACCGCGCTGCGCGCTCTTCCTTCAAACGAGGCCGTGACCGAAGATTTTTTAAATAGTCTTGAAGGACAGTTTGGCATCATTCTTGATTTTGACGATACCCCTTACGAATACCGCAGCAAAAAAATGGGCGGGCTTGAAGGTCTGACCCATGACGACGTGGCCCGCTGGAAAGATGCATTTCTTTTGAAAAACTTACGGCAGATTGCCTGGCTGATTACGCTGCTGCGCGACTCTGATTTTTTTGCGGAGTTTTCTGCGTCCCGCGAGATCGATCGCTCCCTGCAGCTGCGTTTAAAATTACAAAAACTCATGCGTTATGCCTTAATCGGACTTAACGCGGCCGATATTCATGCGGTCCCCATGACGCCTGATTTTTACCAGCAAATGGCCGCTGGGCACAGAGGCCGTCCGCTTTGGAAGCAGTTGAAGCAAGTTATTGTGGATCTGGGTCTTTATCATGCTTATGCGGATATGATCGCGGTGGGCGACGATTTATCGAACGTGGAGCATGTGCTGCTGGATATCAAACAGAACGGCAAGGTGACGCCTGTGGAAGTCTCAGCGCTGGATGCTCTTTTGACCGATGGCGGTGTGGCCAAAACCACGGGCTACGATATGTTTGCCGCGAAAACACCCTATCAACCGGCGCGTGCTGAAGTGCGAGTTGTGCTGGATGCTTCGATAGGCGAGGGCGGCGGGCAAGTCCTGCGCACAGCGGCGATTTTGTCGGCGCTCACCGGTCAGCCGGCGGAACTGGTGAAGATTCGCGCCCTTCGTGATCAGCCCGGATTAAGAATGGTTCATACCCTTAACTTGGATCTTATGGCTGAAATGGCGGATGCGACGCTTAGCGGCAATGAACGCGGTTCTTCTCAAGTGCAGATACTGCCTGGAAAAATCAGCGGCGGAACTTATGCGAAGGATATGGACGCGCTGGGTGCCACCGAGAGCATCACAGGAACAGTGTTTCAGAGTTTGCTGCCGCTGCTTTCTTTTGCCCCGCAGGAATCGCACATTACCCTTCAAGGAGGCACACATATCAAGCATCAACTTCCGCTGAATCATGTGCAAGACATCCTGCTGCCGCTGGCGCGCCGCATGGGTATGGATGCGCATCTGGAACTTGTGCGTTACGGCTGGCACGGTCAAGGCGGCCAAGCGCGCATGCACATCCGGCCCGTGCAAGGCCCGCTGGCGCCGCTGTCATTGATCGAGCGCGGCGCTTTAAAGAAAATTCAGGCTGTGATTTATACGGCCGGCATTGCTGATGCCGAAGGAATCGCGGCTTTGCGCGAAGAATTACGCAGTAAATTAGCCCGAACATTTAGCGCAGAGCAATTTGAGATTTCCGTTGAAAATGTCAGCGAGTTGTCTGCGAATGGCCCAGCCGTCTTTGTTACGCTTAGAGCGGATTATGAGCATGCTTCAGCCGGCGGCTTTGAGATTTTAAAAAAAGATCTTAGCAAAGCAGCCAAGCGTTTGAAGGACCTCGTGGAAGAATTAACGCGATTTCATGAATCGGGCGCTGCCGTTGATAAGCATGTCGCGGACATGCTGGTGCTTTTGATGGCATTGGCGCAGGGCGAGTCCGTCATCAGCGTTTCCGAAATCACACCGCATCTTGCCACCAACATTCAAACGATCCAGGCTTTTTTGCCCGGCGCGCATTTTGATATGGCCGTTGACGCGCAAGGCAGTCTACCTAGGTTTGTGATCCGGGTCCAAGGCGTTGGGCAGCGCAACCCTACATCTTTCGAGGAGGAGGCGCGCTTATTGGAATCGCTTAGCGAAGATTCCGTGCGCCAGGCACAAGACCCCGCCGCATTCATTCTGGATATAGCCAGGCAGTACAAACAGGTGCCGCATTCGGCGGAAGGGTATCAAAAATTCCGGCGTTTAATTCGCGATGCGTTTCGCGCTTTTCCGCCGGCGCCGCGAATTTTGTCCGTCGTGGGCTTAAGCGCTTCCGGTAAGACCACCGCGGTCCGGCAGCTGCTTAAAAATCATCCCGATAAATTCACGCGGCTCATTCGTACGACGACGCGCTTTCCACGGCCTGAAGACTCCCGTCTGAAAAATCATCATTTCTTAAGCTCGGAAGAATTTGAACGCGAACTTCAGGACGGTTTTATGTATGCGCCCCGGTTCAATTCGGGCCATCATTACGGTTACAGCCTCGAAGATGTATTAGAGGCCCTGCTCGAGAATAAAGTGCTCGTCATGGAAGCGCTCAGATCCTCTAAAACGCTGCAGCAGCTTTGGCCAAAAGCCCAAGTGCGTATCGCCGGCGTATTGCCTTTGCCCTATTCGGGAGAAACGGACGCAGCCTATGCCGAAAAAGCGGCGGATGTTTTGCGCGGCCGGATGCTCCGCCGCGATTCCAATATTAAACCAGCGGAAATCGAAAAACGTTTGCGCGAAACCGGCGATATTACCGAAATCCGCAGAGAAGCCGGGTTTATTCTTTTAAATCCAGATGGCGTACCCCCGGAGAATTTTTATCCGCAATTCGAAGCTTTTGCTCTGCGCGGGTACGATTGGAACGGTGCCGGTAAGCTGGCCGGAGAAATAGAAAGCTTGATCGATTTAATCCATCAGAAAAAAAGTGCCTCCAGCCAAAGGCTCAGCCTCGAAGATGCGAAAAATATCCGCGAAACCGCGCTTTGGGGCCTGGAAGCGCATAAGCATCAACTGCGCAAAGACGGCGTAACGCCTTATTTTGCGCATCAACTCCAGGTCGCGCGTACGCTGATCGAAAAATTCAATGTGACGGAGGCTTTGCCCATTCAAATCGCACTCTTGCATGATACGCGCGAAGACCAGGAAGGGTTTTACGATCAACTGAAAGTGATTTTAGAGCGCGATGTGGACGGCAGTTTACGTCAGCGTAAAGATATTAATTTAATTCGCCTTGGGGTTCGTATGTTAACCAAACTGAGCGAAGCTGCGGGCGGCGAAGCAGAGTATTTCCACCGGCTGGTCGATCCGCGCAGCATCTATAACAAGGATCTCCGGCCCGAATTTAAGGGCTCCGCACGCTATAGCGCTTATAGCGATGAATTTATCCGTCAAGTGCAGTTGATTAAGCTGGCGGATCGCATCGTCAACCTGCGCGACCTGAAAAATTTATTTGAAACCGGCCTGAATCTTGACGGCGTCGGAGCTTTTCCAGGAAAAATTTTCAACAAAACATTGCAGGGTTTCATCCCCCTGTTTCTGGAAAGCCCTGTCAATTTATTGACGCAGGCTGAGAAAAACATTTTTTATGCAGAGTTTTCAGCGGTACTCGAGGAAGCCATTGCTAACGTTAATCCGTTAGCCGCACCGCTGCAAAAAGCCGCCGTCGCCGCCAAAGCCCGTCTTTTGGTCAGAGCGGAGATGCGCGATGGGATTAAGGATTTTTCAACGCAGCGTCGTGATTTCCGACAACGCGCAGATAAATCCCGCCTTCAAGCATCTCAAACGTCATCCGGTAGTGAATATCCACGCGGGCTTCCCACAAACCGCGCGTTCCCTGGATCTTTTTCATCTGTAGCGAGGGATGACGCGGGTTTTCAGCCATTAAGTGGATTTGTTTATCCACTTTCTTCCGAATGGATTGAGGCAGATTTTTATAGAAACGGCGAAAGCTTTCGTATGCAAAAACTTTCACGAATGGAGGAAATCGATCAGGCCGCCGGAGGAGCCGTTGCCGCGGATACGCCCCATTTTCTTGTCTCTGGACGCCAAACGTTCTTTGGCTTGCCAGTCCCGGGTCCAGAAATAAGCCTGCTCCGGACGGGTGCGAATGAACATGGCGAAACGGATCACCTCATGCATTTGGGCCGCATTCAAGCTTTGCAAAACAGACAGAATGGTTTTTGGGATAGCGGATTTGATTTTCATAATTATCAAAATGCTAGCACAAATTCGAAACTAGAACAACCCGCTTTTCTTCCAACTTCTCCGCCAAAGGAAGGATCCGCCGTTTTTAAGGCGGACAACCTCCAACTTCTAACTCTCTTTGGCCGTTCAGAAGTGCGCACCGGTGAAACAGCACCCGGATCATTTCAGCAGGCGCTGGAAGCGAGGCTGGCGGAGATGTCGATGGATGAATTGCAAATCGCTTACGCGGAAGCCCAGCATCAGAAGGCTGACCTTGAAAAGCGGCTCAAAAAAAACTCACGGTTGACAATTTTCGGAGCCATTGAGCTCATCATTGCAGCCTCTTTCATTCCTCTTTTGGGAGTAGTTCAGGTGAATCTTCCGGCCGCCACGATTGTTTCAGTGGCCGCCATTGTTTTTGGATTTTATCTGACGATCAGAAGCTTGCTGCGCGAACGCGTTTTGAAAGAACAGCGCAGAAAATTAGACAGCCTTGTCATGCAGATCGAGCTTGAGTTCCGAAAAAGACAACAGCCGGCACAGACAGAAACAACTTCGGCGGAGATTCAGCGAAAACAAGCCGAGATCGATCTCGCGAAAGACACCATTCATGCTTTACATGCCAAAGCCAACTTTTTTTTAGTGCTGACCCAGATGTTTGTCATGAGCGGCGTCGTCGGAGCATTTTTAGTGATGCAATGGCTATTCATGCTGATAGGAAATGCCGTGATTGCCATGGCTGCCGCCGGCGTGTTTTTGGTTGTGGGCGTGTTTACGCCGTTTGCGCTGGCAATCCGTTATGCCAAAAACGCGGACGCCGCCCATGATGCAACCATGGAAAAAATAGAAGCGTTAGACGCCCTTAAGAGGGCCGCGCAGCCTTCTACGCCAGAGGCAGCGAATTCACAGAACCTTGCTCGTTCCGAAATGCGTTCCACTGTTGCTGAAACACCCATGCATACGGCGCTGCCGGAAGATGACGCTGTTTGGCAAAGCATTATGACGCGGATTAATTTTATTCAGGCCAATATGGTTTATTTGGCCAGTAAAGACAAACATGAAGTCAAAATCGGCGGGCATCAAAGCGCCGCTTCTTCGATGAAAGACATTTTAATGGCCGCATGGCTGGCCATGCACGATCATGATTATGCGGCCGCCAAACCGCATGCTCAACCCGCCGATATGGCGATTCAATTTTTGTTAGGCAAACTGCATCCGGACCCGGCCACCGCTCAAAAAATTCTTAGGCAATACCGCAACATGCCTGTGCCGGATTTGAAAAACGAATTACTCAAGGTGATTGCGGCGGATCTGCGCCCCGAGGATGCGCCGGCCATCCAAAAACTGATCGAACCGCTGCTGGCGGAACAGGGCGGCGAGACCTTGCCGTCTGACGTTGAAGGTATTTCCGCCTACCCCAAGCCAGGCGGCCCAGGACGGCAACATATTCCCATGGGTTCGGTAGGCCTGGGCGCTTCAACGACGGTGGCTTTGGCCATTTTGCACCGCTATTTAGTCAAACGCGGCTACGATGTGCCCCGCGATGCGCATTTCTGGGCTTTGATCGGCGACGGCGAAACCGATGAAGGCAATGCGCTTGAAATGCTGAATGCTGCTGTGGAATACGAAGCTTCCAACGTGACTCATGTGATTGATTATAACCGACAATCGTTGGATGGAAACCGTGAGAGGTTTCATTACGACGAACTCAAACACCGTTACGGCCGTTGGAAAATCATCGAATTGCGCTGGGGCCGGAAAATCGAAGCCGAATTCCAAAAATCCGGAGGCGCTTTATTCAAAAAAGTCCTTCAAAAATTAACCAACGCCGAATATCAGGCCTTGCTTGCGATCGGCGCCCGGGCACCTGAAAACTTCGACCGCGAATTGAAAATCGCGCTGAAGCCCAGGGTCCGCGAGACGGAACGACAAGCGCTTTCGGATTTTCTCGATGAAAGGGCCGGCAAACTTTTCGAATTGTTTACCGATCTTGGCGGACATGACCTGGTGAAGCTGACACGGGCGATGGAAGAGGCACGGGCTCAGCACAAAAAACCTGTGGCCATCATTGCCTGGACGATCAAAGGCCACGGCCTCCCCGCCTTGATGGGTAATCCCAAGAATCACAATCAAACTTTGACAGCCGGGCAAATGCAGGAACTGCGCGCCGCCTCCGGCATTCCGGATCAAGAAGATTTTCCGATGTTTGCCGCAGATTCTAAAGAAGGCCAAATGCTGGCGCGGCTCAGCCGCCAAATCCAGCGCCAGGAAGCAATCAACGAAATGCAAGTGCAGAAAAATCATGATCAGGCCGCCGCTAAAATACCAGCGGTTTTTCCAAAGCGCTTTGACCTGGGCGCTATTTCAGGGCGTATCCCGACGCAGGTGGCGTTGAACACTTTAATCAGTCATCTTTTAAAAATTGCAAAAACCAACGAAAACGAACTCGATGCAACGGACCGGGCATGGAAACCTTTTGCGGACGGGCTTGTGGCCATTTCCCCGGATGTGATGCTTTCGACCCTGCCGTCCGCCGCGGGATCGATTTTTGGAAAACCTCCGGCCAACTCTGTGCGAGCGCTCATCCAAAGAGCTGCAGCGTACGGTCCGGCTTTGGATTTTGGCACCCGGCAATCCTGGCAGGGGCGTCACCTGGAAGCCGGGCTGGCGGAGATGAAGGCTGTCAATCTTGCGATTGCCTTTGCAAAATCGGCCGGATTTTTTGGCGTACCGCTTTTTCCTATTGTACCGGCTTACGACATGTTTATTTTCCGCCGCGCGCTGGATATTTGGTTTTACGGCCAATATTGGAAAGCGCCGGTCATTGCGCTTGGCACGCCCTCCGGCTCCGGGCTTGCGCCGGAAGGCGGCCTGCATCAGTCGATCATGTCCCTGCTGATTGCTCTGATGATGCCCAATACGATTGCTTATGAGCCGGCCTTCATCGATGAGTTGGAATATATTTTTCCTGAGATCATGCGGCGCATGCTAACCGGCCAGACGGAAGACCGGGCGATTAGTTACATTCGCGCTTCAACGGTGCCTGTACCGAGAAAATTACTTTGGGAAAGATTGTCGCAGCAAAAAATCTATCAACCCAACGGGAAAACGCTTGGCCGCGAAGCAATCCAGCCTCTATGGGGCGAACAAGTGCTGCGTGGCGGCTACAGGCTCATTGACTTTCGCGGATTTTCGGTTGAAGACCGTCAGCGATACCTGCGCGAAGTTGTCAAAGCCGGAGATATTCCCGAGCTTTATCTTCAGCAGCCTGAGGCTTATAACCCGCTTGAGAATGTCGTGCATATTCTAGTCAGCGGCCCGGCGGTGACTCAGGCCGTCGAAGCTTCCGACCAGCTTCTTAGGGCGGGCATTTACGCCAATGTGATTGTGATCACCAGCCCGAGCCTGCTTGTGGGCCGGCACGGCCGCGATATTCAAGAGGCTGATTATCTGCAGTACTTAGACGCGCGGGATGAAAAAAACTATCCGCATTTACGCCGCTTGATTCCGCTCGAAGAACGCGCCTTTGTTCCTGTGGTGGGGACAGCCGACGGCTCTTCGCTGCATCAGGCCTTGGTCGCGGCGCGTCTGGGGCTGCCTGCCGGCGTGGTGGATTTGGGCATTAACACAAACGGCCGTTCCATGCGCAGCGTCAAAGCCATTTGGCAAGCCCACGGCTTTGCTTCATCCAATATCGTGATCGAAGCTGCAAAAATGCTGCAGAGCCGTGACTTAGCGCGGGGCGTCTTTAGCCAAATCCGTTCCGAAATGCGTTCGAAAACAAAGGTTGTGTTCGAGCCGGCGTGGCGCGCGAATATTCATGTGCTGCTCCGGGGCGGCAAAGCGGTGGAGGCGTTGCGCGATCACATGGTGGGGCTTGGCTATGATCCCACAAAAATTGAAGTCATCCCCGAAGGCTCTCAGCAGCAGCCCTTGCGGAAAATCTACGATATTCGGCTGGCGCTCCCTGACTCCGCGGGTATTTCTTCTGAAGAACTGATCTCCGGATTGGAAGCGGCGTTGGCCCTTACGTTGCGGAAACCTGCCAGGCGGCGCAATCCAAAACAGCCCCAGCCGGCGGCTACTAAAGACGCGCCTTCGCAGCCTCGTTTGGAACGATTGCTGGGCGACGAGCAAGATGCGGCTAAAGAAATAGTTAAAAGAGCCAGAGAACGAAGAGACTCAGGCCGGGCAGCGGTAGAGAGCGCCCGCGCCGCAGTGGCAGAAACTCAAAAAGAAGTAGACACAGCACGGCGTGAGTTGGAAGAAATACATCTGGCGGACATGCCTTCGTCTGCCGGAGAGGTTTGGTCTTGGCGGACTCTTTTGAGTGCTTTGACGGTTTTGTATGGAATGATTTTCTCGACGAAACTTTTCTTTCATTTGTGGAACGGTCCTTATGGCCTTATCGGTAGTTTTGTGGCGTCAGCGGCGATGTTTGTTGTTTTAGCCTTTTTCGCTTACGACTTTAAAACAGGTTTTCTCCCATCACAAAACGAGCAGTCCGAGGACGCGTCAGAGATCGAAGAAGATAAGTCCTTGAGCCGGTTCACGCTCGTGTTTGGCATTCCGGTGATTTTGCTGGCCAATATGTTTTGGGGGAGTGGGGTTTTTGCCAATATTGCGTCCGGATACCGTTTGTTTTTTGATTGGAACGTTCATTATCTTTTGCTGGGAGTGTTGGGCTATTCCTTAATTGCGCATCTGCTTCAGCCCCGCAAACCAGAAACCCCGGCCGCTGTGAGCGCAGCTTCTATCCATGAAGAAATTTGGTTCCGTTACGGCTGGTTTAACCTTTCCAATCTATGGTGGGTCACACTCGTGGGATTCAAAGAGCCGTTGAATTTTACCCTGCCTATTTTTGGGGTTTCGCTGGGGGGATTGGGCTTATCCTTGGGAGTTTTTCTGTCCATGGTCATGAATGCCGAAATTTTCCGTTCTCATGGCAATGGCAAGTGGCTTCAACATGGGTTGATGGGAGCGATTGCCTCCTATGCTTATTATCAAACCAACTCTTTGCTGGTTCCAATCACCATGCATTTTATCTGGGGGCTGACGAGTGTGATTTTTGAGAAAGCGCTGAATAGGCTGCTGCCGCTGCGAAGTCGTGAGGCGCGTTCCGAAATGCGCGCGCTCGACCGGGGCGCTGTGTATCAGCGTTTATACAGCACCGTGGCTCAGCGGGGCGGCGGGCCGTATATTGAGAAGCTGTCGAAGCTGCCGGAAGGACGTCAAGGGTTTCAATTAAAAAGCCTGCCAGATGAAACGGCCATGACGCGAAAATTTGAATATGACGAAAATGAAGACACGCTTACGATCACGATTTCTCCTTCTAGCCTGATTAAAAAATTGTTTGGTTCAGGGGCGCCGGATGAAAATAGCAGCCTGGTGCTGATTTTTGGCGCTGCAAACGTCACCGTTAAAATTGACAAAAGCGAAAAAACGTTTCCGGATCCTAAAAATCTAGGCCTGCGCGCGCTCGAGTATTTTGCCGCAGTGCCCGATGCGCGCATGCGCGGTGAAATCCTGCTGGTGCTTGACAAAGCGCTCCTGAACTATATTCAAAAACAATTCGGCCGGAAAACACCGCATACGCAGCCGATTGTGCTTGCGGCCCATGATGACACGCGCGACGCGCGCATTACAGATCTTCTAAAAACGAGTGCCGTTGTAAAGCCTCTGCGTTCTTTCGAGCCGCGCCATCCCTGGGAAATCAAAGCAGGTCTGCAAGATTTGGCCGCTGCGGGTTATCCGGCAGTCATTGACGATCGTTCTCAAAAAAGAACGGAAATGAACGTGCAGATTCAGCATCGGGATGCCGGCCGCGGCATTTTTTCAGATTTGACTTTTTCAATCAGCGATGTGCCCGCAGACTTGGCGGAGGCCGATGAGACGTTGATGGAGAAACGCTGGCTGATGGTTATTCACAAAACGGGTTCGCAGCAGCCTCTCGCAGCGCTGCAATTTTATCCCATGGTGACTGTCAATCTGAATACGAATCCGGATGTGCGCCGCCTTTTTCCGGAAGTTCAAAATACTCTGGCAAAATGGCCCGGGGAAAATCCGGTGCTGGATATGACGCTGCGCCGCGACGGCCGGCCGGCAGTGATTGTCAGCGACTCTTTTTATGAAGCGATGCGCGGCCTGGATGTTTATAAAGCGCTGGCGCAGTTGGGAGATATTCTTGTTCCAGTATCGCAAGTTACGCCGGAAGAATTTCCAGGGCTGAAGTGGCCTGAAGCGGCAAAAACCATTCGAGAAATGGCGGCCACAACAGGGTTTAGCCAGAAACGGCGTGACCAGTTTATGAAAATTATCCAGATTATCGGCGGCGCGGCTTTCGGCCGTATGCAGAGAAACCGGTCGGGTGTTTACCGGCTGCCCAAAGCAGGGGATGGCGAAGAAGGAGAGGCTTATCAGGTCCGGGTTTTTGCAGGCCGGGGTATGAGTGCGGAGGGTTTTGGCACGGATCCTGAACCCCTGGAAATCAAAAACGCAGCGTCCATGACCGAAGGGCCTCAGCGACGCGATTATCTCGAATTCTATGAAAAAATCATGCTGCTTTTGCTGCAAAAGTCAGAAACTAAATCCGGCGAAGTGCGGGTTGAAAAAACGGATGAGGGCTATTGGATTCACGTGGGGTCTGTGGATGATTATTTGACGCTGGAAGCCCGTACGCCGGCGAGATTGCAAACCTTACTTGCCGAAGGCTTTGCGCTGGCTTCAGAAATGAATACTGACAGCGAATTACAGATTGGCGAGACCAGCATCCGTTTTACTGAAAACGATGCGGAGCCGCTTCAGGCCATTTTAGAAAGGCATGTCCAAAAGCATCCAGGGCCGCATCAGGGCATACAGATTCAGCACGGACCGACGAAACGATTGCTGCCGATGGCGCCTTTGCCTGTGAAGCCAGCTGTCACAGAGCCGGCGACGGTGCCTACCGGTGAGCTTGCGGGCGTCATCGAAGTTGTGGAGGAGTTGATCCATGAAGCTGCGCCGCAAAGGCAGGACCTCATAGACCGGCTGGCGGAACTTCGACGGCAGCTTGGCGGGCGGTCTGAAATGCGTAAAAAAGTTGAAAGACTTGATCCCTCAGGAAAGTCGGAGCAGAGCACGGCTTCGCTTTTACTTCCAACTCTTTCTCTCCGCTCCGAGATGCGCGCTGCACCGCCAGACTTGAATGATGAGCAAGCTTTTGTGCGCTGGCTGCAGCGCAGAATCGGCGAAGAGGTCTTAAGTGATGCGCCGGATAAAGGCCTGTCCGTCCCCATCCGTAATCAATTTTTTAATCCTGACGAACCCGAAGATCATCTGATTTTGCCGGCCCAGGAATTGGCCGTGACTATTTACCGCGCCCTTCTGGGAAAACGATATAGCCGGGAATGGCTTGCGCGCATCACCAAGGCTTGGTTTTACGAAGTCAATCACGAGCATTTTTCGGATGATCTGGCGAATTACAGTCTTTTTTCAATTCCCACGGCCAGCATCATTCACCAAGAAATCATGCTGCCGCTTTTGGCCAATGCGGGAGTTGATTTGCCTCGTTCCGAAGTAAGGGCCAAGCTAAGCGATAAACAAATTTGGGAAAAAGTTCTGACTTTTGCCGGCCGGAACGCTGTAGTGATTATCGATGCCGATATGTCCCGCCGCGCCGGCGCTCAAAGCGCGCTGATGCAAATGGGTTTTGAAGACAATGGTGTCGGCATCCGTAGCGCCGCGGATTTTAAAGATTTTTTTAGGACACAGCCCGATCGAAAAGCGAAAATCGTTTTGGTCAATGGACCCAGCCCCCGCCAAAGGGATGTCATGCATAGCGCCGACGACATGACTCAAGCGAATGCGCCTGCGCTTTTCGCGCCGGATGCGGTCTGGATGCATCTCGACCGTTCGTTTCAACAACTGACCGATGATGCTGCGGAATGGCAATTTGAACTTAAAGATTTTCTGATCCGCTGGGCGCGCCAAAACTTTGAAAAACCCAAGGTGTCTCCGCTCAAGCTAACTCCGCGCACCGGTGTTCCTGAAGATGCTTTTGCGCGTATGGAGCATTTACGCGCTATTCTCTTATTTATGAAACGCACAAAACCCGGGACTTTTGTAGAGAGGTCCAAAGTGCCGACCGGAGATTTTTCAGATAATATCGTTAAAAAGAATCTTGTTGCTTTAAAAGGTTTTGGCTTTATTGAAATTGCTTCGACGGATAAAACGGTTGTGCAGTGGAATCCCTATTTGCAAAAAAAGATCGAGCGCACACAAACCATACCCACCTATAAACTCGAAAACGCCGGCCGTGAGTGGCTGGCCAAGCATAAGCGCGCCCAAGACGCTTTAGAAGCTCTCTATGCGCTTGATAAGAAGCGCTCGGAAGTGCGTAATGCCGCAGCTCAAGAGCAGATTTCGGCGGATATTGATTTTCGCAATATGACGATTTCGGGCGTTTCTCCGAAAGCTCTGAATATCGCCGAAGGTGAAATTTTTGTCTACGAGCCCAAGAAAAAAAGGCTGAACATTTCACTGGTGCGGCCGCATGATACGCCCGAAGAGGCGCTGGCCAAGGTGGAAAATGAAGTGGCTGCTCTTGAAACAATCTGGGCGCAAGTGCGCGGGCAAAGCCTGTTGGAAAGCGAGAGTGAGTCTCTTTTAACCGGCGCCGATCGTATCGTGGCCGTGGCCAAGGATATTATCCGCACACGGCATGAAAAAAGCGAAATTGTACTCGACGCGCTTCTGGAACATATGAGCACTGTTAATC
This sequence comes from Candidatus Omnitrophota bacterium, assembly GCA_023247055.1. GTDB lineage: Bacteria > Omnitrophota > Omnitrophia > Omnitrophales > Aquincolibacteriaceae > JAHFHB01. Next base: position 44,062 of record JAHFHF010000014.1, read on the forward strand.
CGCAGGCCGGAGCAGCCCGCCGTTTTGTCCGAGAACAATTGATACCAGCTTTAATTCATCGCGAGCAGCTCTCTTTTGTGGATACGGCCGTGGGTTCTCTTGGCGCGGATGAACTTAAGAGCCTTTTGATCGAACGCCAGAAAGAGCTGGTCATGATCAAGATTTTTGAGGTGATTTTAAATTTGCCCTATGGATTCAACACCAAAGCTGTGTCAACGATTAAAGAAGAGCGTGAATTAGCGGAAGGCCGGCGCCTGATGTTCGACGATCCGCAGTATGGCATTGCGCGCATCCTGAATGAAATTGAGAGCGGAAAATCAGGGCCGGCGGCAATTCAAGTTGTGCTGGATGATATTCAAAAACGGATCGACGGGCTGCGAAATGATATCAATGCCGCTACCAAAGACTCCAAGCGTGATTTCCTTCAGCATATGCTGGAAACCATGGAAGAGCAAATGGGTTATTACGAGCCGATCATGGACGAATTGGATACGTATGATTTTATTTATGAACAGAATGATACGCCTGAAGTTAAAAAACAACGCAAGACGGAAGAGCGGGCCAGGCATGCTGCGGCCGTTAAAGAAGCCGTAAAGCAATTTCCCATGCTGGCGGACCATCGCAATTTGTTTGTCAACTTCAACCAGTTTGCGCTTAAAGAGATCGCGAAAGGCCGGCCCGTGCAATACGCGGCCGCCAAGTTTTTTTATCTCAACCGAAAGGTTATCGACGGAATCCCGTATGGTTTTCTGATGCGTTATTTTGACGTGGCTGAACACGGTGTTTTTGAGGGCGAGGCGCCCACCAAACCGATCGTGGTATTTATTCCCCGGATTAGGCATGAGGGTGATTACAACTCCATGATGAGCAGTTTGCGCAACCATGGCCAGATTGTCGGTATCGTGACCCCCAGGATTGAAGGAGAGCGCGAATACCGCATTCCGCACTGGTATATTTATGCAAAAAAACGGGATATTGTTGTTTTGACTTCAGCCGATTTTCAAGCCGCCGGTTTGCGTTTCGAAGATATTCGCACGGGGCTTTATGGCATGCTTGACGGCAAAAAAGGGCTTTTGATGATCGAGCCTGATGCCCAGAAACTCGAGGAATGGCGCGCCCGCCGGATTATTTACAAATACATGGAAAAATTTTATCAGGGTAAAGCGCTGGAGCCCGCTTCTTTTAACGGGAAGTCTGTGGATTTTTGGGGAGATGAAACCAGCTTGGCGGCTTTCAAAGAAAAAAATGACCAGAACTCGCGCGTCAAGCGGGCGGGTATGCAGGGCATTGGTCTTTTCCGCATGGAAGAACTTTTGACTGTTGATTTGAACCGTCCGGGCATCGAACAAGATGAAGACCGTCTGCGGCTGGCCATCACTGAACTTCTTTCCTACCGCTTTTTTAGCGAAGCGCAGCCGCCGCGGCCTTTAGTGGTGCGGCTTTTTGACGTGGCGCCCGACAAACGCCCGCATTTTTTGGTGGAGGGGGAGCACCGCGGAGCATGGAATATCGAAAAAGATATTTTGCCTGGACTCTCCGGAGCGCGTTTCTATCTAAGCCGTGACCCCCAATACCGGGAATTCCGCGATTTTGGCAAGCGGCAGCTGCGTGCTCTTTTTGGTGCGCATTTGCACCAGGGCGCCAGCAAGGAAAGCCTCAAAATTCTTTTTTCGGATGTACGCTCTGCGGCTGAAATTTACGCCATTGAAGAATTGATTCTAGAAGCCAAGAAAGAATTTCTGAATGGCATTGAGGCGGACTTGCATCATGCGGATGAAGCCAGGCGCCAGAGAGTGACTTCGCTGATTTCTACAGACGGTACGGTGCTGTCCGGCCTTATCGATCAAATTCCCATAGGATATATGTTCGAGGATACACACAGCGTCGAGTATGAACGCGAAACGATGTTTCAGGCCATGGATCAAGTACGCACGGCCAGGCCTGCGCCGCGTTTTATCGGCATCGGCTCCAATGATCTCAGCAAATCGATTCTGAAAGAACGGATGGGCAAAGAGGGTTCGCTGGAAGAACTCAATCCGCTGTTAATCCGCGATCTATGGTTGATTGCCGAGACAGCCGCTCGTTATCAAATTCCCGTAACCTTGGAAGGCGAATGGGGAGCGTCTTTTCACATGATTTTGGCGCTTTTGGCTTTTCGCCTGCTTGGCCGCGAGATCATTCCTGTGGCCGCCACTGCCCAAGTTCCAGAATTGCTGGAAATGGTGCGCCAGCTTACCCCGGCGGATATCACAAGCGTTATTTCTCTGTCCATGTCGAAGCCCGATCCCAGCTTAAAGCCCTTGGTTGCCATTGTTGAAGAAATTTTGAAAGCGCCTAGCGACGCCGAGGTGCTTGTGCTGATGCCCGCGCTCAATCAAACCGTACAGCACATTGAAACGATGGTGCTTAATCGCATCACTGGTGGTAATGAGTTTAATGAGTTTGTCAACGCAGAACAGCAAAAGGCGAGCGATCTCGAGGACAATGCTGCTGAGCCCGCCCAACGCTCCGAAGTGCGGAATGCGTCAAATCGTTTCGATCTCAAACGCATATGGGAAGGGCAGTCCCGGCATGCAGGGGTTTCGTATCAGATTTATCATGATCAATTCAAAATAGCGGACCCCACTCCAGAAAAAATTCGTAAAGCCCTGTTTCAATTCACCCAATTTTTGAGAGAACAAGAAACCGGCTTTAGCGATCCGTGGAAAAGTCAAACGGAATTAGAACAGACGAATTTTCAGCTTGAGCAAGAAAAGTTGAATGAGCCCATCGCCACCCTTGGACAGTTGAAGAAAACGCAGCGCTGGTTTTTGGAAATGCTCAGGCCTATTCAAGTCAAAGACGTTTCGGTTCATGACGCTCATTTTGTTCTGACTATTGTTGATCCGGAAAAGAAATCCCTCAAAGAGGGCTATCGTGTTTGGGGCACTTTCGAAGTCCGCTTAAGCGCCAAGAATCATGCCGTACGTATTACTTCCGCCGTGGGCACGCGCGAGATGCAGGAGATCGAGCCGCTGAATTTGAATATTGCATTTCAAATCAAACAGGATCGATCGATGCCGGATCATGTCCGTCAAGACCGTCGAGCGGAATGGAGACAGCTGCTGAGTACGCTTCGGCCAAATGACCCCGGCAATTTCAAAAAAATCGAACGCACGGTCACGCTTCTTCAAGGAGAGCGCTACGGGGTTCAGACCGAAGCGTTGCAATGGCTTTTAGATGCACAAGAATTTGATAAGGTTGTGATTTTTACAGAAGCCTTACGGCCTTGGCTTGACGCCATTGTTGCCGCGACCTCGCGCATGAGTGGTAAAGGCGATCATACCGGCCTGTTGAGAGCTGCGCGTGAGGGGCTGGATAAAATAAAGCCGCGTTCGGAAGTGCGGATAAACGCAGTCCCGCTGGACCGGTTTATGGAACAGATCAATGCGTTTTTAGAAACGCGCGCTGATTTGAAGTCCCAGCACCGGGTGAGTTATGAATTCAAAACACGGGCCCAGGTTCAAGAGTATTTGAGCCCTCTTTTAGGTGACGAGACCTTGCTTGGCCTTGAGCCGTTTGAACGCAATGGCTTTGTGCTTGGGCCTCGGAAAGAAAGTGCTGAAGAAAAATCAGCCGGCCGCGTCGAACACCATTTTTTTATCGATCCTTTGAGTTATGTGCAGCCAGCCACCCTCCTGGCCTTTGTTCAGCAGCATGTGGGCTATCATGAAAAAATCGATCAAACGGCTCTAAAAACGTGGGAAACTTCGCCGGGTTGGCAGACCTTAAAAACACAGTGGCAGAACGCTTTTGCGCCAGAATCCCTGCCGCAGGGCCTTACCCAAGACGCTGCTTTCGCCGTAGCCGATGTGACGCGCGAACTGGACAAGCTGGAACTTGATTTTCCGTTTAGCCAGCGGGTCAACCTAGGTTTCGTGGCCGGACGCGTGCTGGTGATTTTTAGAGACAAAAAGCGCCTCGTCGAATCTCTCGAAAAGACTTTGTCCGAGCATTTATCGAACAGGCATTTTGGTATTGCCTTAAATTTTTCAGGCCAAGAAAAGGCAGTTAAGGAAGATATTGCAAAGCTGATTTTGTTTATCTTAGAAACCGGCCCGGATCCCGAAGCGTTGAAGAAACAATTTCCAGATTATGGCTATGATCTTGAGATTAAGAAAGACCCGCATTCGACGATTCCTCTCCGGATGATTCATGTTTATTTAGACAAGGAACAATACGCGGCCCGTAAGCAAAAAGAGGAAATCTTAAGGACGCTGTTTGCCGGTTTCGATGCGCCGATGCTTCAATTGCGTGCTCAGGCAGCAACCATGAACAAAAAACATGCGCGAGCCATCGCTCTTGCCAAGCGGCTCAGGGATTCAGGGCGCATGTCTGAAATTCTGGCCCGTTTGGGTGTTGAAAAAGAGGCGGAAATGCGTGAGCAAACGCAGCTTTTTTTCGCTCAGCATAAAGCGTTTATGGAGCGCTATGAGTTTTTTAATCAAACGCGTAATAGCGGCTTTGGAAGCACAAAAGAAGGCCGCCGTTATGCTGAAGCGGGCGGCATGATCGGGGAGATCGCGGATATCTTAAAGGGGCTGCCGTATTCCTGGCCTGCTTCTAATCCAAATATTCTCCATCTTCAGGCCATTCAAAATCTGCTGGGCTTTCTTGGCGCGCGCTCCGAAGTGCGGGTTCGTACTTCTAACGAAAGCGAAGCATTAAGCCTGAAGCTGCAAGCGCAGCAGCTTGCTGTTCAATTGGGCTATCAGGGCATGCAGAGCATTCAGGCAAGAATCGGTCATGGAGATGCGCCTGACCTGATCGAGGAGATCAAACGAACGTTTAAGCGTAAGCCTGATCTGATCCCTGCCGCTCAACGGTTTGCTTTTTCCAGTCAGCCTGGCGGGCCCGATTTGAGCGGCGTGGCTATCGAAGCCTTCCGGTCGTTAGTTTGGGCAAAGCCGGAACTTATTTTTGCCGAATTGATTGCGCACGCCCTGGTGGCTTTCAGCCGCCGCGATTTTCTTTCCCGTGCTTCACTGACGACATTAAATCTTTCTATGGGGAATCCGCTGGCCGGCCGGGTAGTAAGGCCGGGATCTCAGGGGGCGCTCAATACCAATGAATTGCTTATGGAGGCCATCGCCTGGGAAGATTGGTTGTTCCAAGACGTAAGCGACACTTATTATTCAAAACTTTTAGAAATCGAAAATACAGAACCTGCGCGCCACCGCATCATGAATTTTTTGCAGGAAGAAAACGGCTTCATGGATCTTGTTCGTTTGGTTTATCCAAATGGAAATTTTAACTATCATCCAGAGAATGATCTTTTTTCGATCTATGGTTTGCCAGGGCGCCAGTTGTTCCAACAATGGGAAAAGCAATCGTCGCTTTTCTCAGCCAGTTTGACAGGGATGACCCGGAGAGCCGAACGGACCGCGCGGGAAAAAATCAGCTCCAATCATCCTGAATGGCAGGCGCATTATGCAAATTTTTCGAAGTGGAAACCGCAAACGTTGACGCCGACAGAAAGAGAGATGGTGATCGGCGCCCAAACCAATTTTATTTACATGCAAGCGATTCAAGTTTTAAGACCTGTTGCCTTGAAAATGATGCAGCCTTATATTCACGAAGCGCTGAATCAGTATCGCGCCTTGCAGTCTCTATCACCGGAAGATTTTGATGCTCTGCGCCAGGCCTGGTATCAAGAAGTTGAGATTGCCCCTGAGTTACCGGCCGACCACACCGATCCTGAAAAAATGAAAGCACGGGCCCGGCAGTATTTGGAAAAACAGCAGGCGGATCCGCTGGATGAGGTTATCCAAGCGCGCGAAGAGGAACTGGCACGTTTTAAACAGGGCCGTGGTTTTGACGGCATTGCAAAAGATGCGGCATGGATGGAGTTTCAAGCGGCGGAAATTCAAGCTTTGAAAACGAAAAAGTACGACCGGCTTAGTGCCCGGATTGCGCAGTTGCTTGAAAATCCATTTTTGCAGATTGCCACGGAGGATGTGACGCAGGCGGATCCCCGGCAAGCCTTATTGACCGGCCTGGGCCTGCGCTCCGAAGTGCGGACAACCACCGCTAACGCCGATGCGCTGGTCCAAAAAGACGTTGATCAAAAACCGGCTTTGGCTTCCAGGCGAGTGATACGAGGCAGGGAAAGACGAACGGCGTCTTTGAGACCACGAACTTCAACCTCGAGAGAGGAAAGCCGTTCTTTGACTTCGCCCATATCGTCGCAGAGCGTTACGACGCGTTCAGAAACCAGCGAAAGGTCTGTTCCAAAGCGTTCAATGAGTGTCCCAACTTCCGTAGCGGAAAATGATTTTTCTTTAGACATGCGGGCTACTTTAGCCGTAACTGATAAAAATGCAATAGCTTTCATAGCTGTTTTAAATCAGACGGCAGCGACACAAGCTTCGGCAGATGCCAGTTTGGCCTTTGTCAAAGAACACGGTGTGGGCAGGGCAAGGTTGTCCGGGGAAGTTCATGCCGTGGCCGCTCGCTCGACGAGCGGTGTTTATGCGCCGGCTGAAAAGATCGCGGCACAGTTAAACTTGCCGCTGTTTGAGGTTTACGGACGCTTGATCCGCAGCTTGCTCGACGAAGCCAGGGATGACGGGGCTCAACAGGCGCAAGTGCGTGAAATCATGAATCGTTATTTCGGCGAGGCTGCGAAGACCCTGGCGGGCGCGGCCGATGCTAACTATCAATACCTTGACCTCGTCGATATTTCCGAACTGGATGAGAATGCGGCCTATGCGCTGGCCGTTTTGAGTCTGATGCGTCCGCGCGGGGACCGGGTGCAACTGTATGTGACGGGGAATAAGGAATCCGTCGCTGCGCGCATCGCTTCAGTCATGAAAAGTTATGCGGTGATTCTGGCGAAGCTGGGCTCCGCTTCACGCGCCAATGTGGCCATGCTGAATGTTTCCGGCTGGACGCCAAGCGATATTCAAAAAAGCATGCTGAATTTTGCCACGGGCAAAAACGGCAGACTCGAAGCCGCTCTTTTGTCCGCGCGTGCGGAATTTTTGAATGACATGAACGCTTTGCCGCATATTCAGCGCATGAATCGCAGGCAAATCAACCGCTCTCAGGCCCTGCTGGCTTCTCCGGCGCTGTTAGCAGCCCAGTCACTCAATGAACGAACCTACGATGTGCTCCAGATGCGGGACGAACTTCAGCGCCTTGGTTTGGGCGCTCTGCTTTCCGTGCGCTTTGCTCAAATGATGGCCGAACTCAAAATCGCTGTCTCGGCGTAAGAGCACCTTACAGACAACTGCCCCCTCCTCAATCCTCCCCCGGAAAGCACGGGGGAGGAGGAAGAGTCACTATTTTCCTTAGGCCAGCAGGCTGTGAAGACCTACGGCCTCGATTTTTTTCTCAAGCGAAAACCGCTCTTTCCCAGGGAAAATAATTTTAAGCCCGTCCAGCCGCAGATCCTGCATGGCAATTTTGATCGATTTCGTCATGCGCGGGGAATCCGTGTACTTGAATTCAAATCCCAGGCGTTTACCATCTTTGAGAATAAGCAGATCGAGTTCCGCATCATTGTGAGTGGCCCAAAAATAAGCTTCGCCTTCGCCGGCCTGGTAAAATCGCAGGGTCTCTTCGAGTGCAAAGCCTTCCCAAGAAGCGCCAAGCTTGGGATGGTTTTTTAAATCCGAGGCATCCGAAACCCCTAAAAGCGTGTGAAAGATGCCGGTGTCCCTAAAATAAATTTTTGGAGACTTCACCTGCCGTTTGCCGATATTTTCCCACCAGGGCGCGAGTTGACGCACCATAAAAGTCCCGGTGAGGATGTCTAAATAGCGGCGAACGGTTGTGTCGGCAGTGGACAACGAATTGCCGAGTTCCGAGGCGTTAAAAAGCTGGCCGTGATAATGGCTGAGCATCATCCAAAATCGTCTTAGCAAAGGGGCTGGGATTCTGATTCCGAGCGCGGGAATGTCACGCTCCAAAAAAGTGCTGACGTAATCCTTACGCCAGCCGCAGCTTTCTTTGATTGTTTTTGCTAAAAAGGATTTTGGAAAACCGCCGCGCAGCCAAAGCTTTTCCAGGCCGCCGGTTTCGACTTCAAACCCGCTAAAAGGAAAAATCTCAATGAACGAAATGCGGCCGGCTAGAGTTTCTGAACTTTGATGGATAAGATCGCGCGAGGCACTGCCTAGAATCAAAAACCGGGTTTTGTTTTTGGGGCGGTCGGCCAGAACCCGCAGAATGGGAAACAAGTTAGGCAAGCGCTGAATTTCGTCAATGATGACAGTCCCGGGGATGTTTTGAAGGGCAAGCTTGGGATTTGCCAGCTTCGCGAGATCGGTGGGATCTTCAAGGTCAAAATAAGTGACGGACTTGCCGGCTTTTTCTTTGAATTTCTGCTGCGCCCATTGCCGGGCCAGCGTTGTTTTGCCGCACTGTCTTGGGCCCAGGAGTGCCGTGACGGGGTTGACGCGGAAGGCGGCTTGGATGGCTTGAAGAAATCGTGGTCTTAACATGCCGAAATAGTACCATGAAATTTCGGTGTTTTCCACAGAATTTTCATGGTACTATTTCGGCTAAGGATAAGGGCGCTCGGGGTCTAGACTCCGCAGCGCCTCGGTTTGGGCGCTCTGCTTTCCGTGCGCTTTGCTCAAATGATGGCCGAAATCAAAATCGCTGTCTCGGCATAAGAGCACCTTTCCCCCTCCTCAGTCCTCCCCCGGAAAGCACGGGGGAGGAGGAAGATCGCAGCCTCTGCGTCATCGGATCTTTCTTCGTGGGATGAAGATGGGGAATTTGTTAAGCGCTGCGGCTGATTTGCCGGCTGTTTTGATAGAGGGCATAAAGATCCTTCAGCATCTTCTGGCCGCTCCAGCGAAGCGTATTTCCATCCAGATAAAATCCCGTGCCCTGCTGAATTAAAAACGACCGTAACAGCGCCGCCGTGATCTCAGGCGAAGAGGCTGCCCGCGCTTCTTTTTTGAGCAGCTGCGCGGCCCGTGCCAATAACAGGTCCCGGAAGATGGCAAAATCAGCCAAGTCCGGATCAGCGTCAAAGTCATCGTTATCATGAATGGATACCAGCCCTGCCGCAGCAGGAAATGCCTGCAATAGCAGGGCGGCCTGCACTGACGATGCCGGTAAGAGACGCGCTTGTGCTTCATGAAGGCCTTTGGCAGGGCTGGGGCTGTTGTAAAAGCGAAAGGCGCCAGGCAAAGCCACCGTTCGTTTTCGGCCTTGAAGGAAACGCGCCAATTCCGGGTGTGAACCGGCTTTCGCGCGTAAAAGTTCGAAAAGCCTGCTTTCCAAATTGACCGTAGGCCGCGTTCCCACCACACTTATGGAAAGACGAGCCGCCGTTCCGCCGCCATTTTCTTTTTCCACCCAGGCAATGCGCTTTGCCCATAAATCCGCGGAGTTGGGTTTATCGGCGTCCCATTGCAAGATCAGATGCACCGGAGCCTCCGGGTCTAAATGATACTGAGGGGATAGAACCATCTGATGGTGCAGAAAACGGGAAAGCCGGGCGAGCATGGCTTTGGCATAAGGTTTTTCAGACTGAGCAGCCATCTTGTCTTCGACGCGCCACTGGGCGATGAAACGCCTGGCTTCCTCTGGATCGAAAGTTCTGTAAGCAAAGAGGCGTTCTGCGGCGCCATAAGCCACATGCAGCGCGGACGACGAAATACGCTCCTGGGTCCGGACTTCAGACCGGGCGGCCTGCTTTGGGCTGCGGAGGGCTGCGTCCAAGCGTAAGGTGTTTTGGGTATCGGAGTTTTTTCTTTGTTCCTGCTGTTGTTTTTCAATTTCCAGCCGCTCAGCCCATGAAAAAAAAGGAAAGAAAAGGGATAGCTTTTTGAGAACCCGATCGCCTTTTAAAAGAACACCTTGATCAAACATAAAACGGGGGTCTTTTTCACCAAACCTAGCTTTGAGCATGAAAGTGATGTCCTCGCGGTAGGCCACAACAACAGGAATGTAAGCGTGGGTGTCGGCGAGTGTCTCTTCGATTTCGCGGCGCACCGCTGCGAGATCAGGGTATTTGTCTTTTGGCACGCTATAAACATAAACGGATTGCAGGATGGAATGATAATATAAAGTGTTTTTGCTGACGCTGCGGATTTGTTCGAGATCCAGCCCGCTGTCCTTGTCTTGAAAAAAGAGATACAAAAACTTGCCTCCCGCAGTCTGATCACGGCTAAACTGCTGATCGCCGATTTGAATGTGAAAGCCGCCGGAATCCGGTTCGGAATCGTCCGGCATGAGTATGCCGGCTTTCAGGACGTTACCCTTAACATTTTTTTGCCACGCAACGAGGGCATCGTTTGCAAAAGTGATCGGGCGTTTGGGATAAAAAATGGCTTCGCCGTTTCCGTCGAAAAAATAAACATGGCCGGAATCCTCGTTTTGGGTGGATGGCCCGGCATTCATAAAATCCTGCAGCGTGGCTTGGCCGGACGCCTTGAGAATGGCGGGCGTGACGAATGAGTGAAGCAGAGGTTCTGGCATCAGGATGATGGGAAAATTTTGGCCGGGATTTACAGGGATGGTTTGCGACAGATACGCCCTCAGCTTATCTGGGCGCAGTCCCTCAGGCGTGTCAGCCGCGCCGGCGAGGTGAAAAACAGGAATAGGCGGCCGTCCATTGTCTGTTTTCATCAGATCGCCGGCCAGGCGCCATAATAGGAATTCTGGGATCTGGTTGCGCACTACCGCCGCCGAAGGAGATTGGAGCAGATCCCGGAATTCCCAGTATTGTCCGGGCGTGTCTAATTTTTCAATTTTAAAATTAGGCACACGGATTGGCGTGCGTTCGTCTGTGCGGGAATCATCGATGGATACGGTCATCTCCTGCTGGCCGGACAGCGGCCGCGCGATAAAAACAGAGCGTGTTTTTGAGGGAAAATCGGCGGCAGCCATTTTTGAGGTGGAATGCAATGCGCCGGAAACGGCATTTTGAAGCCATGAAGCCAAAGGCGTGCCCGCATAATTCAGAGTGCCTGCCGTCAACTCCTTGTGCCGGTTAAGATACACGAGGTGGACCGGATAAACATTTTCATCAAGCGACAGCAGAAGGTCAGCGGGATCTCCGAGACCGAAACTCTTCAAGATTTCCGGTCCGGCTGCAGCGGAGGGAAAGCGCGCCGGTTCACCGTCAGCCGCAAAACGAATGCGATTTTCTACGGTGCGCGCCCGCACTTTTTCCGGCGTCCATTCTTGGCCCCAGCCGGTGTCTGCAGGGCTGAGGTGAAGGATCTGCAGCTGCGGATTTTTTTCTAACTCCTGGTTGAGCTGCCATTGCAGATCATCATCCAATACCGCTGCGACCACGATCAAAAGATCATTCGCCGCATGCATGTTTTTTAAACTGACCGGAACACTCCGGTGTAAAACAGCTGCGCCCGTTTGATCTTTGAGAATAAAGTCCGGCAAGGTAAGAGAGATGGGTTTGGAGGGAATTTCACCAAAAAAATAGGGGCTGTGAACCGCGATCCCGGTTTCTCCGGTTTTGAGTAAGGCGGCCTGATAGGCCTCTTGAGTAAATTCATTGCCTTCAAAACGCTGCGCCGAAGATCGGTCGGATAAGAGGCCGCGGCTCCACTGCTGCAGCGTCGTCCGTAAATCGTTGAGCGCTTTGCCAACCTTTGCCGGATTTGTTTTTGAGCCATAGCTTGCCACGCTGACGCTTTTGTCCGGAAAGGTCAGTTCAAAAGCTTGTCTCAGGCGCCATACGACAGCTTCGGCGCTGAGGCCTGCGGGAATCCAGGCCGAAGGCAGTTGCTGCGTATGCAAAATCATAGTTTCATTTTCGATTTTGAAAGGGCTATGCTTTTCCAGCAGGCCTTCCAGCGCGATTGCAATTTTGTCCTTATTGGGCCAGCGCTGTTTATCCAAAAACTGATTCAGCCGGAATTTTTCTTCGAGGGTTTTTAGATCGCGATCGAGGGCCTGGCTCAAGGGGTCGTGTGTTTTTTCAGAGGCCTGATTTTGGGAAGCGGGGGCGGGTATTTTGACGGGTTTTTCCAAAAACCGCTTGAGTTCGTCAAGCCCTTCGATGGTTTCGATCAGATTTAAACCGTTTCTTTCCTTTTCAAAAAGAAAAAGCCTGCCGGTGCCGTCTGCCAAGTAAGCGGCCTCGATTTTTTCGTCCCCGGAAACAACGTGCAGCCGTG
>JAHFHF010000131.1 GCA_023247055.1 Candidatus Omnitrophota bacterium
GCTGTGAAAAGGTTACCCAAATTATGGGAAGCCAAGCCATTCCGAAGTGCAAAAGCGAAACACATCTTAAACGGATATCTTGATGCCTATGACCCCGATTTTGTGTAATCCCTTAGCGGGAGGGGGGGGCCGTAGAGGAGAGAGGTTAATTTTTCCACCGTTCGGTCGAGATTTAAGATGTGAGCGGCCGGATCGAATTTCCAAACGACCATTTATTGATCTCCGGGAAGTCCAAAGAAGAACTTATCGAAGAATACCTCCGGCTTCGAAAAGAATATGAAAAGCTCAAGCAAGAAAATGAAGAGCTGAAGAAGCAAATCAAACCTGCCTTTGTTAAGATCCCCGCTTACAAGCTAAAGAAACGCTGGAGGAAATTGGGGAGACCCAAGGGCCATCCCGGTTGCACCCGTTGGAAGCCTGAAGTCATCGATCACATTGTGGAGCAGAAGTTGGAGAAATGTCCGGACTGCGGCCAGGAGAGTCTCAGCGAGCTTGTGACGGAGTACGAGGAGCACATCCAGGAAGACATTGTGCCGGCACGGGTGGAAGCGACAAAATTCATCCGGCATGCGTACTGGTGCCGTGTTTGCAAGAAGCGGAAGACGGCGCCGTATGCTGCCGAGGAAATTCCTTACAGTTATCTTGGGCCGAATGTTTTGGTGCAGACGATACTCATGAAATATCATCACGGCTTGCCGTATTCGAAGATTCAGATGATGTTTAAAGAGTTGTGCGGATTAACCGTGACGGATTCAGCCTTGGCGCAAGCGCTTCAGCGCTTGGCGCATTGGCTTGAGGTGGAAGTGCAGGTGATTTTGAATGCGGTCCGGGCCAGTCCGTGGATACACGGGGATGAGACGGGCTGGAAGATTGCGGGGAGCCATCACTGGCTTTGGGATTTTGTGAACCAGAAACTGGCTTTGTACCGGATTGAGCAAAGCCGGGGCCGGAAGATTCCTGAAGAAGTGCTGGGCAAAAACTACCGTGGAATCCTGCTCAGTGATTTTTTATCGGCTTACGACAAATCCGGAAGGAGACGGCAGCGGTGTCTGGTGCATTTGATCAGGGAGATGAATCAGTGCCGGGAAAAAGACCGGTCTGTGGAATACCTGCTGGCTTACCGGAAACTCAAACGAATCTTAGACGATGCCAAGCATTTGGATCGAATCCGAGGGAAGCTGGCGCCGTGGATATTTGCCCGGAGAGTGGGTTTGATTAAAGGAAGGCTATTGGATTTTGCCTGCCAGCTTTTCAAGAACCGGAACTGGCAGCGATTATCGAAGAGACTGCTGAAATATTATGAAGAGATCCTGACTTTTCTGGACGTGCCGGGATTGCCCCAGGACAACAATCACGCTGAGCGAATGATTCGCCCCAACGTTATCTTTCGTAAAATCTCATTTCAGAATATGTCGCGTAAGGGAGCGGATGCTCATGAGGTGTTGATGTCGCTTTTGCAAACCTTGCGGCTTCAGGACAAGAACCCCATCGAGTTTTTCAAGACCGCTTACCTGCGCCACCGCCAGGAAAATCCAGTCCCACTCCTATCCTTTCTCCCCTCCCGCTAAGGGATTACAAAAGAGGCGTCCCTGCCAGAGCCGGGCTAAAAGCAGTCAGCCCGGCCACAAGGGCGCCTCTGGTGCCGCATTCAAAAATAGCAAAAGCGATCAATTTATAGCCGTCTATTCCATTCTTGCCTTTCAGTGGGTACTTTTCTAACAGAAATCAAAAGTCCAGCTGTTTCGGAAGTTGAGAAAATGTCGGGCTGGAAAAAAGGAGAAAGAAAATGAAAAGAACAAAACTGAGATTTTCTGCAGTAGTGATATTTGCCGCGATGCTGATCGCAGGCGGCGCTTCGATGGTTTTGGCTAGTGACTCGTGCAAAGAATCTAAGCCAGAAAACGGTATATGTCCACAAGGTGCTCGCGGGCGGAATTGCGCCCCTGGATATAAATGTACAGCAGTCAACGTCGACGAGGCACCGGATAGCCAAACACCACCCGGGTGTGAGTGTCAGGCGCAAGCACCAATTCCCGACTCTCCCGACGTTTAATAAAGGGGTCAGCTCAGGTTTTCAATTGTAAATTGAGCGCGAGTAAAGGGGTCAGGTCTTCAATTGTAAATTGAGCATAAAAAAGAGGTGTCCCTGCCAGAGCCGGGCTAAAAGCAGTCAGCCCGGCACCCACAAGGACGCCTCTGGTTATTTGCTGCTAAAGGCCCAAGGAGATTTTCAGATTTTTTTGAACGCCTTCGAAATCATCGAGAGAAAGACTCCCCAGGGTACGTTCAATCATATCGCCCCTAATGGCCTGGAGAATCCCGGTCACGAGGGAGGGGAACAAAAGATTGGCCTTTTTCCAGTCCTTGATTTTGGTATCGCCGGCCAGGACACGCTCAATATTGCTGGTAATAGCAACGATAATGACTTCCCTGCGGCCACCATGGTAGTCATTGCTGCTGAGGACTAAGGCGGGGCGTTTTTTGGAGCCGGTTCCTTCGGAAAAAACAAAATTGACGAGAACAACGTCCTGCTGTTTATAAGTTGTCATAGGCAGCGTCTTTATCATTATCCCAGAGTTCTTTTAATACCGTCCCCGCATACGTGGTCATGGCAGAGAGCTGCTTGACTTCCTCATCTTCAGATAAACGCTTCCGGACACTCTCCAAAACGTAAACCCGGATACTCACTCCGTGATGCGCCGCATACATCTTAATCAGCCTGTGTTCGTCGGGCTGCACATCGATGCTTAGTCTTTCTTTTTCCTTGCTACTCTTGGTCATGAGTCACCTCTGAAGGAAGGATACCACATTTCATGAAATTTACAAATTCACATTTTTATATTAGGGTTAAAATCTGTTTTCCGGTTCCACCAACGTCTTGGGAAAACTGTTCAAACTGTTTCAAATCTAGCAAAAGCAATCAATTTATAGCGGTTTATTCCATTCTTGCCTTCCAGCAGGTACTTTGCTAACAGCAATCAAAAGTCCGGATGCTTTGGGAGTTGAGAAAGTGCCGGGCTGGAAAAGAG
>JAHFHF010000015.1:0-13683 GCA_023247055.1 Candidatus Omnitrophota bacterium
GATTAGTTGAGAAAGATCTGCTGTCAGCGGCTAGAGCGTTTTCGGCGGTCTTGCTTACGGGGCCTCGCCGTTCCGGAAAAACGACGCTGCTGCGCCGGTTGTTTCCCAAAGCCGGCTATATTTTGCTCGAAGATGCGGATGTTGTCGCGCGTGTCAATGCGGATCCCAGGGGTTTTCTCGAGGAAATTCCCGGGCCTGTTATTTTGGATGAGATTCAGAATGTGCCCGCGCTTTTTAGCTATCTGCGGACACAAATTGACCAAAATCCAGCCAAGAAAGGCCGTTTTTTGCTGACAGGCTCGCAGGAAGCGCCTTTGATGCGAGGCGTTACGGAATCTATGGCCGGCCGTATCGCACTTTTTCAGTTATTGCCCTTTTCTTTCGAAGAAACACAGAAAGTATCAATTTTTAGAGGAGGATTTCCTGAGGTGATCGACGGGCCCCGGACTTCATCCACCTGGTTTAGATCGTACATCCAAACATATCTTGAACGGGATGTGCGTGCGATATCCTCGATCCGTGATTTGTCGGTATTCCGTCGTTTTTTAGCATTATTGGCCAGCCGCTCCGGGCAGATTCTTAACAAATCCGATGTGGCGGCGCCTCTCGGTGTGAGTGTGCCGACGGTGACAGAATGGCTGAGTATTCTTGAGATTACGGCGCAAATTTTGATCGTACCGCCCTTTTATGAAAATTTCGGAAAACGTTTAATCAAATCACCTAAAATTTATTTTACTGATTCCGGTTTACTCTGTCATTTGCTTGGATTGGAATCGGAAGGGGCTCTTAATCGCTCCGTTTTTAAAGGCCCTGTTTTTGAGGGGGTGGTGGCCGCAGAAATTGCTAAATCCCAAATCAACCGGGGTAAAAGGAAAGAACTTTATTTTTTTAGAGATCAGCAGGGCCTCGAAATCGACTTTTTGATACCGCTCGGCGATGGGCGGCTGGCACTCCTTGAGGCAAAAGCGAGCCGAACGCTTAGGCCGGATGCCGGAGCCTCTTTGGATAAATTACCAGCCGTGCAGGAGAGGTATCAAGCCGTCCGATATGTCATTTACCCTTCAAGTTCGGCCCATGCAAAAGAGTTTGATAGGATCCGGCCCGGTGTCAAGGCCATGGCTTTAGATCAACTACCAAACTTGATGGACGCCATAGCTTCATAAGTCAAGGAGATGCGCAATGGTCAAAAAAGCAGTTAAACGTTGGTATGATCGTGAAAGAGATTATATCGAGGAATACAGCGCAGCCCGTATGCGAGAGTTGATGAATGCGGACAAAATCAGCCGTGCTCTTTATGAACAGGTATTAAAAGACCCGCCAGACAGATCAACGCGCCGGCCGCTTGGGCCGCAATGATGCCGCTGATCGTATGGCCGTAGAAATAAAGCCCGCCTGAGAAAACAATCAAAGCCAAAAGTAAAGGCCCTAGTGCCAGCCGGTTTTCAGCCAGACGGCTGAAGAGCAGCAGCATAGCGAACATCTGAAGCGTCAGAGCCAATCCGTACAGCGGCAGGTGCGCCGCGGCGGGTAAAAATTCCCGGCCGTAAAATAAAAGCACGACCGTGCTTGAAAACCCCAAGGCCGTGATTTCAAAAATGACCGCCAACCCCGCGATCAACCCCAAAGCCTGTCGCAAAAGGGATTTCGCTTCCGCCTGCGCCAAACGATGGGAGTAAAAGGTCAGAGTGACTGCCAGCGCGAAAGGAAAGACGGTGTTGCGTAAATTGTAGAGTGCGCCGAAATAGCCGCTTTCTTCCGCACTTAGTATGGACCGCGCCCAAACTGCCGGAGCATGTTCGAGAACCAGCAGAAAACCCAGGACTAGCGTCAACCGGCCGAGAGCCGGCCATTCTTCACGCAGAATTTTTCCTGCCCACGCGGCTGAAAGCGTTGGCCGGAACCGCAGAATAAAACACCCAAAGACGCATAGCATGGCGATCGTATAACCGGAGATGGCGCCTGCAGGACCCAACTGACTGATAAAAAAAACGCCGCCGGTTAGAACGAGGCTGACTTCTGCGATTTTCGCAAATGCAAAAAGCCGGAAACGATGCTCGGCCTGAATTGTCCCATGAAAAAGCGTCAGCAGGGTATTGGCGGCAATCAACGCGCCGCAGGCCAGCCAGGGAGTGATTGACGGGGATTTTAAGAGTGAGGAACCAGCAGCAGCCGATAGACTAAAAAAAAGACCGATAAAAATCGTGACGGCCAGAGCCAGTGTCAGCAAGCCTCCCAGGACGGCGGGACGGTCTTCAGCGCGGGCCCGGCCCACGCAGTGCACGGAACCAAAATAAAAGGGCAGATGCAGAAATGAAAAAAGACCGAAGATTCCCATGGCGGCTTGAAAGATGCCGTAGTTTTCGACACCCAGCAGACGCGCGGCCAGCAGCGTGTAAATAAAAGCGGAACTTGCTGCAATTTGTGCCAGCGTTGTCCAGCCGATGTTTTTAAGGAAAATCATTCGCAACCTCACGAGGGGCTGGGCCCCAGCTATTCTTCTTTTTCCCCCACCTTAATCCTCCCCCGAAAAGCACGGGGGAGGAAACAGCGTCTCAAAGACCTTATTTTTCTCCCCCCGTGCTTTTCGGGGGGAGATTAAGAGGGGGGAAGAGAACCTATGCACAGCCTTTAACACTATCATTTCTAAACAGTTTTTTGCAAGACAGCCATAACAAAACTTTTTTCAAAACCGCCGGCGTTTCGAAGTTCAACGAGTTGAAGGCCTGGTTCTTTGGCAATAAGAGCGCGAAATTCTTTCAGACTCAGCAGGGAAGGCGGAAAGATATCCGGCGCGCCCAGCGCGCTCAGCATTAGCAGCCCCGAAAACCCTGACGTTCGTACGGCCACAAAAAGCATATTGCGCGTGACGCGGATCATTTCAGAGAAAATACGTTTACGATCTTGTTCCGGAACAGTTTCAAGCAGGCCGCAGCTGGTCAGATAATCAAAAGAATTGTCCGGATAGAGCAGTTTTTTTTGGGTGCCGCTGACAGCATAGGTCGTCAGGCCTTTTTCGCGCAGTAAGGCAACGAGACTGTTGCCGGAAGAAATATCAAGAGCCGTGCCAGCCGTTTTTAGATAGCGGGCAAAGGCCTTTTTAAAAAGGTTTTGTTCGAGATCCCCGGAGCGTTTTTGAATATAACGGACAAGCCAGGGGAATTGCAGAGTGCCGTCGTCGGTGTGGGTGAACATCATAGAGCAGTATACATTAGAGTTTAAAATTTTTCCCCCACCTTAATCCTCCCCCGGAAAGCACGGAGGAGGAAACAGTAATGAATTTTCCGCATGATTCACAGGATGCTTTATCCCCCTGTGCTCTTCGGGAGAGGAGATAAGAATTAATCTCTCTCTTTCGGAAGCATGAGGGAGAAGACACGAGTCAATTTTTTTCTCTCCCGTGAAGCTGGGAGAGGAGACAAGAGATAATTTTTTTCTCCCCCCGTGCTCTTCGGGAAGGAGACAAGAGATAATTTTTTTCTTCTCCCCCCGTGCTCTTCGGGAAGGAGACAAGAGATAATTTTTTTCTTCTCCCCCCGTGCTCTCCGGGGGGAGATTAAGAGGGGGGAGAAGAAATACTGGCATTAGGTCTAAGCATGCCGAAAGTCTCAAAAATAAAAACGACGGCTAACGCGCTCGTATGCAGCAAAAGACGCATCAGTGCGGTCTCGATATGCTTATAGATGTTATTGGGGGTTTGGGTAAAAACAAAGGCATAGCCAAGGTGAATCAGGACAATGGCCAAAATGATCAGTCCGCTATAGGGGCGCGGCGAAACTTTGCGCGTCACCGGCCAATAGACCACGGCCGCGGCAAATAGAAACCACAAGCCATGCCAGTTTTTGTAATCAGCCATGTACATGCGGAAGCCTTGCACAATGACTTGATTGCGCGGCCAGTTAGTGAGCGCAGCCCAGAATTCAGCCGGCGTACTTTTTTTGATGAGATGTGTCTCGCGGCCGACCAGCGCCAATTTAAAATAAAGACAAATGAGTAAAGGAATCACCATTCCCCCCGCGATGGCCCCCAAAGCGGGCCAAACAGTTTTATGGGAAATACGCCGCTCATGAATCAAAGAGACTCCGGCCAATAAGCCGAACCAGCCCAAAAAAATAATGCCTTCATTTTTGGTCCAGGCCGCGCAGCCGGCAAAAAAGCCCGCGAGCGCGAACAAGCGCATTTCTTTTTGACGCAGGGCTGTAATTAAAAGCAGCAGCGCGCCGTTAGAAAAAAAAGCGTAAGGAATATCGTTATACAGCGTGCCTGCCCAAAATTGGTAAGCCGGCAGAGTAAAAAAAAACAGCGCCGCGGCCAATGCCGCCGGCCAGGAACGCCAGGCCGCCAGATACCAGACCATCAGACCGCCCAGTGAAAACATAAATACGCCTGAAATGATCATGGGCCACAAAAGTGATTCACGGCCCATAAAATTCCAGCCCCAGGCCATGACCCCCGGCACCATCAGAGGGTAGTCATGATTGCCCCAGGAAGCAATCCATTCGGAAAACATCAGCCGCCACTGTTCCGGATCGCGGAACAGAAAACGGGCTTTTAGGACCCAGAAATAACGCGCATCCCAGCCGCCAAAAGCATTCCAGGTCATATAGCCTGCCAGCGTTTCTGCGGAATTGATCAAGGTATAAATTAAAAGCGCAATCAAAAACCAGCTGAGTATGGAATGCAGAATTTGTTGGGGCGAATTCCAACCGCCGAAGAAACACTGACGCAGGGTTTGTTTGAGGGAACAAGCCTGCGGCGTGGTTTGGGTTCCGGCCAGGCGGATGAGCAGGCCCAGAACCAGAAACCAGGGCAGGACGGCTGTGAGCAGCCGCGCATAGTGCGGCTGCAGCACATAACACAGAAAAAGTCCGAAAGAAATCAGAGCATAGCCCGTTGCAGTGGATGCCAGTACGGTAAACAGGGTTTTAAGCGGCATGCGGCTTTGCTGAAAAAACCGTGTCAAAAAAAGCGCGCCCAAAAGCGGCGGCAACAACAGAAGTACGATCAATTTAGGATTCATACTGTTTTACGCGCGAGACCTTTGCCCGGCGCAATTTTGTAAGTCCATACGTAGCCGGTTTCTGTCAGGCGTTTTTCAGCTGTGTCCTGTGTCGAACAATAGACAAGCGCGGCCGGCTCGACGGTTTCGAGGTTGATGATCAAAGGTGCAAAATAATTCTGCGCATCGTAACTTGTTTCTTTGAAAGGCGGTGATTCGCGGTTGGGACGGTCTAAAATGAGCGAGACTTGTCCGGTCTTAGGCAAATAAGGTTTGAAAATTTTGAACTGCGAACCGGGCACGATATAAGCTTTGTCCTGCCCGCTCCAGAGCGATGCCGCGAGTTTAGGATGGGCTTTAAGCGCGACGGGTTTTAGAGAGGACAATGCAAAGAGAGCAATGCCGATATGCAGGGCGAAACGCAGGGTAAAATCAAGTATAGAACCGGCTTTTTTCAGCATGATCTCATTATCGAGAAAAAGACCACGGAAGTTGATTTAAAATTGGTTTCGCGAACCCCTTCCCCCCTCTTAATCTCCCCCCGAAAAACACGGGGGGAGAAATTAAAGAAGTTCTTTTATTTCCTCCCCCGCGCTTTTCGGGGGAGGATTAAGGTGGGGGGACCTGGATAAAGTCGTTAAGCAAGGCAGATTTAGATCAAAAACTAGCATTAACAATCAATTTTGATGTATTTTTTTGTCCTGTGTATTGAATAAAATGGCTCTTAAGTTTATACTTTTATAAAGTCTAAAATCTCTTCGTAAACCAGCCCAAAAGAGGCCACTCAAAGGCACCTAACGGCATGCTTTCTGTCAAAAACAAATTTTTGCGCGTCACTGCGCTCGTGACGTGTTGTGTCTTTTTAACGTCCGAAGTGTCTTTATTCGGGCAGATTATTACGCTTAACCCGCCCGTTTCCGAACATCCGCCGCAGCCGGCGCTTTCGATTTCTCTTCCAGTCAAACTCGGGACCGTGGATTTTGTTTCTCAAGGTCAAGGCCCGGTTGTTTTTCACATTCAGGAAGCGCATGGGAATCAAGCCGCACAGAAAAAAATTCGAAAAATTCTTGAATACCTGCACCGGCATTATGGGGTCAAAGATGTTTTTCTGGAAGGCAATGCGGCCGAATTGCATCCGGAGTTCCTGCGATTTTTTCCGGAAAATCCCGAATGGACGCGCGAAGCGGTTAGCAAACTTTTTCAATCCGGCTGGGCCAGCGGCCCGGCTGTTTTTTTAGCGCTGACTCAAAACACCCAAGGCCATAGCCTGGAAGAGAAAAATCTTTATGCGGCCAACATGCGCGCTTTCAAAGAAGTGCTCGAGCAGAAAGCCAAGACACAGGATTTTCTCGAAGGTATGGATGCGCAGATCAAAAGCCTGGCCGCACCCTATTTATCCTCGAGATTAAGGCGCTGGCTCACACGTTGCGAAGCTTACGAAGAAGGCCGCATTCCGCTGGATGAATGGCTGGTTGAGTTAAAAAAGCAAACGCACCGTCTTCTTAAATTTGACCTCGATTCTCCCCGGATCCAAGCCGATTGGCCCATGCTGGTGCGCATTTTTACGCTGCAGCGTCTTGAAAAGAAAATGGATGCTTCGGCATTGAAAATTCAGCGCGGTGATTTTCTGAAGGCGCTGCGGCGATTTATGCCTGGAGACGTGGTGCGGGAAACGGCCGGGCAATTACAAAAACCACTTGCTCACAGCCGGCCGCCGTTTCCGGAAACCGGTCTTTTTTTTGAAAAGCTTTTCGGAATGCTGCCGCCGGATTTTGATTATCAGCGTTATCCGCAAGTCATGGGTTTCATCGGTCATTTGGTTCTCCAAAGTGAAATCGACGCCGCCGAGTTTTCCAGTGAAATCGCACGATTAGAACGGCGGCTGACCCGGTCTATGGCGGTTTCGAGAGAAGAGAAAGAAATTATTCGGCTGCTTGCAGCTTACCGGATTTTGAAAAAACTTTTTGCGTTGGAGTTGACGGGGGAGGAATATGAGGCGGTGGAAGGTGGAAGGTGGAAGGTGGAAGGAAAAAGGGAAAAGGAAAAAGAGAAAAACGAGAGGATTTCTCCATCGGCCATAATTCGGCAGTTTCTTAAACTGAATACAGCTAAACGCGTTCGCAACGAGCATTTCGAGCATTTGGACGAAATCGATGGGCTTTATGAGAAGGCACTGGAATTTTATCATTTGGCGCGCAGGCGCGACCGCGTCATGCTGGAGCAGCTTGAGGCCGGCATGAAGGCGCGGGGAATGGCTAAGGCCGCAGTGATTACCGGAGGCTTTCATACCAGTCCTTTCAAAAAGCATTTTGCCCGCAAAAATAAAAACTACGTTTTAATTTCACCGGCCATGCAAAAGGGTTCCGCGCATGAAAATTATGCCGGGACCATTCTCAAAAACTATCATCCTCCTGAAAAAATGGACCGCTCAACCTTGCGAATTTTTGATCAAGTGCTGACCCCAGAAAAAAACTTTCCGGAAGGATGGTCCGCAAAACCTTCGCGGAATGCCATACGGAACGCAGTGACGGATGTTTTAACCCGGCATCAGCAGGCGCCTGAACCCTGGTTGAAAGGCATGGCATTTATGCGTGATGCCGCCAGTCTTTCCGCTCTCGAAGTTCCTGCACAGCTAAATCTACGGCGTTTTAGTTCTGCTCGCTCTGAAGTGCGGGGTTCGGCGGCAGAAAATGCAAAGATTCTCCTGGATGAGTCTGCGGGACCGCAGCAGCGCGAGAACGCGATTATGGCCATTCGGAGACTTGCGATCCATGGAGAAATTTCAGCGAGTGAATGGCCGAAGGTGTCAAAAGCCCTGATCCGGTCCGTCTCCATAACGCCGGAGGATAAAGCGGCCTGGAAGCTTTTTCGTGCTGGGAGCGTTGCGCTGAGTGACTGGCTCTACAAGACCTTTGGCAGCCGGGTTGACCTGAAGGAAAAAGAATTTCAAAGAAATCTTGCCCATGTTGAACTGAAGCAAGGAGATCAAACGGATACGATCAGTCTGGAATCGCTGGCCTCTAATTCGGAATATGAAGCCGTCCGGATTCAAACTCATTTTCATCGGGGCCCCACCATTCTTGAGTTTGTGCATGCTTTGAAACAAGACCCGCTTATCCGGGCATCGGGAATGCAATTTGAGGCCATGTCCGGAGATGAACTGCTGATTACGCTTGAGACGCGCCTGAAAAGATGGGGGCGTGTTTTTCAATGGCTGGGTGGGGCGCATGGAAACCTGATTCTTGAAGAAACGCTCTCCTTCAGAGATGCGAGAACATTGAATCGCGTGTTGGCTGTGGGTCTGGCCGCTGGTCTTTCGGGGCAGCACGTTAACCTCCGCTCCGAAATAAGAGCATCTAACAAAATTGTCATTCTGAGCGCAGCGAAGAATCTTGCTTTGAGATTCTTCGGCCTCCGGCCTCCGAATGACAGAGTTCTATTAGAAACGCTGCGTGAATTTCAGATGCTTGAAGATCAATACCGGCATGTTTTTGATAACATCAAAAATGTCAATTCTTTACAGCCAAGGGCCGCGCTGCTTGGCGCGGCGGCCCGGCAGGCAATCCGCCGTCTGGATCGCGCGTTTAACCGGCTGCAGCGCCGCGCCAAAAATCTAATCCAAGCCGCCAGTTCCAATGCCGCTGTGCATGCCATGCTGGAAAATTACTTATCCGACTGGCGCGTCTTCCACCAACAAAGGAGCGCCTGGGTTGCGCTGGCTTTTCAGCAAGCTTGGGCTTACCAAAATCTTGTCTTGGCCGGACGGCTTAAACCTTCCGCATGGCTTAAACGCCGTGCGGAGCAAGCGCAGGCTTTCTTGACGTCTGATTTTCCTCTCACCCCAGCCCTCTCCCCAAGGGGGAGAGGGGAAAGTACCAAGAAACTGGAAGCAATACGCGCTGAGGTAGAAGAAACGCGGGCTGCATTGCAAACACTGGAAAGGCAAATAAGCGCGGCGGTCGCTGTGAAAACGCCACAGCCGGATCAAATTGCTCAAGTCATTCAACTTGAAAAAGACCGGGCCGGGCTTTTTGAGAGAACCGAAGTTTTGCGCCAGGAGTCTGAAAAACTTTTGTCCAATATGGAGCAGGCCATCCGAGTTCCGCGCTTTTTGGATGATGCCGTCTTCTCCGGGGCGCTTTTTGACGAAGAAAACGAGCAGGGTCCGCAGCTGCTGGAGAAGCTTCTTTTTGAAAAATTTAAACTGAAAGACGGGCTGAATGCTAACGCTTCGGTTGAGTTGAGCCGCATGAGCGCCCAAAAAGAAGCCGCCCATGCTCTCGCGGTGCGCCGCTTGCGCACGGATGAGATTCAAAAAGATTTTGGCGGGGTTCTGCCGGAACTGAAAAAATCTCCGGAGGTTTTGCGCATGGTGGCTGCTTACGCCGGCCCCGTGATGAGCCGGTACCGGTTTTTCCGAGTTACGTTTAAGACCGCTGCCACCCTCATTTTATTCGCCATACTTGGATTTGGCGTGCTGGCATCTTCGGCTTTGAAGCCCGTGGAAACTGCCGGGGGAAAACCGGAACAGAAAGTGCTGCTCGTATCTGCGAAACAGCAAAAAACTAAATCGGCGGCCGTCAAAACGGAGGCAACACAAAAGATTGGAGAAAATCTCGCAGATGATTTAGGAAAAATTCAGATTAACGCGGAAGCGCTGGCGCGCCTGCAGTCTCCGGAGGCGGACCCTGAACTTCAAAACATCCATGCCGGTATTGAAGCTTTAAAATCAGAAATTGAAGCGCGCCAAAAAGAGGGGCGGCGGCAGGCGGAGTTGTTTGAAGAATCATTGGCGGATTTCCGCGACCGCCAAAAAGACATTGAAGCCATGACGGAACCCTTCGGAGAGGAGGTCGCACAGCAGCTTGTTGACCATGAAAAAAACCTTTGGAAGCAGTTTCAGGGTGCCGTCTGGCGGCATGTTGAAGGCGATGCCAAAAGCGAATTGCCGGAAGATCTTAGCCGGCTGCCCGGTGCTGCCGAAACGCGCGTCAAGCAGTCGGACGGAGGTTTATCGCAGCAAGACAAACAGACGGTGGTGGCTGTGACCAATGTATCGCAGAAATATTTTCCGGTGACGCATTTTTCCAGCGTCAATCCGTTTACCGGGGAACTCAAACAAGAAAAACCGGATTGGAAAGTGTGGCCGCAGGATCCTTCAGATCAAAGCCAGTCGGTCATCATCGTAAAAATATCACAAGCCGGCGGCGAAGCCATTCCCATGCCTGAGGGCTATGAAGCCGCCCGTTTTTTTGCCTACGGCCAGGAAGGCCAGGCGCAAAAAGGCGCGATTTTGTTTGATCAGGCCAACGGCGATTGGCGGCTTCAGGCGCCTGCCGGATGGTATCAGATCCGGATCCGTTTATCTGAGAAGAGGATGAGTGTAAAACAGGCACGGCCAGTCAAGTTGATTATTCCTGAAGGCAGAACGCTCGAAGAGGCTTTTCATCCCGAAGTTTGGAAGCTTTTACAAATCGCCCGGGAAAGATCCGTGACGGACCGGATGTTTGTGCGGGACAAGTTGATGAATTTGGAGGCCTACACGCAAAATGCGCTTCTGGGGCAAGTCGATCCGCAAGACTTTCAGGCAAAAGATTTGAAATATTATGCGGGAGAATGCGATCTCCTGGTGCTCCGGGACGCCGTGATTTCCGAGGCTTTGGGTTTGCCTTTAACCGGCATCGTGAGTGGATATACCAATGACGGCAACAGTGTTTTAACGGCCGGAGAAGGGCATTTGTGGGAGAGCGAGATTCGTGAAGATAGAAAATTTGAGGATGTCCGCGATCCGACGACTAAGGCCACGCATCATCTTTCGCAGCTGCATGAAAGAAAACCCTCACCCGCAGCTCAAAAGGCAGAACTTCAAATGCTTGAAGACCGCGGCCGTGAAATCAACCGGCAAATGGCGGATTTTACGGGCGGAATTTTAAAACGTTTTGACGCGGCCAATTTAAGAAACAAACAGGCCGAGCTGGCCGAAAAAGCGGCTGCTCGCTCAGTTGCGGTGAGTGCCGAAAACGCGGCGCTCTACCGGAAACTTATGGATGCCAGCCGCAAGGTTTACTTTGATTTCATGACCGAGATGCAGCGTTATCCCCAGGGAAGCCGGCAGCAAGCCTTTACGCATACCGTTCTACGTGAAAAATTGGAAAAAATAAGAATAACAGATACCGCACATCCTTACGAACTCATGGCGCGGGCGCATTTTCTTTTTGCCGCCTTAGACGTGCTTGAGCGAGCGGCGGATTCAGACAATGAGACGCTGCTGCACAGAATCGGAAGTTTGAAAGGCCGGCTGTTTTACCAAATCGAAATGCTGGCACAAATCAAAAACTGGCCGTTGGCCGAGCCCGCAGTTATGGTCAACGGCAGGCAACCGGCCTTGGTGCGCGGGCTGGAAAGTGTTCCCGGATTCGGGAATGATGCGACGATCTATGATTACTGGACGGGGAGCCAGAGTTTTTCGAGTCCGCCGGCAGATATTTTTTTCGTTAAACAGCTTGCACCTGGAGTTTTTTATTACGCTACTGAGAGTCAAACGCAAACCCTTGTAAGCAGAAAACTTGTCGGCAAGAGTTTTCTTTCACAAACATCAACACGGGTTGAGCATGAGCCCGGCGCTTTTGCTCCGCCGGTTCTGGCGCGGGACAAACTTGCGCTTTATGAAGTCTCAGCTAGTTATGATCCGGCGTCTCAAAAAAGCGACCTGCGTTTGAAGCTTTTGCAGGCGCCCGGCATGCAGCCTTGGGCGCAGCCGGTACCTGTCAATGGAATAGGCGTCAATACCGTGGAACGTGTCGATACAAGCCCGCATGCAAGACTTTTTTGGAGTGCCGAGTGGGATTTTGGCGATGAGGATGAGCATCTTCATGGCCTCGAAGCAGGCGGTAATTCGGCGGCATTTTTTAGCGCCCGCAACGGCGCCACGTTGAGTTTTCTGCCGCAGACCAGCGGGCAGCAGGGGCTTCTGATGCAGGGCGCCTTAGCGCCGGGCATGGGGGCTCCGGCCTACGACAATGCGCGCATCGCTTTTACGGCGCCCGGTTATTGGATGGCCGGCGCGGCAAAGCCCATGGCCCAGACCCAGGAAGGGGTTATCTCAAATTCGGCCGAACCCCTGAGCGGCGTTCAGGTGCTTGCGTTTGCCATGGCTTCAGACGGACGTTCCATCAGTTTGATCTGGAATCCTCGTGCCGCCGCATATGAAATCACGGGTCCGCTAGCCGGAAAATATCAGGGGCGCAAAATTCGCGAGAAACTCCGAAAGGAAACATTGACGGTGACGCGCGGAGGGTTTTGGCTTTTGGATGCACAGACTCCGCAAGGGAGCCGGATTTTACTTGGACCGCTGGCTGGAAAATGGGAGGGGACCTTTGGTCCCGCTCCTAAAACCCAAGAAGCTGGGCCGAGTTATGTGCCGCATGTTGAGGGCTTACCACCGGCGCCACCGGCTTCTTCGGTCAAAGTTTGGCCGTTTGAAGACGGCCTGCTGGGTATTCAAACCCTGCCGGATGGTACCCAAAAGGTGATCGGCAGTCTGGTCGATGCGGCCGATGCAAAGCCCTGGAAAAAAATACTGCGGCTTTACCGTGAAAAAGGCAAGCCCTGGCTTGGGGTCGGGCGCAACAGCGAGGACATGCTTGAATTTTTTGGACCCGGCGCCGCTTCTTATACAAAAATTCCGTTCGGAGAGTTACGCTATTTGGCCATGAGCCGCAATGGCCGCTGGATTGCGGCCATTGGCTATGGGGCAAACCTTCGGATTGTGGGCACGGCCCTGCAAAACGATTCTAAGAGCCCTGCGCCTGCATGGCCAAAAACTTATAAAACCATCTTGAATCTGGAGATGACCAGTTACGGGGACTGGTTTCTCATCGGAGATTCCGGCGGTGGCCAATTTGTGCTGGAAGGGCCGGCCGCGGAAAAAGCCGGCGTCAGCGGCAAAGTCATCAATCCCCGGGCAGGGGCCATGTTTTTTGATCCTGCCACGAATATGCTTGAGCAGCGCCAGATCATGACGTCCGCGATGAGAGAAAAGCCCTCGCGGCTGCGGGGAATACGGGGGACGGAATCGTTCGAACAATCCTGGAATGCCTGGGTCAAAGCCGGCGCGCGTGCATTTCCGAATCTCTCGCCTCTCTTGCTGACGCTTGCGGACGTTTTTCCCGAAGAACGGCTGGATCAAATCGCTGCCGCCGCGGCTGCTGAGGAGCCTCCGGTGCTTCGCCCTGTGCCGGTAGAATTCGCTTCCGAATTGCCGGAAGAAGACTTTGAGCCGCCGGCGAAACCGCTCAGGCTTTGGCTCGAACCCCGGCCTTTTCTGGGCCGGCTTGCGGGCGAATATGGCGCAGGCGCCAGCCTCGAAGCCTTTGAGCATATTCCGGCGCATCCGCCGATGCATGCGTGGGATAAAGAAGATACGCTGCGTTTTGATTTATTTTGGAAAACTATTGGCCAGGCTGCCCGGTTTCATCCGGCCGAAACACGGGCCAAAATGGTGGAGGTTTTCAGATGGATGGATGAAGACCTTTCTCAAGGCTGGAGCGCGCCGTATTTTGAAGACAGTCAGGTCGTGAAGACGCTGAGTGAAAACCCTAAACTTCTCAGCGGGCTTTACGAAGATTTTAAGGCCGGCACGGTTTCAGCCGCAGATATCCGCATGATTTTTCAATTTTTGAACGGTC
>JAHFHF010000015.1:13693-25637 GCA_023247055.1 Candidatus Omnitrophota bacterium
TGATTTAATTTTGACCCAGAGTTTTTGGGAGCAGGAGTTTTCCGATCTGCTGGATCAAAGGGCGGCTGAAGCCGGTATTCCGCAAAATTTCTTTGGCTACATTCCAGATTTTATGGTGCAAAAAGACGAAGCCGGCGGCCTGGAGAAAGTGCGCATTCTTAACCAGGCTTTGCGCTCCCTGCTTGCGCCGGAACAGCAGAAAAAACTGGACGGTTTTATCCAGAGTCTTGAAAGAGACAAGCCTTTGATTGACTGGATTCTCGAGAGAGAAAAGCAGCTGGGCAGCAGGACCTCTGCGCAAACTTCCGCCTCAGTCCTTTTGCAGAATATCCGCGAACAATTGGGAACGCCGCAGCGGTTTTTTGATATCGAGGCTTCGCAAAAAGATCAGGACCAATGGCAATGGCGTCTGACCAAACTGATCCGAAAAAATCCTTTTTTGTTCAAAATCCGGCGGTATTTTTTTAGTGATCCGGCCGCGGATAAACGCGATCAAAACTGGGACCGTATCAATCGGGAACTCAATCGCAGCCTGACCCACGAAGATTTGCGCGATGAACTCTACTGGAGTGAAAAAGGGTTGGGCGCTGTTTGGGAATTTTTTGACGATGGCATTGCGCTGCTCTGGCTGATGCAGGCCGGCGCTGTTTTAGCGAGTCTTTTTCTGGCCATTCCCGGTGTGCGCACCCTGCAGCTCAAATTGCGCGACCGTAGTTTGTTGGGGCGCAGTGCTTCGGGGACTGTCGAGAGAATTTTAAAAAACGCTTCGTGGCTGCAGGGTCTGAAAGCGCGCCAGGCACGCATTTATCTGCGCCGTCTCTTTACGCACCGGCCGTTGACTGAAATTGAAGAAGCGCAGTTTAAAACGTTTCTTGAAGGTCTTTCTTCCGCAGAACGCGCTGAATTTGACATTGCGCGGGCAGTGCCGTGGGAGCATCCTGCGGGCTCGATGCTCTCCGGCCTTGAGCTTTTTTTAAGCCTCTGGCCGTTTCTCGGTGCCCCTGTGATTTTGGCCGGACTTTTCGTGCGTTCGCTTTGGAGGCGGAGCGCTTTCAGACAACGCCAGGCCATGCAGCGCGGCCTGGCCGGCATTGTTGAGCACAGCCAATACAATACGGCGGCCCATCTTTATGCAGAACTTTCGACGGTTTTAAATGACTATGCTCAAGAGGCCCCACAGGGGACCGCCGCAGAATTTCCTGAAGCCTATGCGGATTTTCTCAAGCGGGTTGAACGGCATCTGGGAGAATCTTACAAAGTAGAAATATCGGACCACCGTGACGGCATCACTCTGGCCGGGCAGCAGGCCAAGCGCGGCAGGGCGAGTGATGACGGGCTTGAGTTTGAGCAGCATCGCATGTACGCTCCCGGTGATGATCTGAGACGCCTGGATTGGAAAGTCATGGGCCGTTCAGACCGGACGGTGGTCAAACGCTTTGAGCCGGAACGCGACAAAGATATGACTCTTGTTTTAAATCTTGCGTCTCTTGCCGATGAGGCCGGGCGCGACCGGCTGGCCAAAGAATTTTCGGCTGCGCTTGTGGCGCTTTATCAAAAATTCAGAGTGGTGGATGAGAAAGGTTACCGCCCGGCCCGATTGCTTGTGATTTGGCCCGGCGCCGCAACACCTGCGGTTCGCGAACTGCCAAGATTCCGCGGAACTTCAGGCTGGAACGCTGTCTTAAGCCTGCTTCGGATTTTGCGTCCGGATCAGGATGTTGTTTTGCAAAACGTGCAGTCACGGGCTGATAGAAATTTTTACAATGACGCGCAAAATAGCCGCTACCGTATTCAGGTGCAGGGAATGGCCCAACATGGGATGACGCAAAAACTGGAACAAGCCCTGGGCGCGGCTACGGGCCGGCATGAGGATGTTTTTATGGCTGGCTTTGACGGGCCTGTCAGCGATGTGTTTCCTGCGACTGCACGCCGGCCGGGCCTGCGTTTGCTGCATGTGGATCATGAAAGATCTTCTCAAGGATTGGTGCGGGTTCTTGCTGAAAATATTTCCTCAGCACGATCCGAAATGCGCCTGCGCATGCTGCAGACGGATGTCTCGCTTGAGTATGCCGGAGGTCAGTGGAGTAAGTTGGCCGGGCATATCAACCAAAGACTTGAAGCGGTCCGGAAGTTTTTATTGAGCCGGAACGTTTCCGGACCGGCACTTGACGCTAGGATGAACTATCTTAACTCTGTCATCCAGAGCCGCTTTGACCAGGCACTTAGACCGGAGGAAAATATTCTGATCTCTGACTATGAAAAGAAAAAATTTTATGAAAGAATTAAACAAGCGGTTACGGATGAAAGACAGCGCAGTCTTCAGGCCGGCTATGCCTATCTGAACCCTCGAACGCTTTTCTGGCTTCAGGATGATTTTATGGTTTCCCTTGACTCCCGCATTCAAATAGCCCGGCGGACTTTTACAGGCCGAGATTATAACTGGACCCGGGTGAGCCGGGCTCAGTGGGATGTGCTTATCCGCACGGACATCGAGATCGAAGCCAATCGGCTGCTGGATTACCGTTTTCCGTGGTCGGAAAAACAGTATCCCTCTGTAGGAGAGGGTGTTCTGAGAAACTCAGCGCCGCTTGATCCGGATGCGGCGATGGAGGATTCCGCGATGGGCGTTTTTTTGCACGATCTTCAAGATCATCTGGCAGCCTACCGTGACACAGGGTCTCCGGTGCAAAAACAAGACTGGCTGGCGCTTTTCGATATCTATATTGTCCGGGCCCAGCAATTTCTCGAGGAGTTCCGGCAGCCAGAAGATGATGCCCTCCTGAAATTCATTCGCAGGCTGATCAACCCCTTACAGACCGTGGCCGCTAACATTCGCGATTCACAACCGCCGGCCATTGCCGGGCTCTTAGTCATGATGCAAAAGGAATTGAAGCGTTCGGAAGTTCGCCTGGATCGGAGTCCCGGCATCCTTCAGGACTCGACGCGGAGATCTCGCTCTGAAGTGAGGACGTTTGAAGAGGAAACACTGCCTCGCATGATGGAGCGTGCCGGGCAATTGCTGCCGCAGATCTTGGAATACACGCAGGCTGCAGAAGCGCAGAACACGATTCTGGATGAGCGGGCGAATTCTTTATGGCGGCAGATATTTCGGTTAAGAAATGAACTGCAAGGGTATACCGCCTTGGGAATGGTACCGCTTTTTCAAGACATGCGCGATCAGCGGCAAGCACTATTTTTAGAAAACCTGTTTGGCGTTGAAGCACCGCGCCAGGATCAGTCCGGAAATTTTGATGCCCTGCCCAGCGCGCAGCGGGAGGCTAATCTTGTGGCGCTGGCCGCTCTTTCAGAACAGCTTTCGAGTCTTCGATACGAACACTTGACCGATTTTTACGGCCGGCAGTCCATTGATGACGATGACGTTGATAATGCGGATGGAACACTTTTTGTTCCAACGCCGCTCAGGATTTTACCGCGGGTTTTTGATGAAATCGAGCGGGCTTTAGGCCGGCCGCTTTTGAATCAACATTATCTTTCTTTCGGTGCCGGGCTTTTGCATGATTCGCTGTATGCCGGGCTTATCCGGCAGATGCACGTCTCAGCCGTTGAGAAAGACCCGGCCCGGTCTGCCCGCAGCTTGCAATTACTGCAAGACATCAAACACGAAAAATTTAATTTTTCCAAGGAGTTCACTTTTATTCCCCGCGGGGATGCTTTTGAGCGCTCATGGGCCGATATCGACGCGGTCTACTTTTTCTACCCACAGTCCGGCCATGATCGTCAGACATGGCGCGAACAGTTTGAACAGCAAATGCAAAAGAAATTTTCTGAAATGAAACCGGGAGCTATCGTCGCCATGCTTTTTACGGGGTCACAGCTTAAGGCCGAGCAAGGCGAGTATGAAAGCCTGGAACCTTACTTTCGCGAGCAGGTCCAGATTTCAGACGAGATGTCAGGGCTATACTTGCGCATTTATAAAGCGCCGGCGCGCTCAGAACTTCGCCTGGACATTTCACATACGGTACTGACGCCTGCCATTGAGCGGCTTGCAGAGCATGCTGCCGAACATCTCGTATCGCTGCGTATCCGGCGCGACTATGGCGAGCAGGTTTTTCGCGAAGTGGTTCACCAGGCCGTTCTACGGCTGGAACCGTCCGACAGCCGGGAAAAACCGTCGCTTTCAACCGAACTTACGGCATTTATGCAAACCCAGACGCCTGAATTTTGGCGCCTGCTGTCTGCCGGCCGGGCGCCGGATTTGCACCGGATTTTGGATGATACGGCAATTGGGATATCTGCCGCCGCATCGGAAAAAAAACTCACTCCTTCGGACATTCTGCCCATGCTGGTACTGCTGGCCGCGCGTCCGGAATTGGAATATACCTTGATCCTCGACGGAACTTTACAGCGCCTTCAAACTTTCCGGGGGGCTCTCAAAAAATACGGTTTGAATTCAAAGCTGGGTTTTAATCCGCTGGATTTGCCGAATTTCAAAATCGTGCCGGCGGAAGGCGAGGAACCGGCGCGCCGTGTTATCGCACAGTCATTTTCGAATAAGCAAGGCGCAACGGCCGTGGTCTCCGAGCGCCATGCGGTGCTGTCCGCTTTGACGGCAACGCCGAATATGGCCCGCGTTTTTGTCAAAAATCCCATTCGGCACCGCGATACGATCTTGCTGGCCGCAGCCCTGCTGGATGAGTTGGTTCAAAATTCTTTGACAGACTATGATGATGAAACTTTGGCGGCGAATGCCCGCGGCCGCGCACTTTTGGCGGAAGCGGCGATGCTGCAAGCCTTTGCAAGTGCCGCGTAAACCGAGCGAATTTCCCCCCTCTTAATCTCCCCCCGAAAAGCACGGAGGGAGAAATAAAACGGATATCCACATGGAGATCATAGTTTCCTCCACCGTGCTTTCCGGGGGAAGAGAAATAAAAGGGACTTTATTGTTTCCTCGCCCGTGCTTTCCGGGGGAAGAGAAATAAAAGGGACTTTATTGTTTCCTCCCCCGTGCTTTTCGGGGGAAGAGAAATAAAAGGGACTTTACTGTTTCCTCCCCCGTGCTTTCCGGGGGAGGATCAAGGTGGGGGAAAAGCAGTGATGGTTTGAATCAGCGCGGATGTTTCTTCTGCTGCCGGTCACTCAAATAAACCATAAAAACAAGGATTCCAACACCGATAAGCGAAATAATGACCATAGTCATTTTTTGGCTCCTTTTTTATATGCAAATAGCACAACACCCAAGATAAGAAAAAAAATCCCCAAACACCCGACGGTGATTCGCCAATTGAATGGAAGTTTTTCAAAAAAATAACTGGCAAAACCTACGGTCAAAATTGCTTTCCCCAAATCCGTAATTGTTTTCGCTACAAATTCTTTTGTTTCTGCGTCAAAGCTAATCATACTTATTTTTCTCCCTTTTGTCAGAGGAATATTGTAAGAAAATATTTTATATAAATCAAATAATTATTTAGTTTAAATCAACTTATTCCGGTACCTAAGGACCCGGGATAAAAAACTGGGAGAGGGTTTTTATTTTAGATTTAAAAAGACTTTATTAGATGTAAAATTATAACGATCTTTAGCTATCAAAAACAATCATTGATTAATAAAAAAATATTCCTGTTCCCTTGAAAATTGGAGGAATTAGGGGTATCTTTTTAAAGACAAAGACTTTGTATCGAGCTAAAGCAAGGTTAACAAGCAAGGAGTTGTTTTTGAGCACTTCCTTATATACCCTGTTTAACCGATGGAGTGTACAGGCAATACCAGACGACGGCTTTCCTTTGCCGTCGCTGGATAGTCCCAACGCATCAGGCGGTGGGGCATGCCTGTACACTACGGTCCCTGCGGAGCTTTCCCGATGATGTTCAGATTCCCCGCCATCCTGCGAAAAACAACGGCTTTATTGACGGCCGTTTTATTTCTGGTCATGGAACTTGTGTTTCCGCTGCCTTCTGCCGGTGCTCAGCTTGCTGCCGAAAGTCTTTTTCATGGCGTTGACGCGCGTTTGCTGGCTGAAAATCCTTTCGGCATCCGGCTGAATGAAGAACAGGGGACGGTTGCCGGTTTTTTTGACGGCGATCCGGGCCAGCCGCTGGTGGTCCTGATTCAGGACGCGCATGCCAATATTTCCGCGCAGAAAAGCGTGGAGGGAATCATAAGCACGATTGTTGGAGGTGGAAGGTCGAAGGTGGAAGGTGGAAGGGAAAAAAATCAAAATGTTTCTCCTTCGACCTTCCACCTTCGACCTTCCACCTTTCAATATGTTCTTGTTGAAGGCGCTTCCGGTTTTGTCAGCCGCGCGCCATTGACGGCGTTCACAAGCCAGGGCGCTGATCCGGTGCCGATGCTTTTGGCGAAAGGCATGATCAACGGTCCCGAACTAGCCGCATTGAAAAATCAGGATCTTGTGCTGTGGGGCATCGAAGATGCCGGGCTTTACGACAAAAACCTTTCCGCCTGGGTTGAAACTACCCGGTTAAAAGAAAAAAATCTGGCCGCCATTGACCCGCTTTTGATCTCTGCCCGCGATCTTCTCTGGACCTCTGCTTCGCCTGAGTTCAAAACTTTGTTAAAAGCCGACGAAGAACTTTCGGCCGAAGACGGTGATGCCGGCCGTGCTGCCAAACTGCTTGAGAAGTTCATGCGTCTTTTACGCAAAGATCTGTGGAATCAGGATGCCGCTCGGCCGATCAATGCCGTTGAATTACAACGCAAATTTCCCTCGGTTTACCATCTGCTGCAAATGGAATATTTGTGGGAAGACGCGAGAGCGGAGTTGGAAGCAATTCATAAAAAAAAGTTGGAAGTTGGAAGTTGGAAGTTGGAAGAGAAAAATAAAGAGAAGGTAGAAGGTGGAAGGTGGAAGGTGGAAGGAAAGACAGTAGGAAAAAGGGAAGAGGGGAAAGGCGAAAGGGGAGAAAAAGATGCAGCAGCAAATCAAGGATCTGAAGGTTTGGCAGCTAGCAATGAATTTGGTAAAGACAATATATTTGGCAACGAAGGCATTTCCAAAAGAGGAACTATTCGGTTTAACGAGTCAACTGCGCAGAGCGGCAGTCTCGATTCCGGTGAACATCGCCGAGGGCAAGGGGCGGTATCACAAAAAGGAGTATCTTCAGTTTCTTCACATCGCGAGGGGTTCAGCTTACGAAATAGTAACGCTGATTCAAATCGCAGAGATGTTGGCTTATCTACCGCCGGCACAGGCGAAGGAAATGACCAAAACCGTTTCGCAAATAACAGCGATGCTCAACGGTCTAATTCAAGCGATCCGTTAGCTTTTCGCTCTCCTTCTACCTTCCACCTTCCACCTTCCACCTCTGCTACCACTCGACTTTCTTTCCTCCCGTCCGCCGTACAACCCGACGAACAAACTTCGCCCATTCACGCTCTCATGCGCGATCTTTACGAAGTCGTAGAAAAGAAAAAAACGTCTGCTGCGGCAGAAAAATATCTCCGGATCGCGGGCGATCTGGACGGAGTGACGCTGTGGCAGGAAATGAAGGCCCTGATTGCGAGATTAAAAAAAGATTTTTCTGATGAACGGGTGCGCTCACTTGACAAACTTTATGACACGACACTCCGCTTGCGTAAACTGGCGGAATTGAAGCTGACGCCTGAAGAATACAAACTTTTGACCCGCGACGGACGGCCTTCGTTCGAGAAAATGCTTGCGCTCTGCCGACAAACTTCCGGTAAAAACTGTTCCGAGGCAGGGGAGCCAGACCTTGCTCCCAATTATGCCTATTATCAAACCGCGCTGCAGCGCGACAAAGCCCTTTATCAAAATATCCGCACCTTTTTGGAAAAACATCCCAAGGCGGACAGGATCTTTCTTTTTGCGGGCGGTTTCCATTCGCCGGGTCTGCAGCACCGCATGCGCCGTGACGGCATTTCGTATGTCACGGTGCGGCCTGCGATTCAAACCCTGGAAAAGGAAGATGACGAGCGCTATGCATCGGCCATGGCCTGGCTGACGCAGACCCTTGCTATTCAGACCGCGCTCTCACGCGCGCCGCATGCGCTTGTGCACGAAGTGGGCATTCCTTTGATCACACGGCACATGATTGAAACGAGCCAAACTGATCCCATGATCGAATTTGCGCGCATGCGTGATGCACTGATAGCCGCTTATGACCAGGAACTGACGGTCAACGCCACGCCGGCCCTGGCCGCCGCCTTAGCCGTGAATGCAGAAAATGCCGCCGTCGTTTCACAGATTCGGACGCGCCGTGAAGCTTTCAGCCAGGCGCTTAATGAGTTAACGCCGGTTTTTGAGCAAATCGCGGCCGCCAAACGCGCCGGATTTTTAAAAGCGGAACCTCATGAAAAAATAGAGATTTCACTAAAAGACCAGAGTTTTGATATTCGGCCTTATGACATACTGAATCCGGTGCGTATTACGCGGACTCAGGCACAGCCGGTTGCTAGCGCGGCTTTGATGACAGAACCGAAAGACGGGACGCGTCCTTCAGGAATGCTTACGGCCGAAGGGCAAGTCGTGGTTGACTCAGGCTTGCCGGGCGCGCTGCGTGAATTGACGATCAACCACGAAGTGCGCGGCCATGCCGCGGCCGAAGCGGCCCGCCGTTTTCAGCCCCAGATTTACCGCCAGTTGCTTGATTCTTTTAATGCTTTGGCCGAGGATCAGAAAACACAGTTGATGCGGCTTTTTTATGACGTTCGGATTGCTCCTTTCGCAAGGGACGAGATTCTTCGCTTTGATCAGAATGACAATCAAGGGGTCCAGAATACCAATGAGGGAGCGCTGCTTACTGAAGATACTCCGATAAATCTCGTGGCTGAACGGATTAATGCCGCGCGTTCCGTAATGCCCGGGCATGCGGATTTTTGGGCCGATGCCGTGACCGTTTCCGGCGGCAACATTCGCTTTAATGCTTATTTTTTGGATGAAGCCCTGGCACTTTTTACAGGCATGCTGGACCGGCTTGAGAATGCGAGTTGGGATGAAACCTTTGAGCGGTTGAGCCGCGGGGGTCTTTTTAAGCGGCATGACAGCATACTTGATCCGGCCGCGCGTAATTTTTTTAATCGGATGGCTGGCTTTGCTTCAGCCGAGCGTTCTTCGCTTGTTCAGGCCGGCTTCTTCGAGCCGGAAGAAGCCATCCGGCAGCTTGAGATTGCCGGCGCGGCACCGATTTTTATCTGTACTGAGATGCGTATTGCCGAATATTTTGCGCAGCGAACGGATGACAATACGCGCAGTCCCTCGACACTCAAAAAATTATACGGTGTTCAAAAAAACAGCAATGCGACCGGAGACAAGCGTAAAGGTGAAATCGGCGCCTTACGCTACTTCATGGAGAAAGCCCTTGAAGCGCTTGAAGAAGCCTTGCGCGGCAAAGTGCTTATCACGGACATGCACGCTTTGCAGGAAGCTTTTGGGCAGACCTGGCGCGATTACCTGCTTAACAAAAAACCATCCGAATGGACGATGAAGAATTTTCTGAACGATTTGATGACGAATCTGGTGGATTTGTCCAAGGAGCAGCTCGATGACGAGGATATGGCCGAACTCCGGCAGCTTGTAGCCGAGACGTCCGACATGACGGACGAAGAACTTGAGAAATTTTTTGAGGGGCATCCCGAGTATGAAAAATACAAAGAAGTTTTGACGAACATGCGGCAGATGTACAAGGAAATGAAAGCGGCCGCCGAAGAGATGGACGCAACGGGTGAAAACTGGCGCCAAATGCTTGAACAGGCCATGCAAGATCCGAGCGGACAGCATCAGCTATTTACAGATGACGCAAAAACAGCCCTTCCGAAACAGCGTGCCAAGCCCAAGGAAAATGAACAAGAAAAAGCCGATCCCAATACAAAGACGCATGGGGCGAAGTCTGAAATGCGGGCGGGGAAAGGTGGAAGGTGGAAGGTGGAAGGTGGAAGGGAAGAGACGGGAATGTTGTGGGGCGGGCAGACAACGGCAACGGCAGCGAGAGTTTTGGCGGATGGAGTACTTCAAACAGGATTTTTATCTTTTGGTATTGCTTTAGCTTCCACCTTCCACCTTCCACCTTCCACCTCTGCCCTCCGCTCCGAACTGCGCACCGACAAAGACGGACCCAAGAAATTCACAACCACGGACGGAAAGGAAGTCGCGCTGCCGCCTAAGGTGGATAATTTGTATCAATGGATCAGTAAGCGGCTTTCAAAACGGGGCGGCAAATACAAGCAAGAGGGGGTTCGGAATAAAGTCTTCGGCGCGTGGCTTGGGATTGTGCGCAAGCAGGAAGATGTGGAACCGTATCGTGAGGCCCTGCGCGCTCTGCGAAAAATGGAAACCGGAGGAGAACCTTTATATTTTGACGGGGCTCCGATCCCTCGGGCGGCGGATCTTGAATTGCTGCTTTCCTTTATCGATTTTTTGAACCCGGCTGCCGAACAATATCCCGAAGCCGTTGGCCGCAATGAAACCGAAGACGGCGATGTCGGCAAGATGACAAGCTTCATGATCAAAAAAGAAAAACGCATGCTGGCGATGTTCGGGCCCGCGGGCGTTGGAAAATCGCATTTGATGATGTCTTTTATCCGCCATACCCTGGAGAGACCGTCGGACAAAAATTCCGACGTTTTGTTTTTTTCAATGAGTCCCAGCCGTTTTAAAGCTTTTGCCGAGGAGTTTGCCACGCAGAACCAGCTCGATATGGCTTCGGCCATCAGCTATCTTTCGTCTTTGCTGGCGTTGTTTATGGACCGTCCGAATGTGGTGCTTTTTATCGATGAAGGCCATCAATTGGCCAGCCTGCCGGGTTCCAGCGGCGCGGACGCCAAAAACTTTTATGAACAGTTTAAGGTGGAATTGGCGGAGCGCTCCAACTATATGCGGCTGATTTATGCCACGACTATTGAAGAATACAACCGCTATATGGCCCGGGATTTAGGGGATGCTCTGCAGAGCCGCACGGACTCCATCGATGTCCGCGAACTCGAACGCAGTTATGTCATGGAGATTTTAAGGAAATCAGTCGCGGAAATCGAAGGCAGCGAAAACAAGGCCCGTTATGAGCTTGCGCGCCTCATGGGGCATTTTGCCGTGCAGTTTGAGCGCAGTCAAAGCGGCGACCCGGCTGCTTTAGAAGAGCTTTATGAAAAAGCCAAGCAGTTTGCGCCCAACCGCGCGGCCCCGGCCATTCAAAAAGCCTGGCTGCAATCCGCCGCGGCGGAACTTGTCAGCGCGCTTGAGGATTTTAGGTTCCGGTCGCGGGATACCGCGCTTGATTTGGCACGGCGCATGGATCACTATCTTTATGAACACGGGGTTTTGCAAGAGCCTTTAAGCACCGAGACCGTGCGCTATGCTTTGCGCTTGCCGGAGCATGTCAAAGAGACGGCGGAGCATGCGCTGGCGTATTTCCGGCATATCCGCGAAGTGGCGGAACTCTCAGATGAGCGTACGATTCGCCGCAAGCATCTTCTCAAGAGTATCTCGGCGGCGACAGGCATTCCACTGGACACGCTTTTGCACGAAACCGCGGCGTCGCCTGAGGAAATTGCCCAAGAGATCGAGGCTTCCGTCATAGGGCAGGAAGAGGCCATTCGCCAGATTTCGGCCATCTCGAGCGACTATTATGCTAAGCGCGAAAAAAATCTCGACAAGAAAAAACCACTGGTGCTGCTCTTTACCGGATCTTCCCGCATCGGCAAATCTTATATGGGAAAAATTCTGGCTAAAGTATTACTTGGAAATATCGACGCCATCGAAATTGTGCCTATGGCGGAGTATACGCGGCCCGAATTTACGGCAAAATTGTTTTCAGCGCCGCCCGGTTATATCGGCTATGGCAACCCCGGCAAAGTTTTAACCGACTTCGAAAAGCACAATTTTCAGCTTGTCTATTTGCTGGATGAAATCGAAAAAGCACATCCGCAGCTTTTGGGGGTTCTGACCGGCATGATGAAAACCGGCATGGGCCGCGACCAGACCGGCGCCTTAATCTATGCGGACAATGCGATTTTCATC
>JAHFHF010000015.1:25647-54987 GCA_023247055.1 Candidatus Omnitrophota bacterium
CCTGACGTCGAACCTAGGTCTCTCCGATCCGGTCAATATCGAAGACAAAATAGCCCGGGCCAAAATCGGGCAGGTTTACAAACTGCTCAAAGAAGGCGATCAAGACCAACTTACCAATGAAGTCAACCGGCTGATTGCGGAAGCGACGCGGCGCGCGGTCGATACACAGCTTTCTCCGGAAACGCTGTCAGCGCTTACCAGCACGGAACCAATCTCTTTCAAATGGCTGCATCCGGATGATGCGCGGCTTTTAGTCGATAAAGTCTGGATTCCCAAACTGATTCAGGATATGGCCAAACAGGGCGTGACCCTGCGCCTGGAGGATAAGGCCGACATTGCGATTGAACGCATCCGTTCGCGTGACTATGCCGATTTTCTTTTTGACGAAGCAGCCGAGACCGTGACCGACGCGGTGCGCACCGGCAGCGGGCGTTATTTTCTGCTGGACGCCGCAAAAAACCGGCTGGTCATCACACCGCCGGTGGGTTTTCCCGCAGAGCCTGAAAAAATCGAGTTGACGCTCCAAAACCCGCGCCATCTGATCTACGAAAAAGTTGCCGGAGTGGAGCCGTGGCTTGAAGAACGTGACGCGCTTGGGAATATCACCCGCAAGAGCAATCCCGACGCTGAAGCCGTGCTGATTACGGACGATACCGGCGTTTTCCGAGTGACGGCCTCAGGCAAAATAACCCGGCTTTTCGAAGCAGATTCGATTTCGCGCCTGTCTTCGGACGAAAAGAATTTTCTTTATATCCGCGGCGGCAAGGCCTATTTGCGCCGCCGCGCCAAGCTTACAGAGGAAATCGCAGTGCCCCTGCCAAAAGATGCGCCTGCGAATTTAGTTTTGACGGAAGCCGCGTTGAGCGGTGATTTTTATTATGTCAGCACAGGCCACGATATTTTTCGCGGACAACAACTTGAAACTTTGACGTCCGATGAAGACTATAAACTCAATCAAGAGAATACGATCTACGATTTGACCGGAGACGGCCGAGGCGGCATCGGCTATCTTCAGAAACGCAAGACGGATCATGCCAAACTTGTCGAAGACAAAGAAGCTGCCGGGGGACTGAGTAAGAAACTTAAAGAAATGATGACCCGGATTGAATTCAGTCTGCTCCAGGATGACGGCGAATATTTGACGCATGACTTTGAAGTTGTGAAGCCTGCGGCTGAGAAAAAAGAAGAGGAAGCCGTGAAGAGCGAATTTGAACAGCGGGTCTATAAACGCGTTCCGATTCTGGCCGAAGGCGGGGCGCCCTCGCCTGAGTATCAAGAGTATCTCAATTTAAAAAACCGTGTTGATGAACTTGAGAGTTTGATCGAATTGGAGTTGAAAAAACTTCCGCCCGACCAGGATTATAAGAGTTTGAAGCAATGGAACCAGCAAAAAGACGAGACGCTGAACACCATGGATCAAAAATTCTGGGTGGCGGATATCGGATTGCGCGTTTCTTCCGCGCCGCCGCAAAGATTTTACGCGCGGCTTGATTCGAAAACAGAAGCCCAATACCGTGACTATGAGAAAAAAAGCATGCAAGAGGCAGAAAAAGAAATTAACGAGATGTTTGAAAAAGAGATTGCCAGTGAAGAGAGCGTTTTTCTGGTGATGCGCGATGCCCAGGGAGAGGTGATTGCCAAAGAAGGCCGCGATTTGACTTACCGGGCCAGCGTGCTTTATGAAGGCCGCGACCGCGATGCCGTGAAGCAAAAAGTCAAAGAAAAATACGGCAGTAAACCCGAAGACGTTCACCTGCGCCGGGACGATGCCGGCAATCTTCTGGTGATGGATTTCAGCCGCCGCAATGCCGCGCGCATTGAAGTGACCCGTTATTCCGCGCTTGCTGATGAGATTATCGGAGCGGCTTACAATGACCTCTTTGAGGGTATTTCCAACATTGAGCGTTATTTCCAAGAAAAAGTCCGCAGCCTCGTCGAAAATCGCGGTTTGAAGTACGGGCAGGAAGCCTCGCTGGCTTTGGGCGAGGGCAAACCCGGCAAGCGGCCAATTCAATTGGGGAGCATCGTCGAGCGCGAAGTTGACGCCTCGGCGGTGATGGAATCCGAAATTTTCAAAAAAGTCCGCGGTGATCAGGAGAAAAAATTCATTCAGGCGCTTGATAGTGCGCTGGTGCGTGCCGAGCAAACGGGCCGGAAAATCAGCGAGGCCGATATCACCCGCGCGGCCGAAGAAGTGCTGGGGCTTGATCTTGCCGGGATGATTACGGGGATCGAAGGGGAGAAAGAAGATTTTGTTCCGGTCAATTTTGGCGCTGAGTTTAAAGCCCCTGAGGCGGCCGGCAATGAAGCGCTGGACTTAAACGAGCGTGTGTTGAAGGTTCTGAAAAATATCGAAGGCACGGACGCAGCGTGGTCATTCGAGCCGTATCTGAGGGCTTTTGATAAAGGCATTAAGGGCTTGATTAATCTGACGCGCGGATCGCTTAAAACCACGCTGATGCGCGGCGGGATGACAAGCGATGAAGTGGATAAAATCAGCGCATTTAAAAAACAAAAAAAGATGCGGCAGGCTTTTCTAAATCAAGGCGTCCGTGAGCCGGGGTATGTGCATCAGACCGCAGGCTTCCATATCCAAGGCGGCACGCTGGTGGTTGGCGGCGAGGTCAGTTTTGAGGGGTATTTGACGCCGCACGAACGCCTTGCCCTTCGGGAGATGTTGCACCTTCCGATAGACTCGCCTGAAAGCTGGGCGCGTTTTAATGAGGATATAAACCAAACGAATAAAGAACTTTTAGAATTTATTTATTTTTTAAAACTGTCGGATGGCCATGTCGATCTCGTGACTGAAAAAACCGGAGAAGGCGAGAATGCGCGTTATCTGCACCGGCTGCGGTTTGAAATGCCGGTAGCGAGCATGGCGTCTTTGGGAGATCACCCCCTGGCGGACCTGACAAGGCTTTTGGACTCCGCGTCCGTCTCAAAGCTGGCGACCTTCAAACCGGTGGCGGTGCCCAACACGGCCATTTATGTCAAAGAAGCCGCGCCTGAGGCTTCGGATGAGGTCAAGGCCAAATTAAAGCTTTTGGCGGATTCGGAAAAACCGCTCAAAGAATGGATGAAGAATTATTTAGTTGAGAATGGCCCGCCCGATGTGAAACCTGAGCAGTTTGACCCCGTGGTGGAGGCCCAGTGGAAAAATCTCTCGGAAGAGCTCCGGGAACTTATTAAAACCAATACCGACCCCCGCGCTGATGAAACCCCGCTGGCCGGCGATGAACAGCTCAAAATGTGGATAAAAATTTTAAAGTCCGCAGGCGTGACGCTTGGGGAACCCTTGCTGAACAAACTGACGAGCGAGGGCTTGCTGGTGCCTATTTATGCCACGGATGATCCGGACACCAAGCGTATCCTTCCCGCAAAATTTTATAAGGGAGCGGTCGGAAGCTTTTTGAAGAAACTGGTGGATTACTACCTAACCCTGAATCCGGAATGGACGGAAGACGAAACCTATGCATTTCTTAAAGAGCAGTATGGCATTGAAAACGGCGGCAGATACGATCTTTCGTATGATGACCTTGAAACCGTGGCGGGCATGTTTGATTTTATGAATTCAGAAACGGAACGCTACAGCACTGCGATTAACCGCGAGGAGCAAAT
Source organism: Candidatus Omnitrophota bacterium (assembly GCA_023247055.1). Classification (GTDB taxonomy): domain Bacteria; phylum Omnitrophota; class Omnitrophia; order Omnitrophales; family Aquincolibacteriaceae; genus JAHFHB01. Next base: position 29,266 of record JAHFHF010000015.1, read on the forward strand.
GGCTGCCTTTCGAGAACAGCTTCACAAGCCTGAAGAACGTTCTATGCTGCTGACGGGGGAAGCGGGGTCCGGTAAAACATTTCTGATGAGAGCTTTTGTAAAACGCGAAGTCGAACAGTACCATTCCGCACGGCTTTATTTTTCGCTGGATACCCGCAAGCTGGGCTCTCGCGTGGACCGCAGAACGCTGGCCCTGTTGACGCGCTTTGCCAATCATGCCAACACGATCATTTACATTGATGAAGCGCACGACATCAAGGTTGGGCAAAATAACGAGACGATGATTGACTCCATGCTTGAAGAAATGGCTCATCCTGAAATGCATATTCGTCTTTTTATGTCAACGACGGACGAAGAAGCCCGCAAGCATATGGAAGGCCCGGGCTGGCAGGCCAAACGCCGCCGTATCCGGCAAGTGAAACTACCGAAACTTTCTTATTCCGAAGTCAAAATGATTTTAAGACGTTCCCTTGGCCGCATTGCGGAAGAATGGGCCTATGAGAATCCGGAGATTACGCTCATCATTGAAAACGGTTTTGAAGCATTAATTGCGTATTACCACGACAAATTTTTCCAAGGCGCCGCTTCCCCGAGAAATGAAGAGCAGTTGATCGATGCCGTACGGTCCGATTTGCTCAAAAACATCATTGAATACCGCAGCACGCTGATGCGTCAGCCCAAAACGACCGCTGACCGCGCAGCCGGGCTTTTGCGAAAAAACCTTCTGCTCAAAGCCGGCAAGCTGGGTGATGAAACCCGCTATGCTCAGTCGGCCAACCGCGACAGCCGCAAAGCCTTAAAGGCCAATCTGCTGTTTCTTATTCGCAATGCACTGCTGGGTAAGGAACAAAAAGAGGCCCGTGAACGGCAAGCCGCCTCGAAACCCACCAGCCCAAAAGAGGATGAGCTGCCGGCCCGTTCAGAGCAGGCGGGAGACCCGGCTGTTGAAGAAAACGGCGAAACGTCCGCGGTACTCGGAGAAGAGGCCTTTTTGCGGTATTTGCGGTTTTCGCGCGGCATTCCCGCCAAAGCCCTGCGCATGAATTTTGAAAAAGCGCTGGCAACTTTGGATACCAATCTGCGCGGAAATGTCATCGGCCAGGATGTCGCTTTGGACCGGACGTTAAGCGCGCTGCGCATGCATGCAACCAAGAAAAAAGACCCGGAACATATTGCGCCTTTTTTTGTGATTTCCTCAAGCCCCTTTGCTAGCGTGGGTTCGGAAGAAACCGCGAAGCAAATAGGCCTGCACCTTTACGGCGATCCCCGCTATCACCAGAAACTGGACGGCGCCGATTTTAAACTGGAACAGAATACCAGCAGCCTGCGCGGCGCTCCGCCCGGCTACATCGGTTTTGGCGACACGACTGTCCTCGAAAAAATCTTGATGGAGACGGGCGGCAGCGGCGTGATTGAGTTTCAGAACGGCGAACAGGCATTTCCCAATATGTGGAACACGTTTTTGACGGAATGGGGCGAAGGCGGCAGCGGCATGACGCAAATCAATAAAGAGCGTGGTATTTTGAATTTTCGCTGGAGCCGTTACCTGATCTGGATGACCTTTCATGCCGGCGATGTCGGCGTCTCCGAAGATGAAATCCGGGCCCGCCGTGTCGTGACACGCGGCACGCATGAAGCCATAATGCGATTGGGCAAAGATAATCCCGCGCAGGCGGACATTCTCTACCGCGAAATGAACGTCATGGGGTATCAAATCGCGGCTCAGGGCATGGAACTTTTTTTCCGCCCAGAATTCCGCAACCGCCAGTCCATTCCCGGCTTTATGTACTACGGCTGGATCCATCCCGATGACGTGCGCTTGATGATTGATCAAAAATTGGTCAAAGACAAGGCTGAACAGCTTCAAAGCGCGGGTGTCGAACTGCGCCTTTCGGACGATGAAAACGACAACATCCATAAAATCAGTTTTGCGGGCAGTGCCGGGGTGATTAATCCCGAAGAAACGGCGCGCTGGAATCTTGCGGGACTTGAAAAGCATGTGCGCGTCGATGATCAAGTAGTTGCCGCTGCGGGGGATAGTTTTTATTGGCTGAATCCGGCTGACGGCGCCGTCAGTCAAAAAATGCTTAAGCCTGTTGAAATCGCGGGTCTCGAAATCCGCGATCTGTCTTATCAGAATGGCAGCTTATTGATTGCAACACCGCAGGCCCTGTACCGCATGCGGCTGGATCAACCGGCAGCAGGGGCCGAGAAAATTCTCGAAGACGCGCAGGGCATTGAATCAGCCCAATATGACGACGAGGGGCGTATCGTCTATGTTTCCCGGCGCAATGTCGAACGCCTGCGCATGAAAAGCAATGCCGAGATGAAAGCCTGGCTTGAGAACAAAGAGAAAGAAAGTGAAGAGTTTCATGAAAAATATCAGGAACTTTATGTGCATAAGACCGAGAGCGGCGTCACCTATTGGCTGCCGGCTTCGAAATCCGAAGAAGATGAATATGTGCGTTTGGTGCGCGCGGCCGGAACGGACTCTGCACTCAGAAAAACGGTTGAAGAAAAGTTTTATGAAAAATCAAAGCCTATTTTTGGCGAGCACAAAATTTACCGGCGCATGACGCCGGAAGAAGAAATGGCGTATAAAAAAAGCGTTCTGGCGCAGGCGGATGTCATGGGCGGCTCAATGGCCGAAAAAGAAAGCCGCAGTCCGGATGAGTTGCAGGAGTTGATCCGCAAAGAAATCGACCAGCAGATTCATAAAAAGGCCCAGAGCGGCGCGCCGGTGCTTGTCTACGTCACCAGCGACGGAAAGCCCGTAGATCAAAAAGGCAAAGAAATGGTTACGGATTTGTACTACCGTGAACGGCCCGACATGATGGACCGTGACGGACGCGTTATGAAGCGCATGGACGAGGAATGGGATGCGAATCAAGCCGATCTCAAATTTGAACTTGCCCGGACTGCCGAAGGCCGTTTGATCGTACGCAGCCGCGCCAATAACGAAGCGGTTTTTGTGAAGCCGCTGCGTTATTCCAAGCTTGCGGACTATATCGCCAGCCGTGCCTATGACGATCCCTTGCAGGGCACGGCGCGCATTTCCGTGCTCTTCAACGAACTTGTGGATAGGGCTGTCAAACCGTATGAAGATAGCTATGGCACGCGCTTGTCGCTGAGATACGCGTCTGAAGAAACACCGGCGGTGGTCAATGCGGACCAGAGCAAAACCACGGTGCCGATTGCGCTCATGCCGCTTGTCGGCGATGAGGAGATTACGGGAGAAGAACGTGCCATTCTGGAATGGAATGACCGCGTTTTCGAAGCGGTCATGCGCGACACCAAACTCGCAGCGCTTGAAGGAAAACCCCTTTTACGCCGGTTGAAAGAAGTGGTTGAAAGAACACTGGGTACAAAACTCGAAGCGGCCATTCCGGCAGCGATTCAAAGCAGTGACCATGAGGCCGTAACCGCGGCGGCATCCAAAATTTTAACGGCGGCTTATGAGCGGATTGTAGAAATTGTGCTGGAATTACCGGTGGGCGGCTATGCATCTTTGATTCCGCCGGTGAAGTTGCCAGAGGACGACGAAGTGGAAAAAGAAGAACCGAAATTTGATGACATCGACTGGGAAAAGGAGCTGCTGGAACTGCAGGATTTTACGCGTTTTGGTTTTGATGATCCGGTAACGGACAGCAGTTTTGCAGAAATGCAGGCCATGCTGGATGAAGAGGTTCAAGACGCGACTGATTTGGACGAAGTACCGGTGCGGCTCATGAAAAGGTTTCTACAGCTTGGGCCGCAAGCCTTGCACACCGGCTTCCGGCGGGTGCTGCAGGATGACGTGACAGTGACCAAGGCGGCAGATGCGCCTGAGAAAGACAAGAAGTTCGAGCGCTTTCTTGACTTGCGCGAAAAACTGACGCCTGCGGAAGAAGACCGGCTTACAGCCAAACGCAAAGCGCGTGAGCGTTTGAACGGCGACCCCAGCACGATCAAAGGCCCGCTGACGCAGAAAGACGTCAATCACCATCTGCGCGGAGGCGGCTTTGAAACCAAGGCAGGCCTGATTCACAGCGACCAAACCGGCACGCGCCTCGTCGGGGAAAGCATTTTCAAAGAAGGCATTGCCAACGTCGATGAGATCCGGGAATTGACCCATAAAACTGCCGCTGAACTTGGCGGCCTGTTGAAAAGCGAAAAAGCGAAACCGAAAGCCGATGCGGAAAGAATCCGCCTGCTGGAATTTCTCGAGCTTTTCATGAAAGAGCGCGAAGAAACGTTTGCCAATCTTAAAGAGTATATGAAAATCGGCGTGTACCAGCCTGAAGCAGGCCGTGTGGCGATTCGTTTTGAAGTGCCCCTGCCTACCAAACAGGGCGCCAGTCTTGTAAAGCGGGTCCGCGACAAACGCCGCTCCAAAGGGCAGTTAACCGCTGAGGAAAAAGATCAGGATGCAGGTCAGGACTTAGCCCATAAGGCTGCAACGGTTGATTTTGACCGGCTCGTTGAGGAAATCGAAGATGAGAGTGAGACAGCACCGTCGTCTAGAGAAACTGCCGCGTTGGATCAAGGATCCCTTGACGATGATCAAGTCCAAGCCAGGGAACTTGAGCCGCCTGCTGATTTTGAAGGCGATTTTGCACAAGCCTGGCCGGTGACCCAACCTGAATTTGCATCCGGCGTCCCTGAAGTTGCCGTGGCAGCAACACGGGCAGAACCTGACGTTCTTGAGAGCGTATCGACGGCTGTTTCTGGTAATGCGGATGATGCCGGCGATGACTTTGAAGCCGAATTTCAGCTTATTCCCGAAAGTCCGGAAGCGCGCGAAGCTTTGGCCGTTTCTGCAGGGTTGGTCCCTTTAGCGGAAAAAATGACAGATTTGGCGGTTCAAAGGGAAGTTGAAATAACGCTGGAGGGAGTTTTTGGAGTCCAGGCCGGTCAGGCCGTTCGTGATTTTATGGCAAAACGCATTGAAGGCCGCGCAAAAACCGATGCGGAAAGACGCGAGCGGGAAATGGCAAAGGAAGAAGGCGCAGCCGGCCAGAAAGGGCTTGCGGCGCCCCACTATGCCTTTGATACGTCTTATCAGGAAACTTCCGTTCCTATTTCGGATATCAAGACCAAAGACGGCAAGCCCGTGCATTACATTTTAGACCCCTCAGGCGCCGCCTTTACCGAAGACGGCGCCCGAATGTGGGTCACGAATACTTTTGAAGGCGAACTCGAAATCACGATGCCGACCTACAGAAATATTGATGAAGAAGACCGGCAAAGAATTCGCGCTGCCAAAAAGGCGGATAAAGAGCGCACGGCCATGCGAGGGCTTCAGATTTTTCAATTTTCGGTCGAGCCGCCGCCCGGAGAAAAGCAGGGCAATATTTACGTGCCGCTTGCGCATATTACCAACGAAAAAATCCAGAAAATCATTCCCATCTCCGTGGCGATTATCGAGCGCCCTGCGGAAGTTCACATTGCGGTCGGCGGCAAGAAAGGTTTTGCTATTTTTAAAATACCGGCTGTAAACAGGCTGGAAGCCGCTAGTTATGTTCAGACAGGCACAGACATCGATGGCCGGGAAACGAGCGATCTCAAAGCGGCGGGAGATGTTTTTATTGCCGCCCATGCGGGCATTTCGCAAATTGTCGCCTATGATAAAAACGGTAAAACCCTGCACCCCTTGTCTGATTTGCAAGGGGTCCACCGGCTGGCCGTGATGCAAGATCCCGACGATGCAAGCGGGGAAACGTGGATTGTGTTTTTTAATCAAAAAACAGGCAATCAAAGCACACTGGTGCAAAAGACAACCTTTCATCCCGGAAAAGGCTTTAGCAAACCGGAAGTCTTCGGCGATGTCAAATATCCCGTGCTGGGCATGGATATCGACGGCGACGGCAATCTTGTGGTGCTGCGGGATACGCAGAGCGCGCCCACGCATTTCGCCATTTTGAATAAAAAGGGAGATTTGGCGCCCGTGCATGAATCGATCTCGCCGACCCCTGACAAAGCGGACATGTATCTTTTTAACCCGCGCTACCTGGCGTTGAGACCGGGAAAACAGCCCGGTTTATACGTTTCTGATCAAGGAGAAGAAAAAAGATCCACGGATTGGGGCGGTGCGCGGGGTTCCACCACGATTACGCAGCCCACGCCGGGCTCGAAAAAAGTCATGGCGCTGCTTCCAGTGACCAGTGGTGAATTTCAAAAACACCGCAAGCGGCTTGGCGGCGGCGGCTCCAGTGGAGAAACGGGCAAGCTGGCCGGAAGCGGTGACCGTTTGCGTCTGATCGGAAGTCTGCAGGCAGCGTTAGCAGGCAAGCAGACGGCGGCAAAAAGCCTCAGTTCCACCTCAGCAGCGGGCATGTCGATGCTGGAAATGATGAGAGCGCAAAAGGCGGTGGGACAAGCCGCGGATATCCAGCAGCGCCGGAAGATGCTGCGAATCTATGTCCGCTGGCTTGAAAAAATCTTTGGCGCGAACTTTTCAAAAATCAGAAAGAAGATGACACAGTACCAGCAGCAATACCGCGATGCCATGGAGGCCATTCTGGCCATGCTTGAAGAACACCGCGGTGAGACGGCGGCCTTCAACCGCGCTGAACTTGAAAAAATTCGTGCGGCCTTTGCGAGAATCACGCAGATTAAACAAGCCATTGACCATGATGCGCGCGAGGTCAATCAAAGTATTTCAATTTTCAATCAACAGGCTGCGCAATCGGATCGATTGCAACCCCTTCCAAGAGACCAAACCGAATCGCTTCAGAAAATTCTGCAGGATCAAACGGATGTGGTCTCGGGCCTGCTGGGCGGCAATCCCTTAAACCGCGGCGGAGCGGACGAACTTTTTGACAGCTTGAACGAAGCCCTCGATGAATTTGTGCGCGGCATTGCCATGTCGGACCAAATCAAGCCGCCTGCAGAAAATGGCGCCGAGCCGCCCACAGATAGTGATGAACCAGAAAAAAACGATGATGGAGCGCTTGGGGCTTTAGTAGATAAAGAAGTTAGAACCAATTTAACTTACGATGAAATCGTAAAAGGCCTCGTCGATACAGGCGATTTTGAATATCGTACGGTCATGGATATTGTGGGAGCCTATTGGAAAAAAATTCCTGCTAAAGAAGGCAAACAAGGCTTAAAAAACATGGTGCGTTTTCAGTCGAGCAGAGAATATCCCGATTATCCCTCTCCTGGAAATTTTTCCTTTATGGTAACAAAAAATTTCCAGACGCAAGCGTTAATCGCGTTTAACACGGAGGAGACTCTTCGGAAGGGGAAGTCTGAAAATGTAAAGGGAGCCCAAGAGATTTATCAGGTAAAACTCAGAGACAATGTGCTCTGGTTTTTAATTCAGGACGTGTCCCCTGAAAAACGCAAGCAGTTTAGAAATGCATCGATGCAATTTTCGGAAGGGACGATTGAGATCAAATTTGTGACGGAAAGCGAAGCGAATGCAGAACCCGATAAATACGATGTATTTGATCGAAAAACGAAAGAAAAAGAACCGGATGAAAAGCCGTCTTTGGCCGGGCCGCACCAGATTATCCAATACCAAAATATTGAAAAAGTAATCGAGCAACTCCTGGCAAGCGGATTTAAAAGAATAGATTCGGGTGAAGAGGGAACCGAGGTTGTTTATTACCGTCCTGCCGGATGGCCTGCGCCAAACCCCTCTCAAAGAGATAAAATAACCCAATTTTTTTACAGAAAATCTGGAGGAGGGGATTCAAAAGGAGAGTTTTTAATTGATTTTCAGAATTATGAAAAAGACGGTGGCGGTGTCGGAACGACGGAAGACGAGGCCGATGATATCTTGCCCTATGTCCGGCAGGCACGCAAAGTGGGAGACACTATTTACATCCTGGTTGAGGGTATGGATGAAAGCACATTGGAGTTTTTTCGCGAGGAAAATGGGATGAAACGGGGTCAGCCAAATCTTGGTGAAGTCAATTATCCGGGAGAAACCGTAAAGTGGACTTATGTTACTGTGGAAGACGCCCAATCCGATGAAGGTTATAAGAAGTATAAGAGTATTTTTGATTACGAAGCTGAAAGTGCCTTCATAGATGGTTCCTCAACGCCGCCGGCCGATGATGTAAAGGTAAAACCGCTTCCAGCGGATTTTGATACGACAGTGCCGCGTAATTTCAGGGATCAACTTATAGCGGGCCTTAGAGCACAGCAGCAGCAGGAAGCTCGTAAACCCAAAGATGATGATGAGCCGCCGGCCCGATCCGAGGTCCGCAGTCAGCCGGCCGCTATTTTTGACGGCTTGCCCGGAGTATTGGGTCCGCGTGAAACGGGGCTATGGATTGATGACTACCAGGCCGCGGGGTCCGGCGGTATTCAGCGGAAGATTGAACACATCCGGTTTTTCTTTGACTCCGGCGCGTATTTGACGCTTGTCACGTTTGTTGTGGGCAAACGCAGTGGTGCAACGGTGCCGACTACGGAGTTTTCGATCCAACGGGTCCCTAAACCAGCTCCCGGGAGCAGCGTTGATGAAACCTCGCTGGCAGATCAGCCTTACGAGATTGAGCCGGTTGTGTATGCCGGCGTCGGCTTAGGAGTTGAACAAAGAGACTCAGGTTTTGTTTTTGTCATGGCACCGGAACTTTTAGACGAACTTTTAAAGCGGGGAATCTTCCGGCGAGCACAACAGGATAGTTTTTTTGAAGCAAGTCTGTTTTTATTTGACACCGGCGAGGCCTCGGTGCCGCAAAGATTTGAGCGCCCCAGCAAAACAACGCAGTCCGGCGTCACGTCCGTCAGTCTGGCCAGTGATTATGCCGTAGACTATGCAAGGCTGTGGAATTCCATCCTGCGGCGGCCCTTTAAAGATTTAACTCCCGAAGGCAAATGGATGGCCCTGCGTTCCCTGCTTGTTGAAGACTTTTTTTACGACTTTGACCGCGATCCCGAAACGCCGCTCAAAGACCACATCCGCCTGCCGAATGGATCAACGCTTCATTTTAATTCCGAATTTAATACAGTTGTCGAGGAAACGCAGGATACAGGCTCACCCTATCTTTTTGCTGAACTGAATGAAGCCACGGAATTATATACCGGACGTAATCCTAGAACAGGTCAGCCGTTGATTGTCTGGCGGTTAGGGGATGAGACGGCGGCCAGTCCCAGTGAAACGATGCTGCGGGCTATTGAAAAAAAATCAGGCAAATCGTTTTTCCTGCCGCCGGGCACGGTGCCCGAAGAGCAGACGCCCGAAGATTTTTATAAACTTAACCCACCCGTCATCATGTCGAATGTCGACCGTGAAATGCCGCGGGATGACTATGTGGAGCATGAAGAAAAGGGTGAGCGTACCGCCAAATCGGCAACGGCCCAAGGGAAGAAACTCTATTTTAAATTCAAGGATGGGGTGCGCGAATACGAGCAGGTTTTCGCCATGCTGCCGAATGGCATTAAGACCGAACTGGCAGCGGCCGTCCGTGCCAAGGGAAAAATCTCGGTGCTGGATGTCGGCCCCGGAGCCGGCATTTTCATGCATGACATCGTTCGCATGAATATTCCCGGCGTATCCGTGGCCGGCCAGGGCCTGGTGCGTTTTGACGATCCTGCGGACAATCTCGACATTTCAGAAGGCGATATCCTGCATCTTGATTTTGCTAGCGAAAGCCAGGACTTTATCTTCAGCAAATTCAACGCCGCGCATGGCGGCGACCCCTACGGCAGTTTGACGGAAATTGCGCGTGTGCTCAGAACCGGCGGCACGGCGCGCGTGACCTTTGATTATCCCGAAAATTACCGGGTTATCCGTGAGTTTCAAAAATCAACGCCGCTCGATCTTGCCGCAGAAATTGAGCGCGCACTGGCAAAAACCGGCCAGGTTCTACGGCATACGGGAATGATCGAAGAACAGATCACACTGACCACCGATACTTTTGAAATTACGATTGAACCGCCCGGCAACTACGGCACCATGGCTTTTAACCTCGCGGACAATGAAGAAACAAAACAAGCTGCGCTCGACTCCAAAGCCCGCCATCCCATCGTGACCATCCGCCGCCGCGCGCCGGGCGAACTGCGCTTTGACCTTGAAGTCGACCATGTGCGCCGCGATATGATTGGGCATTCGGTGATTGTGTTCTATAAAAGAAAAGCAACGAGCCATGAGCAACGAGCAGCGAGAGAAGACGGAACGGACGATCAGTTCCTCCCCCGTGAAACGGGGGAGGCTAGGTGGGGGAGGGGCCCCGCGGCGAATTTAGTGGCAGCGCCGGTTGATTTGGTGGCGGAAGGCATCGTACCGGAATACGTGACAGCGTTATCAGGAGAAGGAAATTTATTCGGAGGCTTTCTTTCCGAAGAAGCATTACAAAACGTAGCTCAGGAGATGAAAAAATCTGGTTATGAGGTTGCAGCCCATCGATCGAACGGCCTTGTTTCTTTTCAGACCCCCACAAAGGCAGTACAAGGAGAACTTTTTAATGTTCAAAGTGATTCTCGTTATACGAAGGTCAATCTGCGATCGGCGGGGGACCAAAATCATACAATTGAATTTGATTTTTTAGAACGAAATAACGATTTCGGCAAGGTTTATACGACGATTAATTTATGGATTAGAGATACTACCACCGATGACCTTCAGTCACCGCAAGGGATACAGTTTCGAGGAGCCGCAACTTACCTGGGTATTTATGCTTTTCAAAAATCTACTAATGCGGTGAAACCGGCAGACGCCAAGCCAAGGGAATTCTATTTAGGTGTTCATTCGTTAGATGCCATTACGGATGATGAGGATCTGGCTGGTTTTATTCAAGCGTTAAAGTCTGCCGACCCAAGTTTTAGCGAGTCAAGAGAAGATGGAAAGTTAATATTAGAGAGCGGCGAACTGCGTTTTGTTCTTATTGAAACCGGAAAATTCCTCTCCCGTGAAACGGGGGAGGATGCCGGAACCGCTTTGGTTGCGAGTGCAGCAGCGGACCTCTCTACGATTGAAATCAATGCTCTGCCTCCCGAAGTTCCGCTTGATTTACAGCAGTGGGCGCGCAGTAAAAGAGAGGCGTTTAATTTTCCGGATCGAGACCTGACAGATGAATCGACGGTTTTTAGCAAGCGTGTGAGTTATACAGCTGGAGTTTCGACTTTCGCGCTGGAAATGTCGACTGACGACGGGGGCTATTCGTTCCTCTGGCGGCCGCGTTCGGCAAGCCAGCCCGTTTTGACCTATGGCTATTCGACCCGCACAGGAACTTTTGGCATGACTCTGGAGCTTTTCAAAGACGGCAAAAGCAGGCTCGTGGAAATCAAAGGCTCGGGCGACCCATTGATGAGCGGAACCTTTGAAGCCAGAGAGACATTTCCAAAACTGCATTTTGAAGGTGCCTTTGTCAAAGCCTTGTCTGAAGAGCTGCTGCGCCGCGGCCTAATCGAGCCGCCTATGCATGAAGCCGTTGCTGCGGGCCAGCGCCTAAGTCTTTATTTCGACGCCGCCGATGGCAACCCCGCCGGCCGCCGCGCCCTCTTTTACGGAAACGGAGATCAGAAATCCTCTTCCGAAACAGCCGCCGCCGGACTCACCTTGACGCCTTATGAACGTGAACTCAACGAGTTGAAGGCCAGTACGTTTGGTGAAAATTTCAAAGACCTTACCCCGGAACTCAAGTGGATTGTCATACACACCGTGATGGTGGACCATTTTGGGTACACAGTAACCCGGCGTTCCGAATCGCCTTTGGATGATGTCATTAATTTGCCAGAGGTGGAAGGCCAAAATGTGTCATTCGATCGTCAATCCAAAGCGATGCTAAGAAACCTAGGGCGTGATGGCGTAGGAGAAGATGAGGTGAACATCGGCGTCTTCGACTATCTCTATTTAGGACATGATCCGGAAGCAGACTTTTTACCATTCGTCGTATGGTCGAAAACGAATGAGGATGTTATTAAATCTCAAAGTGCAGAAAAATCACTTTTGTATGGATATCGTCAAGGAGCTTATGATGCAGATTTTTTTACGCCTATCGGCTCTACAATATCTTTAGACACCGAAAATACGTTAGCGAAGGTATATGACCTCAAATATGTCGTCCTTTCCGATTCCGGCATTACCTCAGAACTTGTCGCGACGACGGCGCTCTCACGAGAAAAACAAAAAACACCCAACGCCGCGTATGCCTTTGTAGAACGCGACGGCCAATATTTCATCGAAGGCACGGTTGGTGTGACGCGCGAGATTAAGGTTCCTTCGGATGTCGAGATACGAAATCCTGAGGAGAGTTCTTTTGTGGTCGATCGCGATGGCCAGGTGCATGTGATTTATAGAGGGATGAACGGCGACGGGATGGCCGTTTATGTGGATGGCGAGAAAAGGAGTGACTACTTTTATCTGGTAGCTGACCCTAAAGGTATTTTGGATAAAGACGGCCAGATGCATCTTGTTTATGCCACCACGAGTGGAAGAAAAGAGCCGTGGGTTGTTTATGTCGATGGAGACAAGAAAAGCGCTGATCTAAGTGCCGTAGGATATTTTGAAGGTTTCCTCGATGGTGACGGACAGGTGCGTGTGGTTTGTGCGGAAGTAAGCTCCTCCCAACGTGGAGATGCTATTTATGTGGATCGTGATGAAAAGAGCAAAGGATTGGATTTTGCTGGATTTGTTTCCGGTCTGGTGGATGGTGAAGGGCAAGTGCGCGCCGTTTATGTAGGAGGAAGCGGGGACAAGAAAGCTGTTTATGTGGACGGAGATAAAAAAAGCAAAGATTTTGATGATGTTTCTGACGACGTCTTTGGCATTGTCGATGGTGCGGGACAATTGCATCTCGTTTATGCAGCGCAAACAAACGGCCGATGGGCGGTCTATCTAGACGGTCAAAAACAAAGCGAAGATTTTGAGGGTGTAGAGGCCGAATCGGCTCTAGTCGATGGTCAGGGGCAAGTGCGAGTCGTGTATGTAGGAATGACTGACGGTGTACGAGCTGTCTATAGGGATCGTGAAAAACAAAGCGATGATTTTAAAAGGATCGAACATGTTTCCGGACTGATGGATCGTAGTGGACAATTGCATGTGATTTATGCCGCGAATAATGAAGACAGCGTACCTGTCGTCACCATTTATGTAGATAAAGTCATAAAAAGCGCAGAACAGCTCGACTTTATTTTTGATGTTTCCGGAATTTTAAATCCGGATGGTCAGGTCGATGTCATTTACGGCGCAGACCGCGGCGATGAACGAGCTCTTTATCAAAACGATCAGATTCTCTCTAAAGGCCCCGAAGCCTTTGCGACACTCTATATTCCACCCGTCCCTGCCCCAGAACCGCCGGAAACCGCACCCGGCGCGTCAGTCCCGCAAGCTTCTAGCGGGAATCAAAGCCCCGCGCCCGCCGCAGCGAGTTTGTTTTCTGACAACGTAGATGAAGGGCTGGATATCACATCCACATTTAAACTTTCTGACGAAGACCGCCGTGCTCCAGATTTTAGGGATCGCATTGAGGCATTATATCGATTTCCCGAATCGCCATTCGAAATTCCACCAAAAGAGGAAAGCGGAGCAAACATTATTGTACGCGTACCTCAAGAGCCTATCGTGACTCGTGGTGGCTCATGGCCCAGTCAATTTGTCCGATACGATTCTCAACGCCCTTTTTATGCGCTTGACGGGTCAATCAACGATGCGGTATCCATTTCTTTTATCAAAAATGATGGAAACGAGGCCTCAAGCCAACTGGCGATTTTGGTGCGATTTGATGATGAAAGTGCTCCCGAACAGTACTGGCTAGGCCCCAAAGAAAACCTGCATGCCCTGCATGTAAAGCCCGGCAATACAGCCCAGGGAATCAGACGCGAGATTACCATTACGCTTGAAGATTTTTATGACGGCAAAGTTTCGGGGGCTCTGACACAACTGCAAAGGGATATCGAGCGTATCGAACCTGCGGCTGTTTTCAAAGCAGATGAATTTTTTCTTTCGATCGAGACGGCCACGCTCAAACTTGTGATCCGCAGCAAGGATGCCTTCCCGGCAGTTGCAAAGGAACCGGAGATAGCCCCTGCGTCTAACGCAGAGCAAAACGAGCCCGGATCGCCTTCCGTGCCGGCCGCTATTTTAAGACAAAGCCCCGTGCCGCCTGAAGCCGTTGATATGTCGAACCTGATAACTTTGCGCGGAATGGAACTTCCACAGGCTGAATCGATTTTATCTTCGGTATTTCCCCAGCCGGAGTATGAGGTGGATGGGGCTCTTGGCAAGGGCTATTTGAAGATAAACCCTAAGAAAAAATGGACTGCTGGAGCTTCCAACGTCAAGAACACCATCGTTCAAATAAACGGGCCCAGGGGTAAAACACCGGGCCTACGTCTTAAAGCCTACGCCGGAGCCGTGAGAGATCACGAAACGGGCCTGCCCTCGTTTGTCGAAGTGCGTGACGGTACCCGGCCGGGCAAAACTAAAACGGAATTAATTCTCAGGCCCGTGGATATTTTTTCAGCCGGCAACGCAGGAGTGACAGCCGCGACTTTCTCATCTTCGCTCAAGCTTGATATGGAAATTACTTCGATTTTTCTTAAACAAGAAAATAAAGGTCAAGGCGGGACGGTCAAGCAAAGAAGGCGTGAAATTTATTTTGGCGTGAGCCAAATTACGCCCGCTGATGTGGAAAATTTTAGAAATTTTACGGAGGACGTTGCTTCCAAGATAGATGCCGCTGTGACCACTGAGGCTTCTCAGCGGCTGCTTTCCTTTGAGACGGAACATTTCAAAATAGTCCTATTTCCCGGTGAACTAGCGCAGCCCTTTTCTGCCGCAGAACTGCCGGAAACCGCGCCCGGCGCGTCATTCCCGCAAGCTTCTAACGGGAATCAAAGCTCCGCGCCCGCCGCGACCGCGAGTTTAGTTTCTGATAACGCGTTCGATGCTATGCAGTTCGATATGGATTTTACGAAGGACGACTTGAAAAAAGGCGGGAAGGTTCGAGAGCAAATGCAAGCTTTGGGATACCAGGTAAAAGCAGATGCCAGTCGTGGCAATTATACTCTGAATGCTAGCCCTGGACAGAGCAATGAGGCGGCCGTGTCTGTCATGCATTTGCCGCCGGATAAGGATCGAGATCATGCTGCGCAAGTCGTTAGTTTAGATGCGTCGTACGGCGATGAAGATGTTGACCAATTTTCAGTCGTCCGCACATTATCGCCGGGTGATGCGGCTGAGTATTTCAGTTATGGCCTAAATAAAATAATGAATTTCGAGCCCGGAGAGATTGTCAGCGCCGTTCTAGAACCTGAAACTCCAGACGGGTTAAAGCCGCGCAGCATTGATATTCAGCTCAAAACAATGACAGCAAAAATCTATAATTCTTTGACCAAAAACTTGCTGCCCGAACTCATGGTGCGCTCAGGAGATGGCAGGGCGACAAGTCTTCCAAATAAAAAAGGCTACGTCCTCACCATTCCCGGCCGGCTGATCCTCACCATCCGTGAAGCCGGCGCGGTGTTGGGGGAAAAGGTCGAAGGTGGAGGAGAGAAGGTGGAAGCCGTACCCTCACAACCACAGGCGCAGCTTGCGTTCGGTAAGGTGCAAGGTCGCAAAATGAGTGTGATGTTTAAAGAAATGGAACAAAGCGGTTTATTTACCAACGTTGCGGATGAAGCGCTCCGCGGCTCATGGCCCCAGACTACGAAGGCGTATCATCTTGTCCCTTATTCCGATGCCATTGACTTAAATGAAGATTCAAGCCGGGGTACATTTACGCCCGATGACGACGGGAACACCAATTATTATGAGATCAATTTAAAGGGCGAGAAACTTTCGCTGGATACCCGCGGTTTTACGTTTTATGCCTCCGCGCAAGATAAAGTAATTTCTTTGAATCTAATGGGGTATGGAGAAGAGGAACGACGCGGCATAGATTATGAAATAAGCAAAAAAGAAACAATGGATTTCAGAATCCGTAAGGAGGGAAACGAAATTGTTTATTATCTCCTGGTTCCCCAGCGAATTGTTGAGCAAATTAAGGCGAGCTCACAGAGCAAACTCTTAAATTATGCGTTTCCTTCAGAGGTCACGGATGTTCCTCAGCGCGTCGTGATCGTTTCCGAAGATGAAGTTAATTCAGCGCAAGGCTATGCGAATTACAAGACTATTTTTAAGTATGAATTAGAAAGCCCGGCGTCAGAAGCTGGTGTCGCCTCTCCGGCGCCGGCAGCAACGGGTACGCCCGCTGCGGTGCCAGGGACTGTTCCAAACCGCGTGCAGGGTACGGCGATGACAGATGAATTTGAGATACCGTCAGCGGCGGTTAACATAACCTCGCTTTTTGAGCAGGTTCGTACAAAGGCTCCGGAAACGGCATGGGTTCGACAGGCGGTACAAGGGACAGCTTTTGCGCGAGACGTCAAACAAAAAGATACGATTGTCGCCAGAGATAAACAAACAGGCGATAAATTCAGCCTTAGCGACCGTGCGGTCAACGCGAGGCCAGAAGTTAGAGATATGTGGGGGTCGGTCGTGCCGCTTGATTTAAGAATCCTATTTGCTCCCAAGCAAAAGGCAGGACTGTATTTGCAATGGTGGAGTTATTTTAAGGGAGACGTCAACTCGCTGGGGGCATTATATTTACTCGATTCCGCCGGGAAAAAGAAAGCTTCTCTTAAGCTGGGTGAGCTGGACAACTTTCATGTTTTACCGGCCGCGGCAAATAGCAAGCGTGCTTATTATTTTACAGCACGAACGATTGCGGCGGATGCATTGGCGGAGTGGGTTAAAGCCGCTCAAGGAGATTTACAAAAGGTCTGGGCGGATGAGGGCGTTTTAGTGAGTTACATGCCCGGCTATGGGTTGATTCTTGAGCATGAAACCGTGAAGTTTGTAATCAAGCTACCCGGGGCTGCAGCTACGAATTTGGAGACTGTCACCAACGTGCAGGGTTCAACGGTCTTGGCGGATTTCACGGCCGTGGGGCGAAACGCGGAAGAAATTTTTGACAATATCACCGGCCCCGGAAAATTAACGGAAGTGGATCGGGGCACGCTTCCTCCGGACAGGAGAGAAGCCTACCTTACCCCGCAAAGTCAGCCGCAGGGCCCTTTGAGTGAGATCGGCAGTCATGCGAAGGAAATTTCGCCTGAAAAATATACCTTCCATATCATCGGAGAAAAAGAACTGCCGGATGGCGGACAGTTTTATGCGAATTTATCGATGAAGGTTGAAATCGGCAAGAAGATTCTTGTGCCTGTCGGCGAAACGTCGGATGTAGCCGTGCGGGTCAGTTTGGCGATTCGAGGCGCGGGGGAAACAGACGAAGAACGCTATCGGTTTGGGACTGCGGACATAGAACAGGGGGCATTTGATTTTAATTTAATTAATGAAAACGGCGAAAAAGTTTATTACCTGATGCTGCCGGACGCAACCCTTGAGGAAATCAAGGCAAGGGAGCAAGGGCACTTGCTCCAAAACTTTACTCTGCCAGCCTATGACGGCATTGTTCAAAAAATCGTGATCGTCTCCGCCTCTGAGGCCAATTCGCCGGAAGGCTATGCCAAATACAAAAACATCTTCAAATACGAGACGAGAAAACCCGCGCCGAAATCTGATGCCGCTGCGACCGGGGATCAGGGACTGTCCCCGTTTCCTTCAGGGACTGTCCCTGCGTCTAGCGCCGAGGCGGATCGCGATATGCCCCTGCAAAATTCTTCGGCAAATCTTACGGAAGGCGCGCAGGATGTAAAAGATATCATTTTTAATCAGCGCGACTCCAATGCGATGGAAGAGCGATTGGCTGGGCTTGCGCCCAAAATAGCAGGGTATAGTTTGGAATCTAAATCGCTTGCCGTAACGGATGTCCAAATGGCCCTAGTGCCACAGCAGCCAGCTGACCGTGAATTGAGTGGTACACCTTTCCACTTTGTCAGTGCCATATTCGCAGATGACGATTTCGTTTATAGTGGGGTTCAGAGCCCATTGGACGACACGCTTAGCAACAAAGAGGGCTACGGTATTGCTATAGCAGATTTTGAAACGAATGGCCCAAGTCTTTTGATGCTTCACATGCTATACCCGGAAGGTTCTGAAGCTGCACCATCGCAGGGGTTCAGACTTGCAAAACCTGAGGACGTTCATAACGTTCAGATTCAATCGGAGAAAAATACGCCGGATAAACGCCGCCTGATCTATGTTTCGGTTAAAGACTGGATCGATGGCGATATGCAAACCTTGCGTTCATTTCTTGAGGAGAAAGTTCCTTCAGCCCGCGTGATTCCCTCCAACAGCCGGCTAATTATTGAAACACCCTCCCTGCGTTTTATTCTGGATGCGCGTGCCGATGCCGGCGACGGCGCCCAAGTCAACCGCGAGATCTTGGATGCCGCCAAACAGCCTGCGCAGTTTGCTTCTGTAGCAAATGCAGCGGGTGCTCTTACGAGCGCGTTACCCTTTGAGGAACTCGTCGCACAATGGGAAATTATGGGCGATCTTATGTTTAGGGACAGTATGCAGTGGGTCAAAAGTGGTTCCGCCGAGTCGTATGTCAGATATAGCAATGTGGATTTGCGAAATAAATCCAGGCGCGGAGATGAATTGCCAGAGAATTACATTTCATTTGCACAAGAGTTAAAAGGGATTTTCTTGAGTTTTTATTCAACCGTGCAGCCGGCATTAAAAAACGTAGAAGTAAGTCATTTTGACGGCATTTTTACGGGGACTACGTCTTTGCGTCAGCAAATTACCGCCCTTAGGTTCGTCGATCGGAATGGTATCACGCATGTCTGGATTATTCACGGGACCGGTAAGTTCGATAGTTTCGAACTCGATCCCGGCACACCTGCGGGGACGGATTGGGATAAACTTGTTCAGGAATATGCGCTTGAGCAAATCAAAATAAAGGGTATCCCTGATGTTGCGAACTCTGCCAGCGGCGACTCAAAGGGACGGTCCCCGGACGCAGGCAATCAGCCTGCGCCAGGGCAGTCGCTGCGTTCGCCGCAGGGACAGTCCCCCAAAGCAGGGACAGTCCCTGACTCTTCTTCCAACGTCCAACCCGCCGCGGCGGGCAAGCTTCCAACTTCTAACTCTTCCGCTTCTCTGATCGACAACCGTCTGCGCACCTTCGATGGCATCAAGGCTTGGGCAGCGAAAAACGGTTTTGTCAAATACGACGGACCTGTGGATGAAGGGGTTACGGCTGCGGACCATTCCAATGGCTTTAGATTGATGACTTATGACAAGGATGACTATCATTCATTGGATATTTCTGGGTTCAAAAAGCCGTTAAAAGATGAATGGTCAAGCCCCATTGAATGGAGTTTAAAATTTGAGCGGGATCGAGCTGTTGTATGGGGAGGGCTTAACAAACCCCTTGACAGCCAAATGAAAATCCATTTTACAGGCTTTCAGGGCATGGAGCCGTATGGCGAAGGCTCTGAAATGGTATTGGTTTTTTATTTTGACGAAATGAAAATCAAAAAGATGGACAAGTACACGATCGAGCAATTGAGGAATCATATTTTTGAAGGAACCTTAAAAAATGGCGGCCGCTACATCATCCGCGCCGGCAACGAAAGCGAAATCCGCGAAGAGTTTGGTTTGCCTGAGACCCCGGACCTGCCCGACCTTCCCAAATCTTCTTATGGCGGGGAAAAGGGGAAAGATGGGGCGGCCCTTTCATCCTCAGTTCGAATTCCCGATGGGGCCGTGAATTTGCTCAAGTCTTTTGAGCGTCTGGCTCAACTGAAGCCGGGTCACAATCCTGGAGCGGCCTTTTTGGCTATGACAGGGGCTCAAGTCATGGTTCAGAACCGTTTGAACACGGCCTTTTCAGCGGTGCCGGATCAACCTTCGCTTTTGCTTTCCTATGAAAATTTTTCACCAAGCGGAAAAATGCAGGAACTGAATGTTTATGATGAGCCGGGGGGTACAAACGACGGGCGAGGCCGTATTGAAAACCGTATTATCAAGTTGCTATTAAAGGGTAATGGCGACCTCGGCATGGATTTGAACGTACGGGGACTTGATAATAACAATAAATCTTGGGTATTTAGTGTGAACAGCCTGGCAGGTCAAAACAGCCTTCTTTTACGTTTAAATTTAGGGACGACCCGTAAAGAAGAAATTTTAACGAGCGCATCCAACGTGGCCAAGATAGTTGATGCTGATTTGGGACCTCGCGGTAATCTCGCCGGCCTGGCAGTCGTGCCTGCTTTTCGTTCAGAGCGCAAACGGCCAGAATATTATGTCCAACTCAAAGAACTAACCCCGAAGATAGAGCAATGGCTAAGTGAATTTGCTAAAAAATATAAATCAACTCGAGCGCCCGGCACCGCCGTTTGGGACGCTGAGCGCGGCGTGCTTGAGGTCGATCATCCGGATGCAAAACTCGTTTTGTTTGTCAGTGAGAAAATCATGGAAAGTGGAAAGACGGATGCAGTGCAGGCAAAGACGGAGACGACGACTCAGGGGACGCAGCTTGTTAGCGGGAGAGACGAAGAGTTAACAGGCTTTGTTGAGAGCATCAATGCGCTTCCCAAAGAAACATTGGGCGCATTGACGATTGAGGCTTTTACGACACGTCTTGTGCGCTATGAAGCGAAGCAAGATGTGACACTTACCCGAGAGGATGTCCTTAAAATTATTCGCCGTTTAGATCCAGGGCCGCTAAATCAGCTGAAACTGTACCTGATTGATGTGCAAATGATGGAGGCTTTTGCGGCGAGAGTCTACGATGGTATTGTGAATTCACGCAGTGAACTACGCATGGACAGAGCAGCAGAAGCGCAGGGCATAGAAACAAACATTCTTGATCTTCGCGAACGGTCTAAAACCGAGACGCTGCTTGCCAAGAGCGAGATAGCTGCGATTTTGCCTGGAAACGTAACGGTTAAACAGACCGCGACTGGCCAGATTGCTTCAATAAAGCCAACATCAGCAAAGCCAAGTTATGGATCTTTTGTGAATAATCAATATTCCGGGGTTGTGTATACCGAACTTAATTTTGATCTGCCAAATACATGGATTGGCGATCTGAAACCGGTTCAATTGCAGATTGGGCTTTCAACCCTGACTCAGCCCGTTTTTGCCCCCGAGGGTAAGTTTTCCATAGAGCTTGTGCAGCCAAAGGGAGTTTCCGGAATTGCCTCTCTGAACTTGATGAATCCTTCGAATGTTCAGTCGTTTGTTGTTTCCACAAACGAACAAAAAACTACGACGACCGTTGATATTGAGGTGAAGCAGTGGCCCGCTAATTTAGAAGAACAAGTTCGAACATTTAACCGGAGAGCGCTACTCAATATTCAAGACATTCCGCAAGAGTTTTTGTCAGGGAATGGAAAAGACGGCCTGGTGTTTACACTGCCGCAAGTGACGGTGCGTATTCGTTTGGCAGAGTTACGCAGTGAATTGCGCAGGGCTGCAATGAACAATGAGGCGCGAGCAGGACAGGGCCTGCGCGATGCGAGATTGCTTCGTCGTCCCGCAAAAAGCGCGGGGCTCCTCGCAATGACAAAAGGAAAGAAAACGCCGGTTTCTTCTGCTGATTCGCCTTTTCTTTTGTCATTGCGAGGCAGCACACCCGCTGAGGCCGAAGCAATCTCAAGGCGTATGCTCTCTGAACTCGACTTCGCCATGCAGCAAAAATTTCTAAGTACGGAAATTCTGGACGCGCGAGATCCGTTTGTAGCAGCGATTGTAAAAGCGCTGCGCACACCCCCACCTAGCCTCCCCCGCAGCAAGGCAGGGGAGGAACAAGAGCGGGCCGCGCTCATCAAGGCCATGCAAGAGCAGGGCATTACCGTGGAAAACTGGAACGGCGAAGTTGAGGTGGTGCGCAACCCTGTCAGACTTCCGGATGACAATATGCTGGTGCATTTGGAGGTGGAAGATATTCTTTATCAGGTGGAAGGAGAGAATAGGTCGAAGGTGGAAGGTGGAAGGTCGAAGGAAAGCGGTAAAGTGGCTTCTTCTGCTTCCGCTCTCTCTCTTTCGCATCGCCTTCCTTCCACCTTCCACCTTCCACCTTCGACCTTATCTTTCTCCGAATTTTCCTTCCGCATCAACGGTCAAAATGTTTTGGCCCTGGCGCGCAAGACCGATTCAGGGACGCGAATCTTGATTCGCGAATCGCCGTGGCGCTCACTGGCCCGTGCGTTTGGAGCGGCGCAGATGAGTAACGATGTGAAAAAGGCAGAACAGGCCGTTCAAACGGCAGCCGCCTCTCTTTTGTCATTGCGAGGCAACGAACCCGCTGAAGCCGAAGCAATCTCACGAACCACGGCAGCGCTGCATGAGTCCCTGCACTATGCTAACGGGCCGATGATCGCATTTCCTTTGCCCCTGCTCAAGGAATCGAAATTAATTCTTGTTACTACGGCTGTGATCGAAAAGAATTATGGCATCGCGCGTACCATCGAATATTTAACGGGCTTGGGCTACAAGGTGATCATCCATGAAGACGCGAAGCTGCAAAATCCGTCGGTGAGAGAGAAGTTTTATCAAACATACGGCTTGGCCGGGCTCGTGGAGGCCAAGGCCGTAACCTTTGCGCAGGGGAC
Organism: Candidatus Omnitrophota bacterium; assembly: GCA_023247055.1. GTDB lineage: Bacteria > Omnitrophota > Omnitrophia > Omnitrophales > Aquincolibacteriaceae > JAHFHB01. The sequence continues at coordinate 51,712 of JAHFHF010000015.1, forward strand.
TGGCGCGCAGCTTCAGGCACAACTGATAAGTGCCGCTGGCCGCCAATTGAAAGAGGGCGATGTCGTGGCTGTTGGCTTTAAAGGCGAATTCAAAGGGGAAGATATTCCGAAACAGACGCAATTGGTGCTTGATGCGGATGTACTTGGCATTACGCCCAATCATCGCGCCGATTTCCCGGTGCTTTGGCTTGGCGCAAGATTGTTAAATTCTGCGGCTGAAGTAGACCAGAAACTGATTCAAGCCAACGTGATCAGCCGTGTTGACAGTGGTATTTGGGCCCTGCATCAAACTCCTGCCGGCGGAGAGTTTTCGTCCGCCCTGACCAGTGAAATCGAGAATTACTTCGCCGCCGCCGCGAGCATCCGCTCTGCGGCATAAGAAAAATATCTCTATTTGGCGTTCCTTCCCCCCTCTAACTCCCCCCGAAAAGCACGGGGGGAGAAAAAAGAAACTCATTTTTATTTTCTCTCACGGTCTATACAAAAGCACAGGGGGCGAGATAAGAGATATTTGATCGTTTCCTCCCCCGTGCTTTCCGGGGGAGGATTAAGGTGGGGGAAAGATCAGTTCTTTGTAAAGCTATTTTTCAAGGACGGTCAGGCGGGTCTCGTGATCGCTCAAAGTACAGAAGAGCCGTTCAAAATCAGCTTTAGTGGCAAGTTTGGCAATCTCCGCTTTGGTGGCAAGAGGAGCAATGAGCCGCGCAACTTCAGTTTTAGTGGCGAGTTTGGCAATCTCCGCTTTAGTGGCAAGAGTAGGCAAGATCATTTCAATCTTTTCAACCTTTTCAGTGAGACCGATCAAGCCTTCACCGAAAACGCGGAATTGGCCGTGGAGATCTTCAAGAATAACTTTAAACTCACGCTCACGGGAAAAATCTGGATTTTTTGCTGAAGAATTTGACATGGGTATGGATTATACAGTAAACAAGAAAATCGTCAATTTATTTTAATTCATTTTTTTATGAATAAAATTAATAATTTATGCATTTTTAAACCTGGCTCGCGAATATGTTATGCCATCCTTTTATGCGTTTACGGAAACTTATGAAGTTACGGATTTTCGATAAAAATATTTAAAAATTAAAAATTGCCTTTAACTCGTTTTAATTACTAGAGTTACAGAAAAAATTGCCCAGTTGCCCGCTTTAAAAAAAATCCTCCAATAACTAGCAAAAACATTCTTTGTCAGGCACTCTTTATATAGCCATGGAAGAAGTGTGTCTGTCTTTCTATTTCTCTTTCTAAAAGTGAATGAGAAAGAGTCATCACGGTACGAATTTTTAATAGCGAGTAATGTTTTTTTTGGGAAACAAGGTTGGTTCTGTTTCCTCCCCCGTGTTTTCCGGGGGACAGGGTTGGTGTTTTTCCTCTCCCGTGCTTTCCGGGGGACAGGGTTGGTGTTGTTTCCTCCCCCGCGCTTTCCGGGGGACAGGGTTGGTGTTGTTTCCTCCCCCGTGCTTTCCGGGGGAAGAATCGTTTTTATTTCCTCCCCCGTGCTTTCCGGGGGAGGATCAAGGTGGGGGAAGAATTTAAGGAATCATGAATAAAAGCGTGCAAGCCAAAATGAAACGCATGATCAGTGCATTAGTGGCCAGTGTATTCATGGCCACCAGTGTGCTTCCGCCCGGCGTAAGCGCGTCAGAGATCGGAGCGCCGTGGGGCGGAGCCATGGACCGGACACTCTTGGCGCAAAATCCGTTTGGCCTTAAGGTCAGCGCGGAGCACGGCAGCGTCGGCGGATTCTTCGAAGGACAAAGCGATCTGCCGCTGGTGGTGCACATCGTGGATGCGCACGGAAATATGTCGGCGCAGAAGAATGTTGCGGCGATGATTGGGGAAATCATTGAGAAAAGGGGAAAGGGAAAAGGTGGAAGGTGGAAGGTGGAAGGTGGAAGGAAAAAGGAAACCTCGCCCGTCATTGCGAAGCAGCAGCCCACTGAAGCTGAAGCAATCTTAGATTCGCCCTCGAGATTGCTTCGTCGTTCTCCGAAAAGCAGCCAAACTCCTCGCAATGACAAATCTGCGCAATCGAGCGCCTCTGCGTCTAACGCAGAGACTGCCCAAGCACGTCTTAATAAGCCGCGTCTTGGGACCGCCTCTGCGTCTAACGCAGAGACTGCCCAAGCACGTCTTAATAAGCCGCGTCTTGGGACCGCCTCTGCGTCTAACGCAGAGACTGCCCAAGCGCGTCTTAATAAGCCGCGTCTTGGGACCGCCTCTGCGTCTAACGCAGAGACTGCCCAAGCGCGTCTTTCGGATGTCTCTCAATTGACAGCTACGCCCACTTCTTCATCTTCTTCTCCTGCTTTCCTTCCACCTTCGACCTTCCACCTTCGACCTTTTTATGTTCTCACCGAAGGCGCTTCCGGCTATGTTTCGCGAGCACCGATGGCGGCCTTCATGCGAAACGGCTTTGATCCGCGGCCGAGCCTATTGGCGCGAGGGGTGATGACGGGGCCTGAACTCGCGGCGCTGGAGAATGAGCAGGTGGTGTTGTGGGGGATTGAAGAGGAAGGATTGTATGAGGCCAACCGTGCTGCATGGATGAAAGCCATGGAAACGCGTGAAGCCAACCTTGCGTTTTTGAAACCGTTTCAGGGAAAAGTGAGAGATTTGTTATGGGGCTCGGCGTCTGAGGAATTGCGAAGACTGCTCAAGATTGAAGAGGAGATGGGAGCCGAAGATGCGGACTGGTCCGTTCTGGCCAAAGAACTTGGCCAATTTGTGAGGCAGCAGCGCCGCGAGCAGGATGTGGAGGATGCGAAGAGGCCTGTGAATGTGCGCGAGTTGGCGCGTGAATACCCGCAGGTATTTAAGCTTTTGCAGCTTGAAGTATTGTGGGAGACAGCGCGCGGGGAGTTAGAGGCGTTGGAGGCGCGGAGGAGGGAAAGAAGTGGGGAAAGGGAAAAGGGGAAGGAGAAAAGGTCGAAGGTGGAAGGTGGAAGGTGGAAGGAAAAGGGGAAAGGAGAAAGGGAAAAGGGGAAAGGAGAAAGGGAAAAGGTGAAAGGGAAAAGCAGGTCGAAGGTGGAAGGTGGAAGGAAAAAAGAAATAAAATCCTCTTTGTCATTGCGAGGCAGCGAACAAACCGAAGCCGAAGCAATCCCTGATTCGCCCTCCTCTTCGTCATTGCGAGGCAGCGAACAAACCGAAGCCGAAGCAATCTCTGATTCGCCCTCCTCTTCGTCATTGCGAGGTAACGAACAAACTGAAGCCGAAGCAATCCCGGATTTGTCCTCCTCTTTGTCATTGCGAGGCAGCAAGCAAATTGGGGCC
>JAHFHF010000016.1 GCA_023247055.1 Candidatus Omnitrophota bacterium
TTCCGGGTGCGGCTGGCATTACTTCCTGCGCCGTAGGTCTTTCCTACAGCCACGACAAGATCCTGAGCTGCTGAATTCCATTGAACGGGCAGCATGTCCAGACCTTTTATTTCCAGTAAATAATCCAAAATCCGGATAACGGCCAGCCTATAGAGATTTTCCTGATGGCTGTTTCCGCCAATCATACGAAGCTGCGCAAGAAATCTCTCCACCCATTGCCCGGCTTTTTCAGCGTCCTTGCCCAGAAGCACGATGCTGTTGCTCTGAATAATCGTATAAATTTGGCGCGCCAGTTTTCGTTTTTGGATCAGATTTTCCTTGGCATTATCCGGAAGAGCCTCAATCTGTGTTAAGAGCGGCCCAATATTGGCCGCGGCATATTTGCGGGCTCGCACCTCAGACCGTGCAGTCGCTAGAGTCGCTGTCCAAATTTCGCTGGAGCCGGGCTGTGGTGGCGCGCGAAATTCGGGCGTCTGATCCGCGAGATCAGCCTGTTTTTTCTCAACGGCTAGTCGGGCGAGGATTTGCTGCTGATAAGCGTTAACTCTGGCAATGATTTGCTCCTCCGGCAAATCCCAGGAGTCCATGAGGAGTTCTTTTATCTTCCCAATTTCTTCTTTAAAAGGAAAAATCGAGCGGTCATTTTCAGACAACGTAAAAAGCTTAACTAGCACATTACTCACTTGCACGTAAGGATACACGGATGATTTCTCGATGATGAAAGACTTCTGCGACAACCTCTCTTTCATGATAACTTCCAGAAGAATACTCACTAATGCATCCGTAATTGCTTTGCGGACATCAGCAAAACTCAGACCTGCGCCCTTTTGGTAATAAAATTCCTCACCAATCTGCAGCGTGTTGATCAAGGCGGTTTGTATCCTGTCCAGCTCCGCCATTCCGGCGTATGCGGACATTTTCCCAAGCACATCGGCATAGGTAATACGGACGGCATTGTTAAAAATATTAATACCGTTTTCTACCGCATCATCCTTTTCAAGCGCAGCCTTTGTGAACTCATCCTGTTTGGCTAAACTTTCCAAAATTGGTTCAATGAAAACAGCCCGTTGATTCTTCTCCAAATTAAAAATCAGCGTACCGAGCTGTTTCAAAATGGCATCGCGCGCCTGGCCGGAGCCTGTGACATTGCCCGTGAGAAGAAGATTTTTAGCCAACAGATCTGCAAGCAGCTCTGATTTTTTTGAATCGAGTCCCAAGAAAGAATATTGATCATTACCCGCAACACCATATCTTCTAAGATTGCTGAAGTCATTATTTGTTGCCTCATGATCTAAAACGAGTTCGCGCAAGATCCCGATCGCTCGATCCGCTTTTTGATTTAGACGCCAGTTTAAATAGATTTTTTTTACCGCCAGGAAAGGCCATAGCAAGCCTTTAGCAGCTAGCATGAGGCGGTGGTTGATCGAGCGCACATCGCTGCGAGCCAACACAACCGCGGTTTGGCTGGCTCCGCCTATCCATCCCCCGAGAGTGACAGCCCAAAGTTCACTGGGCGGAGTCATCGGACGAGGAATGCCGCCTTGATCCCTTGTCGATTCTTCAAGCTGGAGAGCTGCGGCATGAAGGGTCTTCTGCTGCTGCCAATATTTGATCGCCCAGGCTATGAGCGCGGCCTGATCGTCGATCTTGAGGCTTAAAAGCCCGTCCTGGATGGCCGCCAGGGCTGCGTCGTCCAGGCGGCCAATGCCGTCTAATTTCAAAATCAATCTGCGGAGGATAGCCGCAGCATCGGCAGCATCGTTCGAAAAAATCGCGGGCCAGTCAACCTGATCAAGCATTTCTACTGCAATCGCGGCCGCGATCTGTATGTGCAGGTCAGCGGACATCGAAGCAAGACGGCTCTTTTTCAGATAGCCGGTCAACTCCGCGGGTAAGAACGAATGGCCGGTCAAATTCATCCGGAAAAGCAATTCGCGCACTGAATACGCATAGGAATTGACTTCTGACGTCCGGCTCAATTCGGCCAGAGTATCCAGAAATTTGCGGCCGGCCTCTTGTAAATCCTCACCCGGCATGTGTTCAAAAATAATCTTGGCAGCTTTATCCAAAATTTTGAGCCGTTTTTCATAAGACCAACTCCCAAGCCCCGTATTCGTCTTCATCCTGGCCAGAAGCTGCGGGTAGATTTTTTTTCGGTTCCGTTCTGATTTTAAGGCTTCGTCAAGAACCGAGGCATACACACTCGTAAAAAAACGTTCAGAGTCTCTCGTCATGCTAAACCCGCGGAATCCTCTTTGTGTCAAAACCCATTGCGCAGCGCGCAGCCGCAGATCATCATTCCTAAAATTCGCATTTAGACTCTGCTTGAGCGCATGAAGCAGCCAGAGACGCGCATCCCCTGCACTCGGCGAACGGCCCTGAATCCGGTCAAAGGCCGACATTGCAACATTGGGGATCAGAGCCCAGTCTTCGTCGCGAATATAAGGACGGTTTTCCTTGGCATACAAAAACTTAGAAAATGAAGCCAGCGCGTGATAACTGGCAGCACCTTGGGGTTCCGTGCGCCGCAAAGCTTCAACGACCTGATGGACAATCGCCGTTTTCGTGGCCTGTTGAATTTCAAGATCCATCAAATCGCTCAAAACGTACACAAACATCAAACGTGTCAAAACGGCTCTGCCGTGCACCCGATCCAGCGCCGCCGCAAGTTCACGGGCAGCAAAATCTAAGCGCTTCAGATCCTTATCTTGCATGATCAGCAACTCCTTCAAAACCTGCAGCAGGGCTAACCGGTAAAGATTCGCCTCATGCCCGGTGGCCTGAATTTTTTGCAGCACTGAAAAAATTCTCAGAGCCGCCTCCCAGGTTACCTCCCGGTCGCGCGGGGCGTAATAATAAATTTTAGCGGCCTGGCGGGCCAGCTTGCGGCCTTGAATATGATTTTCGGGCGTATCGCCGGAGAGCGCTTCGATCTGTTTTAAAAATGGCTCGGCATCGGCCGCAGAGTATTTGCGCGCCCGCACTTCGGAGCGTGAAGTTGAAGCCCAAATTTCGCTCGGCCCTATCTGCGAGGGCGTGGAAGATCCAGACGGCTGATCGGCGGCAGCCGCCTGTTTTTCGGAGGCGGCAATCCGGACTTCGAGTTGTTTTTGATAAGTCTGGATCTTCACAACGATTTCATTTTCAGGCTGGATCCTGGATGCAACAAGTAATTCTTCGACTTTATGAAACTCATCCTCAAAAGGAAAAACCGAATAACCGTCAGAGTTCATTGATAAAAGATTCTTCAACGCACTGAGGACTTCAGCATAGCCAGGATACAATTCCGTCAGACCCTTATCAGCTTTCTCCAGCAGAATTTGAGCCAGCGCGCTGCCAATCGCATCACGGGCTCCGTCAAAACTCAGGCCGGAGGACTTTTTGTGATAAAACTCTTCACCCGTCCGCAGTGTTTTGATCAAGGCGGCCGCCATCCTGTCTAGATCGTCCTCCGAAGCCACATCGGTGAATTTCGATAACACGTATGCATATTGAATTCGAACGCTATTGCTCCAGGCATCATCAGTGCTGTCTTCAGGAACGTCACTCTGTTCAAGCGCAACACGTGTCCACTCATCGTGTTTTACCAAACTTTTGAGAATGAGATCGAGCCACACCAATTCCTCATTCAAATCCACAAAATCGATGAGCAAATTGATCTGTTTTAAAATGGGCTGCCGTGCATGATTTGAAATATTAAAATTCCCTGTGAGCAGCAAGTTTTTAACAAGCAAATCCACGAGCACCTTAACTTTTTTTGAATTAAGGTATTGAAAAGCACGCCAATCAAACGGATGTGCCGAATAATCATCCGACACAACTTGATATCTCCGGCTATCATGACTGGCGCTCGTCGCCAACTCAGTGTCTTCTGCAAGCTCGCGCAAAATCCGGATCACTTGATCCGCTTTTTGGTTTGCGCGCCACATGAAGTAAGGACTCAAAACCCACTTTACCGCCTTCGAAATATTTTTTGTCCAACGTATGATGCGATTGCGGATTTCACTGCGGGCGATCCGAGCGGGTTGAGAACCCGCCCGGATTGAAATGGCAGAGCCGGCACCGATCACGCCGGCAGTGCTGGTGACAGCCCAGAGGTCAGCGCGGTCATTGGGAGTTGGGCGAGTTTCCCCTGCCCCCTGTGTGAGTTTGGCAAGCTTGTCCGCCGCAGTGGAAATGGCCGCCTGCTGTTTAGAAAAGTCCCCAAGCCAGGCCAGCGCAGATTCAACGCTGCTCGCCAGATTCCCGCCAAAAACATGCGGGAATGACACAGCGCCATCAGCGTTGTGTACATGACTGTCTGCAGCTCCGCCTGGAGGCGGGAATGACACGGCGTGCCAAATTGTGGAATCGTCGCGGGGCGGCTCAAACCCAGAGAATACTTCCGCAGTCAAATCAGTGATTCGCTCTGCGGCGGCCTGACGGGTTTCAAACTGTTGAACAAAACTTTCCAAATGTTGTCTTTTGAGTGTGAAATTATTTCCGGCTGGCACCAAGACTTCTTCCAAGGCCTGGAAATCCTGGCGGGTTGGAAGCACCCTGCTGCGGCCCCACAGTTTCTGCAGCAGCAACCGAATCTCCACATCATAGTTCTCGGGCTTATTCGGAAAATTGAAATATTTCCTTAACACCACAAACTCCAAAGCATCGGTAAAGGCCCCCTTCGGCACCTGGCCTCGAGTTTCCAAATTATCTCCCATAGCAAAAAGAGTCTCTGTGAAAAAATCTAGCATGTGGGCAGAAACATTCTTAGCCATATACCTAAAATACGTTTCACGAGAACGGAGTGGTGTCATGAGGTGATAGGAGATGATATCTTTCGCAACCGAATCACTTACCTTTGTAATGATCAGCATAAGAATATTATGAGGCCCCTCGTCGGCACTAATCCATTGCCTTGGAGAATAGCGCGTGAGAACATTAGCTGTATAATCCATCTGTTCCTGACTTGAAATTTCTGCAATATTTGTTTTCGTAAACATTTCTTCTAGACCGCGGGTGACCAGATGATCCCCTGCGTGGTTCTCCGGTACTTCATCCGCAAATTTTAAAACAGCATCTAATATTTTTACCTTTTGTGCTTCCGTGATTTGTGGATCGATCGTTGCCCGATGAGTTAGGCTGTCGCAGATATCGATCAAAACATCTAATATTTTTACTTTTTTCGGATCCGCAACGTAAAGGAGCGGGTTGCTGTAGCTGATATCCATCCAGGATTCAGGAGGCAGGCTGGACTTCCATGCCTCCAGCTTCCAGAGCTCATGCTCAACCGTGCCCAGCGCGGGAATAGAAGTTCGCATTTCGGAACGCTTTGTGCTGCTGACTAAATTGCGGAGCGGAACCTCAAGTTCCGCTACGGTTGAGAGACCATAGCCTATTCCCATCAACCCGGAAGCACTGACTGAGAGCCAAATATCAGAAGGACTATCCATCGAAGGAGGTTCTGAAGTTGCCCCAAGCTGAGAAGCGCGTTCGACAGTACGCTGGGCTAGATCGGCACGCATACGCAGAAGTTGTTCGTATTGGCCTATTCTGTCTAAAGCCGCAGGCACATCTTTTTGTTGCGCCGCTGGGGCTAAATACTCCACAAGCTCTGCAAAACTGCCATAAGAAGAAAAAAGGAGCTCCGTAAAGCCCCAAGTGCGCGCGATGAAAATTTGATTCAGACCCTGCCGCAACAGCGTGCGAGTCTGAACTCGATTGAATCCCGCCTGATAGGCTGTGGCATGGGATAGAACCTGGTAGATGTCCTTCCTGATGAGGTTGGCGCCTCGATCACTCCGCTGTGAACTCTGATTTAGAAATGCTAAAAATTGATCCGCTAAAGCGGCACGCTTCTTCGGAGAAATGACAAACATCACCGAAGTCCAAGCCCCCCACAGGCTTTCTTGAACGCTAAACTCTCCGCCTGAGGGATCTTTAGGAATCTCTTGCAAATGCGCCGCCATAGCGTCTGCAATTTTGTCCCAATTCTGCCTACCTGGAACGGTATCGGCCAAGATGCGAATGGCACGAAACAACTGACTTCTGGCATCAAACTGACTTTCGTTCCAACCGATTTTCTCAGCAGGAATCAAATTGACAATCCCGGAAGCTATTTCAAAGCGCCTTGCCGGTTTTAAATATTTGGCCAATTCTGCAAAAATCCTTGCATAGGCAGGCTGAAGCCAGTTCATGTTGCCCCGGTCATCCATAGGCATGGCAGCATACGCCTCTTGATAATGTTTGAAACTTTCCCAGACTTGATCAATTCTAAAGCGAGCAGCATCCCGGGGTGTTCGTTGTTGAGAAACATCTTTCGTAAATGAAATCGCATCCCCCATTCGATCGAGCAATGCTCTACGGATTTGGTTTGTTTCCACATCGTAACGGTTCGAACGATCGAGCACTTCCAGTTCATCGAGTTTCTCATCCAGAGTCATCTCAGAATACCATTTGCCCTGCGTTTCAGAATATCCTGAAGTGCGTACTTCCGAACGTCCGGCTTCTGAATTTCCGCCAAAAGCTTGCGGGAATGACACACCGCCGGCAGCGGTGTCGACATGACTGTCTTTGCCTCCGCGCAAAGGCGGGAATGACACAGGAGATGTCGTTACGGCCCAAATTCCGTCGGGGCTGGATTGAGGCGGTGTGAAAGACTCAGACGGCTGATCGGCGGCAGCCGCCTGTTTTTCGGAGGCGGCAATCCGGACTTCGAGTTGTTTTTGATAAGTCTGGATCTTCACAACGATTTGATTTTCAGGCTGATCCCTGGATGCAACGAGCAATTCTTCAACTTTATGAAACTCATCCTCAAAAGGAAAAACCGAATAACCGTCAGAGTTCATTGATAAAAGATTCTTCAACGCACTGAGGACTTCAGCATAGCCAGGATACAATTCCGTCAGACCCTTATCAGCTTTCTCCAGCAGAATTTGAGCCAGCGCGCTGCCAATCGCATCACGGGCTCCGTCAAAACTCAGGCCGGAGGACTTTTTGTGATAAAACTCTTCACCCGTCCGCAGTGTTTTGATCAAGGCGGCCGCCATCCTGTCTAGATCGTCCTCCGAAGCCACATCGGTGAATTTCGATAACACGTATGCATATTGAATTCGAACGCTATTGCTCCAGGCATCATCAGTGCTGTCTTCAGGAACGTCACTCTGTTCAAGCGCAACACGTGTCCACTCATCGTGTTTTACCAAACTTTTGAGAATGAGATCGAGCCACACCAATTCCTCATTCAAATCCACAAAATCGATGAGCAAATTGATCTGTTTTAAAATGGGCTGCCGTGCATGATTTGAAATATTAAAATTCCCTGTGAGCAGCAAGTTTTTAACAAGCAAATCCACGAGCACCTTAACTTTTTTTGAATTAAGGTATTGAAAAGCACGCCAATCAAACGGATGTGCCGAATAATCATCCGACACAACTTGATATCTCCGGCTATCATGACTGGCGCTCGTCGCCAACTCAGTGTCTTCTGCAAGCTCGCGCAAAATCCGGATCACTTGATCCGCTTTTTGGTTTGCGCGCCACATGAAGTAAGGACTCAAAACCCACTTTACCGCCTTCGAAATATTTTTTGTCCAACGTATGATGCGATTGCGGATTTCACTGCGGGCGATCCGAGCGGGTTGAGAACCCGCCCGGATTGAAATGGCAGAGCCGGCACCGATCACGCCGGCAGTGCTGGTGACAGCCCAGAGGTCAGCGCGGTCATTGGGAGTTGGGAGAGTTTCCCCTGCCCCCTGTGTGAGTTTGGCAAGCTTGTCCGCCGCAGTGGAAATGGCCGCCTGCTGTTTAGAAAAGTCCCCAAGCCAGGCCAACGCGGATTCTACACTGCCTTGCCGTTTAGCCGAAAGACCATCCTGAATGGTTGCAAGATTGGTAACGCTCAGACGTCCTATGAGGTCTAACTTGCAAATTAAATTTTCAAGCGCAATCACTAGTGCGATCTCATCCGTTGGCCATCCGGCTTGCTCAAGCACATTTCGGGCAATCTGGCCGGCAATGAGAATACGTATTTTAAGCACCCTGACATGCAGTTTATTTAAAGTTTCAATTAATAGTGCATCCGGAAATGAAACGCCCGCGCCTCTCATTCTGTTGAGCAGCGTTTTCAAGGGTTTTTCATAAGCATCCGCCCCATCCATCAAACGCTCGCTTTTTTCTTGCCGCGCTGGGCTCACCCGCGTGAGAGCATTGAGAAATCTCTCTCCAGCAGCCGATAAATCAGCGGCTGGCATTTGCACAAAAAGAATCTGCGCCGCCGGAAGCAAAATCCCTCTTCTTTTGTCTGCCGGCCATATCCCGTTGGCTCTTGTGGCTTTCATGGCCGCAAGCAGCAGTGGATAACTCTTTTTTTGAATAGCCGGTGTTTTTAAAATTTCTTTTATAACATTCGGAAATGCTCCTGGAAAAGTCTCCATGAATCGCTTATCACTAAAATCGTCGTTGCCGTTCTCAATTCGTTTTTGAGCAAAAATCCACGCGATGGTTCGCAGCCGCTTTTCATCATCCGGCGTCAGTTCCATGCTCAGCTGTAACCCCACAAGCAAGGCATAGCGGAACTCATTGTTGACCGGATAATCCCGGATTTGATCATAGGCCGTCATAAAAGTATCCGGCAATTGGTTTAAATCTTGCGGGATACCATAGGAGAAATATTCCCGGATATGCTTCGAAAGAAATTCTATAAATCTGTAGCGGTTGTCAGCATCGGTGAAAGCGTTGCCGCGCGTTCGACGCAGTGCTTCAAGAACTTGATGAATAATGGCCCTCTTGGTCGAGGCCTGAACATCGTAAATCATGCGGAAAGTCAAAATTTTAAAAATTGCCCGGCGGGCCCGGTTAGCGATGGCTGTGCCCCCGTGCGTTTTTTCCATCGCCGACACAAGATCCTGCGCCGCAAAATCTAAACGGTCAGGCTTAGTCTGATCGATCAATAAACCATCCAGCACACGCACCAAAGCCAAGCGATAGAGCTGTTCCTGATAGCTTTCCCCCTCAATTGCCCGGAGCAACGGTAGTATCCTCTCAGCCAGTCTCCAACTCGTTTCGCGATTCCCATCATGGCCAAACTCATGGTCCTCAAGAATTTTTAAAATATTACGCGCGAGTTTGCGTTTGCGAATCAGGTTTTCCTTCGAGTTATTCGTAATCGCCTCGATTTGGACGAGCAGCGGCTCCATATCAATCACAGAGTATTTTCTCTGAATGTTGCTTCGCACTTCGGAGCGGGTCATGGTCCAGATTGTGCTGTCACCGGCTGGAAGTGAGGGGGAAAAAGAACCGGGTTCCTGCTCCGTTTGTTCCACTGCGTGCTGCATGGCTTGGTCGCGCGTATCACGCCGCTTCTCAAGCTGCTGCAAAATACCCATCAAGTCACCAGCGTGATGCCGCCGCCAGGCCCGCAGCAAATCGGCCATTTCGTCATAATGCTCGAATGTCTGCTCGCGGCTTTCGCTAAAAATACCGGCCATCAATTCCGAAAAGCGGTCGACGGCCGGCTCATCTGGAATATGCCATCCGGTTTCCCGCAAAAGGATGAGCACCATGAGCGAATACGCCTTCTTGGCATTGACTAAGTTGCTTCTAGGCTTGTTGCCGGTATTTCGGCCGGCATCATACAGAGAAAAAATTGCGTTTTTCAAAACCGTAAAATCTGTTGTCACGGAACTTCCCCGAATCACCCGGTCGAAACGGCCAAGGATAGCGGAGAGTTCCCAACGGCTTATCCCCTCAAGCTCTAAAACGGCAGCCATACCGTTCATCGCTTTCGCGGCCAAATCCGAGTCTTTTGTCCAAATGGCCATTTCCGCCACAAGATCGAGCCGTTCAGCACGTGCCCGGGTATCATATTCGTCCATACCGGAAATTTTCGCCAATGAAGCAAGCCAATCATCCGTCAATTGGGTTTGAACGCTGCTATCCAAACGCGGCGACATATTTTTCAAAGCCGTGGTCAATGTTTCACGAAGCTCCAGAGCATTTGCCTCACGAAAAGGCTGAAGAATCCGGAGTTTGCTATTGAGTGACTCAGCCAGTAAAAGCTGGTTTTGCGGATTGGCGATCGCAGTCACATTGGATAAAAGCAAGGCCAAATCAGGAACTTTATTCCGGCGAAGAGATCGGTCGGCAAAAAGCAAATCAAGAATCTCGATCAAAAGCGGAACTTTTTTTCCCAACTCCGGCGTCATCGATACCCAACTCATGTCATAAAGAATATGGACTATCTCATCAATAGTGTCCGCACTATTGGCCTTGTCCGGCGACTGCGCTTTTAAACTGTCCCGATAAAATTCCATGACCGACAGCATGCGCTTTTGTATTTTATCCAAACGTGCCCGTTTTTCTTTATCATCACGCCCGACAATCTTATCCCCAACGCCCGGAAATCGACGGCCGCCCATGGCGGAGGCCGCCAGCTGATGAACGGAATAATAAAAAGTGGACGGTGTTTTTTCAAAAACTCCGGATAAAACATCCAGCCATTCAAGACGTTCTTTGTCATTGCTCGCCAGATAGGTGTGCGTTCCCGTAAGCGGGCCCAAAAGATTTTGCAGGTCATTCAGTTTCTCCACGTCTCCCATCTTTCCTGGCTGCCAATCGCGAATCTTATCTTTACGGATTTCGCTGCGCACCCCAAAACCGATGACCTGACCGACCCCCACCAAGCCGGCAGACGGCACTGCCGTCCAAATTGAATTTTTGCCCGGGAATGACGCCGGCGATATTGGGTGGTTAAGCCCGGGTTCGCTATCAGCCGCCGTTTGTTCCTGACTTTGCGTCAGCGCCCTCTGCCGTTCTTCGAATTTGCGAATAAAGCCCGTCAAATCGTCCCGGTGATACTCATGCCAGGGGCGGAGCTGATCGATCAAGTCATTGAACCGTTCGAGGCTCTTTGTTTTAAAAATTCGGTGAACCAGCAACTCAAACTGTTCTAGGACGTCCTGTTTCGGAATGTCCCAGCCCGATTCGCGCAGCGCAATCAGCGACGCGACTGCGATCATGCCGTTTAAAAGACGGACCGTATCGATAGTGGATCGCGAACTTATTCGGACATTAAATTGCAAATAACGTTCAAAAATTTTAGTTTTTAATGCGGAATAATCCCTGATATCGGCGCGTTCTTTCAAAATCAAAGATAGATCAGAGAGAACTTCATCCGCTTCCTGCGTTAGGATTTTTTTCCGCGATAAAAGCTCAGCAATTCCATCGAGAATACGCAAGACTAACTCTGGATTCTGAGCGGATTGAGCAATGCCGACCAGGGCATTCAGCGCGGCCGCACGCGTTACACGGCCAAGATTTGTAGCCGCCTTGCTTTTGACCAGCGAAGCGAGCAGGCTGTCGGTCATATCCGATTCGAGGGGCTCATTCAAATAAGGCACCACCCTTGCCATGGCAGCAGCTAGATCTTTTTGCAGCTCCGGAAAATTTTTCCGGATGCGCAAAAGACGGTTGAGACTGGCGGAAAGTGCCGCCGCAATTAAATGCTGGCTTTCAGGGTTTGCGCTCGTCTCCGCAAGGCTTGCCAGCAGCGAAACCAAGGCCCTCTTGGCAAGATTCTCATCGGCAACCGTGTCTTTAAGAGACTCCAAAATTTCAAGTAAAAGCGGCAATTTTTCCTCGAGCGCAGTCGGCGGGACAGTCATGGCCAGCCAGGAAAACGCTCTGAAAATTTCCTCAAGGGCAAGGGCGATGTGTATTCGCTCATCCGCTGTTCCTTGCATTGCATTCCGGTAAATTTCAAGCCATGCAGCCATCTGCTCCATGACCGTCTTAAGCTTATTTTTTGCAGCGGCTGGGACAACCAAACTGCTTCCGAACGGCAGAAACCGCTGCATCAGTTGGGCCGTAAAGCGGTGGGTTGAGGCATAGTGCAACGAAGGTGTCTGCGCAAAAACTCCTGCTAAAACCTCCACCCACACCACGCCTTCAGAAATTCGCGCGGGCTTAAGAGTTCTTTCGTAAGTCACTCGCTCCAATAAATATTGCAGGCGTTTCTGCTGCGCATCATTCGCAGGGTCCGGCCGCCAGTTCCGGATTTCTTCCTGAATACTCCGTAATTCGGAACGGGAATCTAAGGGTCTGGCATTCTTCCCTCTCCCCTCTGGGGAGAGGGTTAGGGTGAGGGGAAAACCCACTTCAGAACGCGGGAGGACACTCGCAGTCCAAATCGTTGAATCTCGGGGCGGTTCAAATTCCGGGAATTCTTCGGCCGTCAATGCAGCGGCTCGGCCGGCGGCAGCCTGAGCCGTCTCAAGTTGTTGAACAAAACTTTCCAAATGCTGTTTTTTGAGCGTGAAATTATTTCCGGCAGGCGCCAAGACTTCTTCCAGCTCCTGAAAATCAAGGCGGTTTGGGATTTTTACGCCTCTGCTGACTCTTCGGCTATACCCCCACCATAGTCTATTCAAGAGAGCATGCGCGTTTTTCTCATAGCCTTCCGGTTGATCTACAAAGTCAAAGTGTTTCGTTAGCACGATCCTTTGCAAAGCATCCACAAAGTAAACCGTTGGGAATTCCTCAGCTCGTGTTTTTTCAATTTCAGCAAAAAGGGTTTCCGTAAAAAAGTCCAGCATCGGAACAGAAAGGCGGGGCGCGAGAGACGCCAATGAAGCCGCTGAAAAATGGTATGAAACTAGCTTTTGAATAATTTCTTCCGCAACCTTATCGCTGACTTTTGGAACAATCAGCCTGAAAATTTCCGCAATTTCGTGTTGGAGGGCCTCTCTCCTCTTCCAAAGACGCAAGAGAACATTCGCCGTCTGG
Organism: Candidatus Omnitrophota bacterium; assembly: GCA_023247055.1. Lineage (GTDB taxonomy): Bacteria > Omnitrophota > Omnitrophia > Omnitrophales > Aquincolibacteriaceae > JAHFHB01. Next base: position 12,763 of record JAHFHF010000016.1, read on the forward strand.
TCTATCTGATCCTGACTTAAAAGGTCTGTCAGATTTGTGTCTTTAAACATTTCCTTGATGCCGTGTATAAGTCGAGAATCATTGGCACTAGGCGTTGCTTCATCCGCAAATTTGAGAATCGCGGTCAAAATTTGAATTCTCTGCGGATCCGTGACCCGCTCATCAATGGCAGCCCGGTATGCAAGGCTGGAGCAGATATCAATCCAGGATTCGGGAGGCATACCGTACTTCCACGTATCCAGCACCCAAAGTTCGCGTTCAACGGTGCCCAGAGCCGGTTCCGTTGGGCGCATTTCGGAGCGGACTTGCAATGCCAAGGCGGCGCCCAGCCCTATCGTGCCGGCGGCTGAAAACCAAAGACCGGACTCTTTGCCGGGCGCGGGGGCCGCCTGGGATGCTTCAGGCTGCGCGGCGAGCTCAGCTGTTTTCTGCGCTGCGGCGGCGCGAGCGTTAAGGATTTGCTCATACTGGCGAACTCTAGCCATGCCCGCAGTCACATTTTTTTGCTGCGCCGCAGGAGCCAAAGCGCTGATCAGTTCTTCAAAATTTCCATACGTTACAAAAAGCAGCAGTTCTTCATCAGGAACTCGCAGACCGAAAAATTGACTTAAGCCTTTCTTCCCTATTTGCTCCGCCTGCGCTGCATTAAATCCCGCCTGGGTGGCCACAGCATGCGATAAAACGGTCTGCATCGCCGTCAATTCACTTAAAGGGAACCTTCTAGGCGGTCCCTTGCTTCCGCTAAGCGAATTGGATGCTTTCAATCTGAATATCTGATCCATCTGCAACAAAATTTGATGGATGAGTTCCATTCGTTTAACGGGAGAAATGACATACACCAAATGGGTAAACGCCATCCATAGATTCTTTTGAAAATCAAATTCCGAATTATAAAAATTGGGAACCTTCATTTGATTCATCAGTAAATCTGCGACTTTATCCCAATCTTTGCCTGGGACTTTACGGGCCAGAGAGCCAATGGCCTGAGGCAAATCACTTCTTAAATCAATGGGCTGACCCTTGCTGTCAGAATCCTCGATACTCTTGTCGGGGATGTGACGGGCAAGGCCAAAAGCAATTTCAAAACGCTGGGCGGGTTTTAAATATTTAGCCAGATACCTAAAAATGTTCGCATAGTGCGGGATCAACATATCCATGGTGCGCCAGTCATCCTCCGCGGTGGCGCCAGAAGCCGCTTGATAGCGTTTAAAACTATCTTCGACCCGGCTCGCCAGGACACGCGCATCGCCGCGTGATACTTTTGCCCGCGCAGCGATATAATTCCAATGAACGATTCTGCTTATTCTCTCCAACAGCCGTGAGCGATCAAGATTCGCCTCTGTATCATACGGCCGGGTACTATCAACAAGGTAAAGCTCCTCAATCAACTCATCAAGTTTCAGATCTTCGTACCAGCGGCCCCGCGTTTCAGAATATCCCCCACTGCGGACTTCGGCCCGAAGAACAGGCTGACTTTTCTGAAGCCAAAGGCTTTCGTCGTGGGAGTCGGTCGAAAGGATTCGCAAGGGCGTCTCAGTACGTTCAGCGGTTTGACGCGCGGCCTCTGCACGCGCACGCAGGGTTTGTTCGTAGCGGCGCACTTTGTCCATGGCCGCAGGCACGTCTTTTTGCTGCGCCGCGGGAGCCAAATGCTCCACAAGTTCGTCAAAACTGCCATAAGAAGAAAACAGCAGCCCTTTATCTTCGGAAATACACGCAAAGAAAAATTCATCAAATCCCCGCTTCATCAGTTGGCGGGTTTGAATTTTATTAAATCCGGCTTGATACGCCGTCGCAGTGGCCATGGCACGACGGAGGTCCCACATAATGACGGCGGCAGCTTCATGCCGTTTTTGGACCTGGCTCAGAACTGCCGAAAATTGACTAACCACGACAGCCCGTTTAACCGGCGAAATAACGCGCGCTAAATTAATAAATGCCTTCCATAAACTATCCTGAATATCAAATTCAGCGCTGTTAGGACTCTCAGGAACTTCCCGCAGATGGACAAGCAAAAGATCCGCCACTTCATCCCAATTCCGGCGGTCGGGAACCGTATCGGCCAAAGCGCCAATGGCAGCAAATAACTTCTCCCTAAGATCGGTTGAGTATCTACGATCCGAGGTCAAGGGCCCTTCAATTTTTTCATCGGGAATCTGGCGGGCCAGCGCTAAGGCAATTTCAAAACGTTGGCCGGCGGTCAAATATTTGGCTGCCACGTTAAAAATTCCAGCAAACAACGGCAAAAGCCGGTTCATTTTTTCTTGTTCCTCGATCCGCACCGTCGCCAAGGCTGCCTGAAACTGTTTAAAACTGTCCCACGTCTTATCCGCCAAGAAGCGAAAATCATCCCGGCGCGAATCTTTTTTAAGTTTTAGGGGCGCCAAAAATCCAACAAGCTGGTCAATACCCTCAAGTATTTCCAAGCGGTCTTGATTCGACTTTTCATCATAGACACCCCGCTCATCCAGCTCTTTCAATTGATCCAAAAATCCATTCCGATCAGCAAACACTAAGGCTATTTTGCGGTTACGCATTTCGGAGCGCTGCGGAGTTCGAACCCAAAGCCCGTCCGGATTGGGGCGGTGCTCGGCAGCGGCCGCAGCGCCGGACTCAGCCGTCTGGACGTCTTTTGCCGCGACTTTGGACTGGGCCTCAAATTGTTTCAGCAGCGTTTGCAGCCGCGCAGCGATGACGTTTTTCGGTTCTTTTTTAATTTGCGCTAACAGGTCGCGCAGCCGGTCTATTTTTAGTGAAAAATCACTGGTTCCATCCCTAAGCAAGAACTCGAAAAATTCTTCAAGACCGGGAACGCGCTGTCGATCTTTCGTGGGATACGGCTTATTGGTAACCGGCCATCCCTCCATGCGACGAAATATTTTTTCTAGAGCATAACCTCCTAAACTTAGCATCAAAGGTCCGCTAGACGGATTCGACGGACGTTTGTTTACCAAACGCTCAACCCATTTAAACTGTTTTTCAAAATCGATCATCTCCAGGCCTAAACTGATGTCCCCGATGCTCAGAAGGACTTCTTGATCCAGGATCACCTTGGAAGTTTCCCAAAATGCGGCGGACTCGATCCATTCCTTGAATTTCTTGGCCCATACTTGTCTTTCGATGTCCGGCATCCGGCTGACAAGCTGGCGAAAAACCATGAGTAAGGACGCACGGGCATCATCGGCACTCCGCGATTCTTCGGTCTGCTCTACCAAAGAGGTCCAAAGGATGCCGGGCGCATCCGCCGGAAAGTACTGATAACCGCCCCGCGCCGCCGCTGCGTATTTAAGCGCGTTTGCAATCGTCTCCCGCGACTGATTTGCCGCATAGCGTGACCCTTTGATATCCGCCATATGCCACAATAGGATGGCGATGGCTTCTTTAAAACGATCGGGCTGAAGCTTTAACAAACGGGCCAACATGCCTTTGAATAATTCCAAAAGCTTCAAGCGTGGATTATGCATTCCCGGGCGGTTTTCCTCCCGGATTTTTCTTAAGCTCTGAAGCAGCAAAGGCAGATTGTCCACAAGCATGTCGATGGGAGTGTTAACGACTTTATGATAGGCCATCGCGTCCAAAATTCTGCCGCGCTTGTCACGGACGAACTCATCTTCTTCTTTCAGCCCGGCCAGCGCCTGCGCCAATTGGCCAAAATTCATGCGGTCATAATTGAGTATGGCGCGCATTTCAGAGCGGCCGGCGGACGAGCGCAGCCAAAGGCCGCTTTTATCGTTGGGCGGCGCAGGCACAGTCCCAACCGCATCAGGAGGTTGATCTGCCTTTGCCGCTGCCGCTTCTTCGGAAGCCTGGACTGCCTCGATCTGCCGGGTAAACGCATCTAATTGTGCTATGATCCGATCGAGTTCAACTGCCGGATAACTTTTGTCCGCCGGGGTCAAAATGTCTTCGACTCTCGCCAGCACATCTTCGTCAAACAGCGCACGGCCAGCGGTTTCTAAAACAGTCCAAAGCGGCAGAGCCAGCTTTTCGCGTTGATCGCGCGTGATCCGGCGCTCCTGCATAAGAAGTTCAAAAAAAACATACGCAGCCACGGGATCGATCCACTTTGCGCCATCCTTATTTTTCTTATATTTCTGAAGAAATAAAAGCTGCATTTTCTGCTTCAATTCAACGACCTCAAGCGGAACTAAATAGGCCAATAAGTCCCTCTGCAAAGCCAGGGCCGCCGTCCATTCTTCAGCCAGGGAATTTCCTCTTTCTTGATAAAGCAACAGCAGTTCTACCAGCCACTGAGCCAAACTGATTCTTTGGGCGCCCGTGACGGACGTCAGCGCTGCTCTAAAAATAGTCTCAGCCGCATCTTGGACCGGTCCACGGCCGTAAAAGTAACGCGGATCCTTGAGACTTCTTTTTTGCAGAGATTTGACGGCCTGGCGGATAATACGTTCAAGCTTTGGAGAGTTATAAAGGCCGGCAAGCATTTCTAAATAATCATTCCAGAATCGAATCGATCCGGTTGTTGCAACGCCGGCGTAGTCATCATCTTGGCTATGAATTTCTCCGATTTTTAGCATGGCGCCCCCATCAAGACCGGCGAGTAGATTCTTTTGCACACCCGGAGTACCCCAAGACCGGATCCGCGAATCCAAAACCATGAAACTATCTGATAAAATATCGAGCCCTTTCAAATCTTTTTCTTCACCGGCATCACGACTTTCTTCCTCCTCAAAACGCTCGATCATTCGGTCAGCCACGCGATTGAGAAACCCCGAGAAACCCCTTTTGGGAAGCGCCAATGCGAATTCGGAAACAAGTTCATAGAGATCATTTCTTCGGAAATCTCCGGCTGTCATCCCTGCCGTTTCCGCCAAAAGCCTATCCAGCATGGCTAAAAGGATCCGGTCATCGCTCTGATCCTGGATAAGACTTTTAAGCTTGTCCGTTTCGTGCCGTTGCAGCAGCCCTGCAAATTTTTCGAGAGCACCGGAGCGCATTTCGGAACGCGGCATCAGCGCATGCACAAGCCCCGCAGGGCCGGCAAACCAGATTGCGGGGTCTGTGCCCGCGGGCCCTAAAGCCGCGGGTGGCCCGGACTGCTCCGCGCGCTGGACGGTCAAATCGGCGGCTTGGGCTCGTGCAAGAATTTGTTTTTTTAAAGTTTCGATTTTAGCAAGAATAAAATCTTTTCCGAACTTCCGTCCCGGCTTAAGGATATCCTCTTGAATGACGGCAATGTCCTCATCCGTGATCGAACTTTGGCCCTCGTGAGCGATACGCAGCAGTTCTGCCAAAATTTCCTCATACACTTTGAATTCTTGCCACTCTCGATATTCATCCTCCGTTTTCAATTCGGCCAAGGGAACTCTTGCGTAGCCTTCGCTGCGCAGCAATGCTTTAGATAAATCGCCCGCGATTGAACTGCGATTGTAATCACCGTTAGACTCGTCCCCCATCCCCTTGGTTCTTTTAAGACTTTCATGCACGGCTTTGACAGCGAGCGCTAGTTCCCGAGCCTCCATTTGCGGCACAAGCAAATCAATAGCACTTACGATATTAGACCTGGCGAGATTCGTCTTATTACTCGATCCGGAAACGGTGTCGAGGCTTTGGAGAAGTATCGAAGTCAGATCCGGCAGAGCCTTCGCCCCAACTTTGCGCACGATATCGATCAAAACCGCCGTGGAATCATCTCTGATTTCGTTGGCCTCGTCATCATTGCTCGTCGTATCGAGGAGTCTTTGGCCCCAGGCCCGGGCCAGGCCGGGCAGTTCTTGCGGATTCATTTCCTCAACAATAACCTGAGACGCGACCTTGAGGTCACCCCGAGCAAAATCGGTAGTCTCTCCGGGGCCTTGAATTTCTCCATAGCTTTCGAATAATGCCCAGGCCATCCGGGAGAACGGCGCTGCAGAATCGTTCTTAGCTATGTTTTTCAAGGCCATGGCGATATCTCTGCGATCCGTATTTTTTTCAGCTTCAGAACCCTGAAGTGTCTGCAATGCGGTAAGCAATTCCTCCACGCCCATGGCTCCAGTTGCGCCAACCCGTCCCTTAGCATGGCTGCGCATCTCAGAGCGCAATCCCCCTTTGTCATTCTGAGCCCGCGAATCTTTTAATGATGGGCGAAGAATCTCAGAACCTGTGCCAGAAGCCAGCCAAATTGAATTGGGTTCGTCTAGAAGCGGGCGTGACGGCAGTTCCGTTTGCGAAGCACGCTCCACATCTTGCTCAACCGCCCGCTCATGCGCGCTTTGCTGCGCCGCGAGCTGCTGGATGAAACCCGCCAAATCATCGGGATAATGCTCACGCCGGGCCCGCAGTGCATCGACAAGTTCTTCAAAACGCCTGGGACCGTCCGCTTCTCCGGCTTCTCTAAAAAATTTAAGAATGATTACACGAAGAAGGTCCACGATTTCGTCCTGTTCAGGGATGGCCCATCCGGACTCCCGCAGCGCGATGAAAGCCGCCACTTTGAATGCATATCGAGGTTTTAATCGAACAACAGCGCTGAAAATTTTATTTTTTAGATTCAAAAAGTTATCAAAAACTGCGGGAGATTCTTCCAAAACCCGCTCGATATTAAGAAGAACCACATCCGCTTCTCTCCCGGATATTTTTTTAATTTCCAAAACAGCAGCCATGCCATCCAAAATTTTTAGTGCAAGGACCAGGTCAGGCGTGGCTTCCGCGATAGATCTCAAAGCGGCAAGTGTTTCCTTGCGGGCATTCTGGGCCGGAGTCGTGACTGCTTTTATTTTCGCAAGCGATGCCAGCAGGCTTCGAGCCGCATCCGGCCACGCGGACTGTTCGAGCCCCAGGTTCAAAAAAGACAGGGACAGGGCGTCCGCAAGGCTGGTGCGGGCTTCCAAAGAAGCTTTGCTGGTATTTTTTAACCGATCCAAATTGCGCGTAAGCGCCTGGATAACCCCAAGCCGGTCAACAGGCCCAGCTTCAAGCGCAATATGACTCAAAAGCCATGCCGCCGTCTTAAATACAGCCATCTCCTGCGGCTTTCCTTCAGCCGGAAGATCTAAAAGGCTAATCAAAACGGGCGTCTTTTCGTCCAAAACTGGAATTTTGGGTGTTTTGGCCAAATCGATAAAAATTAGAAAACTCACGAAGATCTGCAAGATTTGTTCAAGGGTGACTGCTCGAATGTCTTTATCTGATCCTTTTACTTCATCCCATTTTTCAGAGTAAATCTCAATCTGCGGGAGGATTTTCCGAACCAGAGCATTCAATGCCGCAGGCGTTATTTTCTTAAAGACATCCCTTTCCAGACTCACGATCTCCCGCAAAGCCATGGCTGCATGCCGGTGTGCCAAGTAATAGCGGACAGAAGGTGTTTTGGGGAAAATGCCGGCCAAGACGTCAATCCAGTCCATCGGATCGTTAATTGGCTTTCTTTCCTGCACCATCCGCAAAAGATTTTCAAGCGTTCTCTCCAATTGCATCTGCTGAGTTTGTTTAAAAGGGTCCGCATCCGGCTGCCAATTCCGGATTTGTTCTTTGAGGTCGCGCATCTCGGAACGAAATACGAGCGGGCCTGAATTCTTCCCTCTCCCTCCTGGGGAGAGGGCTAGGGTGAGGGGGAAACCCGCTTTCGCCCCCCTCATCCTAACCTTCTCCCCCAAGGGGGAGAAGGAATACCGCCGCATTTCAGAGCGCAATCCCTCTTTGTCATTCTGCTTGCCCGCCGCGTTTTTTGGCGGGAGCCCGTCATTCATGGTTGGGCGAAGAATCTCAGAACGCATTTCCGAGCGTCCCGCCAACCACAACTCGCCCGGATCAGGTACCTGCGGCTTCGAAGGCTCGGTCTCAGCGGTTTGCTGAACGGCTTGCTCGCCGGCACGATAACCCGCTAGTTTTTGTTCTCCGAATTGGCGCAGTTTATTGGCGACCCAATGGGGATCGTTCAAATTTTCCGTTTTTCCAGGAATCAGAATTTGATCTTCAAGCGTCGCCAGATCCTGATCGGTCATCAGGCTCATAAAACTATGAGCCCCTTCCTTGAGAACAAGAAAATCACCGATCGCCGGATAAACTTCTCCATAGTTTGGATATTCCCCGCCTTGTGCTACGTGTTCAAGCAAATACCAAGCCAGCGCTGAAGCCATTTCCCTGCTTGGGTCATCAAATGTAAAACTCGCTTTTTTCTGGCGCATCCGAGAGAACTCTTCTCCAAGTTTAAGACTTTGAATAAGGGTAACTGACGTTAAATCAGGTTTTTGCGCAACATATCGGGTTTGCTGAAGCGCGCGCACATAGCCGGATCGAATAATATTATTTAACTCATACCGGTCGTTCTCGGAATCTTGAATGGCCATACGTGTTCTTGCATCGTTTAGCATTAAACCCTTCAGAAGGCTGTCTCGAACCCAGGCCCATTCTTCCTCGCGGATCAACGCTCGCGGCGCAAATTTCAGAGTATTAAAAAAGCGATAAAGCAAACTCAAAAACACACGCAGGACTTGATCAGAGACTTTAAAATCACCGGTCAGAAACAGATTTTCGAAGACAAGGTGTATGCGCTTTATCTGAAGAGCGACATCCACCGTAAAATCGCTGCCTTTCTGTACTAGAGCGTTGTTCGCTTGTTCAATCTCTTCGGCGACTGTCTGCCTCTGAAGATCCACAGATTCACTCGGTTCTTTTATGTTTGCCAGAGTCTGAAGCTTTTGGATATCTTGATTGATTTGAAGCACGGCTTCCTTCATCTCGTTGCGATCCACGGAAGACTGCATGGCGTACCAATAGAGGCGCACAAAAAATTTCGCGGCCAGTTCGTGGATCCTTTTTTTAATGAATGCCATGACAGCAGCTCCCCAGCGGATTTCGCTGCGCAGAACAGCCCTTGCGGTAAAATGACCAACTCCAAGGACTCCCGAAATCCCGGTCTCAAGCCACAACTCGCTTGAATCCTGTGCCGGAGGCTTTAGGGATTCAGGCATGTCGGTGCGTGCCGCAGCCTGTTCATCCGCCCGATAACCCGCTAGTTTTTGTTCTCCGAATTGGCGCAGTTTATTGGCAACCCAATTGGGGTCTTTCAAATTTTCCGTTTTTCCGGGAATGAGAATCTCACTGCATATCGTTTCGATATCACTGGCTGTGATCAGCGATGGTTCGCCATCCGTATCCGCTCGTATCATTAACACTTCCTGCAGAGTTCTCTTGAGCATTTCATCCGCCGGATATCCTTCCTTGCGCAAGAGCACAACCGCTAAGGCTGAGGCGATGCTATTTCTATAATCCCGATCTTTACTCCTAACCAGTCTTGCTGTCAGTTCTTTCTCCATCGCAAGAAATGTATCCGCTGCGCCCACGCGCTTTGCAATTTCTTCCAGCAACTGAGCAGCAGGTGTGAATCCAGATGCGCTTGTCGGATACGCCTCTCTAATATTTTCAAGGGCCTCATCGCTGATGGTCCGCAACACTTTGTCGGCAATTCCGCTTCTTATAAGTTCCGGCAAGATACTTGAGATAAACAAATATATGCTATTCATCTCTTTCCCGAATTTGGTATTATTAATTCCTCTTCTGAATTTTTTTAACGCCGAAAACAGGCTGAGCGCAATTTCAGAAGATTTTTCTGGTATATTTTTTTGGGCCGCGATGCTCCGCGTCAGCGCCCCCACGGTATCTGTATACCCATAGATCAAGGTCTTTGTATATTCATCTGCTATTAATTCTTTCATATCAATTAAAATTTCGGGCAGCTCTTCAAGCACAACTTGCGCAATTTCGGTAAATTCCGCAGGCCATTCTTCCCATAATTTTGCAGCATCGCTAAAAATCCCCCCTATTTCAGCCTGCGCCCAAAGAAGATACGTTTCATCTCTAAGACCTGCTTTGCTGATTCGACTCGAACTCATAAGCAATGCCCGGATAATCTTAAGTATTTCCGGCTTGTAGGTTAAAAGGGCTCTTTGCGGTTCTTCACGATTAACTGAGGATAAATACCCCTGTCGAAAGGTATAAACGCTAAAAAACACCTCGAAAGCTTCATTTCGGGTATCTTTAGCAGTTTCAAGTTTTGCCAGCAGCACATCCGCATCCATGCGCCGGCCGTCATCGGCAGACCGCATTTCCGAACGCAATCCCTCTTTGTCATTCTGAGTCCGCGAATCTTTTAGTGACGGGCGAAGAATCTCAGGTGTCCACTGCACCCCGCCCTGCAGCTTGGCAAGCCAGAGGCCGCTTTCAGTGGCAGGCGGCGTGGAGGGAGACTGACCCGATGGCTTCGTCGCTTGGGCCTCTAAAGCCGCTCTTTCTTCCAAAACTTTCCATTGTTCGATCATTTTTGAGATTTTTGAAATTGTAACGGCCGGGCCTTGTTTTAGAAGATCACGCAGCTCTCCATAGCTGCCATAGCGTAAGAAAAGCCGGGCATAGGCAGGGTCGCGAAAATTAAATAGCTCCTCAAGGGCTTTAATGACTTCAAATTTGTCGGGGCTTGAAATCGAAGTCTCTCCAACGAGGGCATACGGCAGAATGTCAAAAATAATACGCGGAACATTGGGCTCTTTCGTGGCCTGAGGGTCGGTAGGTACAAAAGAAATCAAGAAGTCCACAGCTTGAGCGGCCTCGGAAGGCGGGATTTTATCGCGCGTTAGAACTTCAAACAAAATATCCGGCGTTCCCCAGCCTGGGAAGACCTGGTCTGCCTGCAATGCTTCACGGACGACGATTTGTTTTTTCAAAATCGCAATCAAATCTTCCATGCTCTGATGCACATGGATTGCGGGATAATGGGCGACAAAAGGCCAGAGCGTCGCAAGCGCATTTAAATTAATCCACTGACGCGGATTAGAAAAATCATTCGTTTTCAAAAGGGCAAAAATCCGGTCCGATGCGGCCTGAAGTTCTGCCAAATAGTCCGGACCTGAAGTATTTTGAGCGCGCCGCTGAAAGCCGTCCGATAAATCGTCAAAGCGTTTGTTTTGTTCAGGATGCTCAATCAGGTCAATCGCCATCAGTTCGTCGATAATGTCGGTCAAGGGCATCTGCTCAGGATCAGGCAATTGGGACGGCGCCGTAGCGGAGCGTACTTCCGAACGCCTCTTTGAGATCGCAGACTGTTCAGCAAGCCAAATGTCGCTTTCATTCGCGGCAAGCTTTGAAGGCGGCGCGATCTGATCTGCGCGTTCGGCGTCCAATCTTCCGGCTAATAGGATGACAGAATAGCGCTCTTGTAATCTATCGAGTTGATCAATCACCATTCTGACTTTTTCATCGTGACTCACGTTTCGATCATCAAGATGCGCTAAAATTTCCTCGACTTGAGCAAAACGCTCTCGCAGCCTGTCAGCATCTGCCACGGGAAAAACCGGAGTACCGTTAAAGTCGGCAGCAAAAAAATTAGCCAGCTTTTCACGAACGATCTCAGTTCTCTTGACATTGATGTGTGTCTTCTGCGGGATGAATAACACCGCCAGAAGTCCACCATAGACATCGCGCGTGAGCCGAATCTCTTCTCCGGGGCCCTCAAGACGCAGAAGAACCTGTGCTGTCTGAGCGGCATTTTTTGAAATCAAATCCTCAGAGGCACCAGAACTTTTTAGCTTTAGGAAAGCTAAATGCAAAAGCACGTACATTTTCCACGCACCGTGGTCATAGTAGCGAATTTCTTTTTGACCATACTTTCTAAAAAGCCTATCCAAAATTTTAAAAATCCGCCCAACAAACACTTCCACAGCCGGCAAGGTCATCTTTCCCGCTATTTGATTCTGTAGTAGGGATGCCACACGATTTACTTCATCTCGAGGAAGATCGATCTCTGCCAGCCTATCTAACAAAGCCTCCGGACTTTCCTCCGAATCCGCAGTGGTTCGCATTTCAGAGCGAAGTTGTCCGGCTGTTGATTCGGCAACCCAGATTCCACCCGCCGGAGGCGGTGTTGTGGGTCCGCGCTTCGCTCCGGAATCGGCAATGTCAGCCTGCATTTTTTCCGCTTCCAGGCTTACACGCTTTTGCTCTCTAAACTTCTGGATTTTCCGAATGACAAAATCTTCGGATTGATCTTTCCCGGAAGCAAGGATTTCGCGAACTGTGTCAATATCTTCTTGCGCAATGTAAGAGCGGCCTTCAATGCTAGTTTCAAATAGAGATAGCAGTTCATACTGTATATCCGTTTTGTCCGTCCCTTGTTCTTCACCTCCCCAAGCGTAACCTTCCATACGAAGCAACATAATCGCCACGGCATTCCCAAAATTTTCTCGCGCAAAATTTACCGTAATATCCGACCCTGAAATCTCTGTTAAAACCCGAGCCAATCTTTTAACTATCGCCGGAAGTTCTGTTACATCCACCGTTCCCGCTACTCGTTGAAATTCTGAAGATAACTTCCACCGAATAGTATTTGCCGCATCGTCCGACCCCTGAACCGACTCCAATTCTGTCAAACGGCTCTGCCAAGGCATGATGGAGTAATCTTTTGTCCGGACTTCCGATCGAGCGGAACTTCTCCCTCTCCCCTCCGGGGAGAGGGCCGGGGTGAGGGGCAAATCAAGCGTTCGCTCCCTCATCCTAACCTTCTCCCCCAAGGGGGCGAAGGAACCTCGAATTTCAGCGCGGAGCTTGCTGCCGGAGACAATGGCGGCCTGCGTAAGAGTTGCACCGGCTCCAGTTGCCCCAGCCAAAGCCATAGATTCGGCAACCCAGACTTCACCCGCAAGCGGTGGTGTTGTGGGTTCGCGGTTCGCTCCCGAATCAGAAATTCGCTCATCCCTCTTTGCCGCGCGCAGATTTGCTAGCCTTTGTTCTTTAAATTTATGAATTTTTTGGATCACATACTCCTCAGATTGATCTTTATCGGAAGCAAGAATTTCGCGAAGCCCATCGAAGTCTTCCGGCGCAACATAGGAGCGGCCCGCATCGCTATCGCCCAATAAACCCGCAAGCGCTTTCTGAATGTCCGATTTTTGACCTTCTTTTCCCCAGGCGTAACCTTCCATACGGAGCAAAATAATAGCCAGCGCATTTCCAAATTCATAGCGAGCATTAGCCGCCACCGCGTCTTCCCCTTGAATCTTGCCCAGACCTGCAAACAATGCTCTCGTTATTTCCAAAAACTCATTCTCTGCAATTCTCATGGCTATTTCAGCGGACACCTTTGCAATATTCTGCCAGGCATGAAGGGCCGCAAAATCTTCCCCTTGAATTTTTTTTGAATCCTCGAACAATTCTTTCGCCAGCATCGGAAGTTCGGCGGGATCCAGTTTTTCAGCAACCACGCTCAAGGCCCATGCAATTCCCCCTCGAGCATAATTTGCATTTTCGTCAGACCCATCAATTTTTTTCAAACTCGCCAGCAAACCGCCCGAAACTTTCGGAAACTGAGCCGTATCCAGCGCCCCTTCAACTGCGTTGTGTAATACGTAGGCAATATACTTCCGCGCGTCGTTGGCCACAGCATTGGATCCCTCAATTTCTTCTAAGGTCGCTAGCAATCTCTTCACGATGACTTGACGCTCTGCGGGGTCAATGTCCTGGACCATTTCCCGTAATACGGCTGCAATATACGTTCGTGTATCATTCGCAGCATCGTTTGATCCCCGAATTCGTTCCAAAATAGCAAGCAGACCTTTCGCCAAATCACGCAATTCCCCTTCATCAGTCATCGTCTGAAGCTTCCCCTTTAGGTCATTGGTAATTTGCCATCGCGCGCTGTTCGGATCAGGATCATCTCCTGAAATGACCTCAAGTTCTGTTAAAAGTTCCTGCCAGCTCATGCTGAAATAATGTTTCGTCCGGACTTCCGATCGAACGGAACTTCTCCCTCTCCCCTGAGGGGAGAGGGTTGGGGTGAGAGGCAAATCAAGCGTGCGCCCCCTCATCCTGGCCTTCTCCCCCCAGGGGGAGAAGGAAAGTCCTGCTTCCAAGCGCATTTCAGAGCGGAGCTTGCTGCCGAAGGAAACGGAGGCGCCGCGGATAAAGGCGGAGGCGGCGCCGATGGCGCCGGCAAGAGCGGAGGGCACGACAAAACGGCCGCCGCTGAAACGGCTGGGGGCCGCGCCTTCCGGGGCATAGACGCCGCGAATCACATTCTGCAAAAGTTTTTTGAGTTCGGACGGCAGTTTGTCCATTTCATTGTCTTTTAAATAAAATGAATGCTTGGTTCCGTAGACTTCGGGCACGATTTCGGTGTCATTACCAAGGCCGATGGCGATAAATTCTGTTTGCGTCGATCCGATCATGCCGCGCTGGCTCCGCACCCGTTCCAGAATCTTCTTGATCGAATCGATGTCCCCCATGCCGTCGGTAATGACAATCACGTAGTGTTTTTCTCCGCCCACCTGTTCGATATCGCGAATAACGGCTTCCAATGCCGGGCCTTCATTATTCCCTTCGATCCCGATGCTTTTATATAAGTCGTCCACAATCGCTTCTTTGTCTTTGCGGCTGGCATAACTGTCGGGAATCGCCGCAATGCCGGGACGAAAATCGCTTTCATGGGCTTTTTTTCCTTTGAAACGTTTATGCAAAAAAGTGTTTGTATGATAACCACGTATTGAAAAATCAACACCTAATTGTTCTAAAACTTCGGACAAAAGAACTACACCCGACAAGGCGCGATGGCCTTTGCCTGCCGTATTGAGCTTGATCTCCTTACCCGGTTCCGCTACTCCCCGCATACTGCCGCTTTCGTCCAGAAGAATTGTGAATTTGACATCTTTTTTCTCAGGCATGACACGCTGCTTATAAAAGCGCATGTCTGTAAAACCCCGGGCAATGGAATTCATCAAACGCCGCACGTCGATGCGTCCTTTACGCAGGCCTGTGATTTCTTTGGGCCGGATTGTATTTTCGATCAATTCACGCAGATAACCGGCCAGTTCATTGATCATTCGGCCCAGAAAACTCATCAAGCGGTCGCGCTCGCTCTTGGGCTCGGTAATGTCCGCATCGACTTTGGCATTTTTGAAATCCATGGAGTCTTTGGCCGTGCGGTCCTGGGCTTTTTTGCCGACTTCCTGGGCGGATTCACGCGGTTTTTTCTTTTCTTCATCCGAGAGCGAATCATAAAGCTTTTTCCATTCACTCGGTGAAATTGGCTTGCCTTCCTCACCCGGTTTTCCACCTTTAATTTGCGGTTTGCCCTTGCCTTTACCTTTTCCATGCTGCGGTTTCCCCATGCCTTTTCCCTGCCCATCGCCCTCTTGTCCCTCTCCCTCACCGCTCTCGCCCTTAGCCTCCTTCACCGCCCATTTGTAAACCCACGGCATGATGAATTCGCGGATTTGAATGCCCTGCTCGATCGCAGCCTTGGCAATTTTTTCTTCCGAGGGATTAGGATCGACGCGGTAGATTCCGGAATCGTCCGGCGAAACCGGAATGGAACCAAAAACACCCGGGAGGCGGTTCTGCTTGGCGAGTTGAATCAGTTCATCCTCGCCCCTCCCGCCGCTGAAATAACCCGCCTTGAGAAGATTTTCCATGTCCGTGCGCAGTTCCGGATCGCGCTGTTCGAAGGCTTTCATAAATTTCTCAATGACTTTATCCGCCCCAGGGTCGGATCCTTTTTTACCCAGATACAGAAAGAAATTCCCGATGGCTCCCACATGGCCCACATCTTTTTTCTTGCCCGTGGGTTTGCCGTCTTTGCCTATTTCATCTCTTTCAATAATCATTTCCTGGATCATGGCATCTTCGCTTTCATGATTAAAAATGATTTCATTGTTAAGCTGGAGCAAAGGCTTTTCCGCGCCACCGAAGAGAAAGCGCGCCCAATTTTCAATGCGTCCGTCTTCCAGAATGTTGAAGAAAATACCGCCAAGTTCCTTTTCATTCAAAAAGTCGGCGAAGAAAGACGTATAGCGCGTCACCAGCCGGTGCATCGATTCATGGATGGCCACGCCGATCAAACCGTCCAGGCTCATCGTCATGATTTCTTGGCTGTTGTAAATCAGGGTATTGGTCGAAGGCACAAAAGCCCAGTGATGCTCCCGCGTCTTGCCATCCGCACCCTTCCAAAACTCATCGGAAGATTGGATGCCCATCATGCCGTGGCTGACAATCCGGAATTGCTCTTCAAAGATTTTTTTGCGTTCTTCCAAACTTTTAATTTTTTCCCAGTCTTTTTCGGAGGGCTTGGGTCTGGCGGTAGGCACATCAGGCCCTGGAGATGGCGTGGGAGGTGTCGGAGCGGCCATGCGCACGGCAGATTCGCGCGCAGGCCATTCAGCCGAATCTCGTAGGGGCAATTCATGAATTGCCCCTACAGCGGGGGGAATATCGATTTCAAGCGGCAGGTTCTGACCCGATACTTCGATGAGGCGCCGGCGTGTCCAGTCCATTTCAATGCCTTCCATGGGGTCGGGCGGCTCATCAGGCAGGCCGCGCTCAAGAATTTCTTCGACCAGCGGTTTAATCCCCCCCAGCATCATGCGGTACTGTTCGCTTTTTTCACGTTCACTGCGCACCCAGACTTCACGAAAACGGCTGCGCAGGGCCGGCGAAAGCGGGATGCGGCCGGCATTGCGGCCGGTACGGCCTTCAGTGGGGTTCATCGTCGCAAAAAGACGGAAATTGGGATGAATCACGGCCGGCACGTTCCGTTCCTGAATTGTCATGGTGCCGCGATCAAAATATTCGTTGAGCACTTCAATGATGCCGCTTTCAGCCATATTCAGTTCTTCGAGCGTGATGGCATAGCCCTCTTCCATGGCCCGGACCAAAATCCCCTTACGGAACACAAAGGTTTTGGTCTCCTGATCGATTTCAAACCGGCCAATCAGCGATTCGATGGTGGCCGACCCCAGGGCCACGGAAATATAAGCCCAGTTCAATTCGCGAGCCTCGTTGGCGATCATTTCTGTTTTTCCGCCGCCGGACTGCCCCACAAAAAGAACCGGCTGCGACCGGTGCACGTTCTGTTCCCGGCCACCGCTGTCGCGGATCGTTTCCACGCCGCCGTCGCGGAAACCTTTGAGAATTTGCGTTCTTACGAGGGCTGAAGATTGAAGTTCGACCAGCGGATCGATTTTTTCTGCCGTCGTGTAGAAATGCCGGTCAACCAGCTTTTGAAGGTATGGGAAGTTTTTCGGTAGAGACCCCAGAATTTTCTTGTATTCCTGCATCGCAATTTCGCGGATGATATTTTTGTGCGAGCGCGTGTCAAGGGCCGCGATTTTCCGTTTAACCTCCTGAAGAATCTGCGCCAAATCCGCTTGGGCCAGTTCTTTAAACTTCTCGCCCCGGGCATCGCGGACCACGCCGCTGCGAATATCTTCACCAAGCTCTAAATGCAGCGAGCTGAGCATTTCATAGGGCGAAAGTTTTTTCACCCGAACGCCGTTCAGTTTGCGGAATTCCGCCTGCCCATCTGAAATATTTTCGACCTCAAACTCCGCCAGATTATTTTTTTCGGGCTGCCAATTCAAGTTACGGTCGAACAGCGTCATCAGTGTCTTAAGATTATTTTCGCGCGGATTTTCCTTGTCTGTAGTCTGGGAAAGAAGACCGGCATATTCCAGCCAGGCTTCCTGGTAGAGCATGTCCGGCGCCAATTTTTTAACCCGTTCCAATTCATGGCGTTTCTTGAAATCACGAGCAATGCGCTCGAGATTGCGCAGCGCAAAGCGGTAGCTTTTATCGGTGTTAAAGTCATCGAAGCGGCTCGGTACTGAAAAATGGCGGTCCAACAGAGGCAGTAAAACCGCATAGGCCTGATAATTTTTTCCAAGGTAGGTCTCATAGTATTCTTTAGCGGCAAAATCCCGCAGTCTTTGGCGCTCAAGTGTCTTTTTCGCATCTTCGCCTTCAACGGCCTTTGCCTTAACTTCCTGCAGTAGGCTCTCAGGCAGCAACGCGATGGGTTTGCCGGCCGCATCCAGGATCTTGCCCTGGCGGATGGCTTCATTCAAATCACGGTGAAAATTTTCAAGCATCTGCTCCGGGCTGACGGTAATCTGCCGGCCATTTTCAATACGCCAGCCGGTCTCAGTCCCTGAAATTTTTTGTGCGTTGATCTCCTGAATCTCCATTTGCAGGTTGACCAGCTTCTGCACCTCAACTCGGGTAAGGCCCGTGGACTCAAGACTGAATTTCTCCATCAAAATTTGGGCCATTTCCTCCGCTTTCAGTTCCGGAATGTTTAAAATTTCAAAGCGGTTCATAAACGCTTCGCTCATGCGGTTGCGGCCCGAATAGCCGGAAGGATTGCCGCTGACGATCAACTGAAACCCCTCGCCCGGATGAATTTTGCGGCCTTGATACTCGATATACCCCAAGGTCAAAAGCTGATACAAAATTCCAATGGCCTCTTCGTTGGCCAGATTGAATTCATCCAGCAGTACGACCTGGCCTTTGATGCCCTGCTCAAGATCCCCCATAGCCTCAAGAAAAATTCCTTTCTTAAAAACAAGCTCGACGCCCGCCACCCCGTTGACAAGCAGCACGCCCAGACTTTTCATCATTTCAATGATCTGCTGGTTTTTTTCTTGCGCGCCCGCCAAAATGTATTCGCGCACAAAACGCGTCAACAATTCTTCCGTGCCGAGGATCTCACTATTTTGAATACCAAGAACGGCGCGCATGGACGCCGCGTTTATTTTTAAGGCCGCCAGCGCTTTTTCAATTTTTAGGAATGTTTTGTTCGTGAGCGCTTCGTCAACGACTTCATAGGCCTGCGCAAAGTTCAAATTCACTTCCATGGGGTGGTAACTTCCCAGCAGGTCAAATTCATCGGTCCGTTTGTTCATCTGGATGCGGGCCAGCGGCCGGTTAAAAACATAGGCCGACAATTCGGCCATGGTGGATTTGCCCGCGGAAGTTTCGCCAAAAAGCATGATCGGATTAAAACTGCGCGTGGCCCCCTTGCCGTCGATTTTGAGGCTGCGCTGCATGCCTTCCAGCAGCACGCCCAGGTGCTGCTTGGAACTACCGGTGAGAATGTAGCCGCGCTCTTTCAAAAGTTCTTTTGAAATTTCAGCCACAAGGACTTTACCGCGCATGATCCGCCAGTTTTTCCCCTTGTCTTGCCAGTCATACTCCATGGGTTTCATCGGAAAGCCTTGCAGAATATGTTCCTGGACATAGGCGCGGTCCTCATCACTGTTGAGGCGCTGATAATAAATCCGGCGCAGAGCAAACCGCAGAGCTTCTTTTTCACTCACGCCTTGCTGCATGTCCTGTGCCATCAGGTCCACGATTTTGACCGCATCGCGCAGGCTGGTGTAATAACCCTCATTACTTTCCTGACCAATGCGGTTTTCTTC
This sequence comes from Candidatus Omnitrophota bacterium, assembly GCA_023247055.1. Taxonomy (GTDB): domain Bacteria; phylum Omnitrophota; class Omnitrophia; order Omnitrophales; family Aquincolibacteriaceae; genus JAHFHB01. The sequence continues at coordinate 31,941 of JAHFHF010000016.1, forward strand.
GACGGCCCGGCGGAATGCGTCATAGACGGTATAGATCGCTTCTACGGTTTTGGCACTGACGGCCGCCAGACCCCGGTTGACAAATTTTTTTCGAATGATTTTCTCGGTTTCTTCTTTTGATTTCAGATGCGGCACCCAGACCTCCGAAAAACGGCTGCGCAGTGCGGGTGAAAGGCCGACCCGCCAGCCGCTTTAAATGGTCACGCCCTTTTCAGGATTCATCGTGCCAAACAAGCGGAAGTTCGGATGTATCGGTTCGCGCTGGCCGGTCATGGGGTTGGTAAAACTGCCCTCATCAAAATACTCATTGAGAATTTCAAGCAGGCCGGAAGGCGCCATGTTCAGTTCTTCAAGCACCAGGAGCGTTCCCTCGCGCATGGCTTGAACCAGGATGCCCGGGACATAGCGGAATTTTTTGGTTTCACGGTCCATGACATACGTACCCAAAAGACTTTCGATCGTCGCATTCCCCAATGAAACGGAACGGTAACGCCAGCCCAGCCGCCGCGCCAAATCGCCGATGATCTCCGTCTTGCCGCCGCCGGACTGTCCGATTAAAAGCACGGCATGGCGGGGGTCCAGCAATCCCTGGGCCACGGCCAAACGAATCAGGTTGGTCTGCTCGCCCTCTTCTAACTCTTCAATCACATCCGCGTCATGCGAGCCGCCGGGTTCGGCCGGATAATACTGTCCGTCAAGGGTCATGGCTTCATAAGCCCGGCGCTCGATCACAAAACCGCCGATATTCAGAGCTTTTTTGTTGTTATGCGTTACTTCGTCAAAAGAAATTTTAAGATCGGGAGTAAAGCCGGGGAAGAAATCTTTACCGGTAAAGAGGGTCTGAAGAAGTTTGATTTCAGCATCGGAACGGCCCAGAATGCCTTGGTATTGCAAATAGGCCTGCTGAAGCAGAAGCGCGGCCGGCGGTGAACTGTCTCCGCTTTGCAAAAGTTCTTCAGTACTGCGCACAACCCTTTTGAGATTACGCAGGGTAAACATATACCCCTGGCGCGAATCCCCGCCCACGTTCGGAAAATTTCCGTTCTTCAGGTTCTCATTGAGGTTCACTTGGAGCGCCGCAAGTGTTTCAAAAATCTGCCGTAATTTCTTCTCGTTGACAAAAACAGGTTTGTCTTTGTTTTCACCCGCCAAGATAGCCGCCATTTCCTTAGCATCCATATTTTCGACAAACATAATTTCAAAGCGGTTCATCAGCGCTTCACTGAGCCGGTTGCGCCCGGAATAAGTCGCGGGATTGGCGGTGGCAATCAGTTTAAACCCGGCGGCCGGAACAATTTTTTCAATTTCGCGCGTATCTTTGTTGTAATATTCGACATAACCCAGGGTCAGAAACTGGTAGAGAACGGCCAGGACTTCTTCGTTGGCCAGATTGATTTCGTCCAGCACTACGGTGTCGCCGCGCCGCAAAGCCGAAAGCAGACGCCCTTCGCGGAATTCCAATTCAACGTTCATAAAATTATTTTCGATCAGATACGCGATCACGCGTAAACGTTTTTGAGCTTCCGCCCGCGCTTGCGCATTTTCAGCGGTTTCGGCCTGGGAGGCGGCTTGCAGAATCTGGCCGATTTGCGCCGCTGCCTGCGCATCCTGACCGCGCTTTTCAGTCTGATAATCCTCAAAACTTTCAAGTTCTGTGCGGTCGTCTCCGGTTAAAATCCCGGTCTTCCACATTTTGAGCGCCTTCTTGACCTTGATCCACAAGCCCTGCTCCATCGCATTTTGCACCACGCGATAGGCCCGGTCTAAATCCATGACAATTTCGCGCGGCTCGTAGCTACCGAAGAGATCCAGTTCGTCCGTTCTTTCGTTGAACTGTATACGGGTATAGTCCTGACCTAAAACGACACTCGACACATAACGTGCCAAAGAACTTTTTCCGCCAGCAGTTTCGCCCAGCAAAAAGATAGGGTTGAATTTTCCCTTGGCCATTTCTTCATCCGGCACGGCCAGGCTTTCAAGCAGGGCCAGCAGGTATCTTTTTGTGCGCGGGCTTTCGACCAGGCTGGCTTCGCGGATTTCTTTTTGTAATTGCTCATCCGTCAAGCTTCCGGCCAAACGCGCTTTGATGGAATCTGTTTTATGACGGGCCACCAGCATTTTTTCGTCATAGACACGCAGTTCTCCGTCTTCGTAGGCATACCGCAGATGGCCTTCTTTCGCCGGCTTAATGCCCACGGCCTTGACCAGTTCCATCACCACGGCGCGGTCTTGGCCTGTTTGCATGCGCATGGCATAGATCCGCTGAACCGCGCGGCCAAGGGCATCTTCCTCATTCATCCCGGTTTCACGCATCAAATAAGCCATGATCCGGATGATACGCATCAGATCGCGCAAGCTTGTAAAATAAGCCGGATCGGTGGTGTCCTTAAACGCTTCGCTATAGGCGGTAAAAAAATTGCGGATTTTCTCCCGCGTCTGTTGGCTGACCGTTCCGATACCGGTCTGCTCCATCCGGCCTTGAAGAATCTGGCCCATTTCTTCCGGAGATTTTTGATGGGGCACCCAAACTTCACGAAAACGGTTATGCAGCGCCGGCGAAAGGCTCACCCGTCCGCCGTTGGTTCCCGTCTGCCCCTGAATCGGATTCATGGTGGCAAAAAGCCGGAAATCTGGATGGACTACGGTTTTTTCCAGCGTAAAGGGGTTTGTGAAAGTGCCTTCGTCAAAATATTCATTTAAAATCTCGAGAATACCGGACTTGGCCATATTCAGTTCTTCCAGCACCAGCACCGAGCCCTCCTGCATGGCCTTAACCAAAATGCCCGCGCGATAGACAAACCGGCGTTCCACGCGGTCATATTCCATGGTCCCGATCAAACTCTCCAGCGTGGCATCGCCCAAAGAAACGCTGCGGTATTTCCAGCCCAGACGATTGACTAAATCCCCAATCATTTCAGTTTTGCCGCCGCCGGACTGTCCGAGCAAAAGTGTCGGGATATTGCCGCGCAGGCCTTTCAAAATCTGCAGCCAGATGAGTTTGGCCGACTCGACGCCGATCAGAGGCTGGATGGGGCTTGGCTCGTTTGATTTTTTACCCTGCGTCAAAAGCTGGTCAAGCACAATGCGCGCCTCTTTTTCATCGTACTCATAAGGGATCGTTTCAAATTCTTTGCGGATCAGTTCGTCAAAAGCATCCCAATCATGCTGGCCGCTTTTTTTCTTCAGGTGGTCGCCCATAAACGTGGTAAAAACGCTGCGGATGCTGCGGTAATCCGGGTCGTCGAAAAGACTGTGTGGGTCCAGTTCGGCCTTGGACTTCTCCTCCTCTCCCTTTACTTCTTGTTTTTTCGGAAATGTTAAATACCTATCCGAGCGCACAAGCACGCCAGAATATTCAGCATAAGCTTCTCGAATCCAGGTCTCAAGCGTGACGGGAAGCCCCGCAGCACGACGCTCTTTAACATCCGCATAAATGCGTTTTAAATTCCTGAGCGTGAATACATAGTTAGAATCCTGACCCATGCGCGGAAAACTGCCGGAAGCCAAAATGCTGTTGAGTTTCCGCTGAACTGCGGCAAGCAGCCGCAGGCTCTGGCGCGTCACCCCGTATTCTTTCATAAAAATTTCATTGATGCGTTTATTCCAGGCCTCCGCATCTTCCATGCCGCTGCGCGCAAAATCTTTTACCGTATACTTGCCGCTCTCGATCAACTCCGCCTTGATCTGCCCCGCCAGAACATCCCGCATTTCTTCGTCCGTCATTTCATCAATGTAAACAATTTCAAAACGGTTCATGAACGCTTCGCTCATGCGCTTGCGGCCGGAGTAACTGGAGGGATTGGCCGTAACAATGATCCGCGCCTTTTGGCCGTTCGCCGGCTCTATGACCTCACCATTAAATTCAAGATAACCCAAGGTCAAAAGCTGGTAGAGAACGCCCAGCATTTCTTCATTGGCCAAATTGACCTCATCGAGCAGATGGATCACATTTCCCTGGCGGTAAGCTTTTAGAAAACGGCCTTCTACAAAACGCAGTCCCACCTCATGGTCCAGCATATATGCCACGGATTTTATTTTCTTGACCGCCTCATATTCGAGTTGATGCTGCTGCCGGAATGCCGCCAGGCTGGCATTCCTTTCAGAATCGGGCAGTTTGGCATTCAATAAAAGTTGTTCCTGCGCTTCATAACCGAGAAGTTGTTTGGCTTCCGCAATGTATCGCTGCAGAAACTTTTCTACCCGCTTATGGACCGCCTGGCGCCTGGCTTCATCCGGCTCGATTCCTTTCTGCTCAAGAATTTTTCGCTTGCGCTCATCGCTGAAAAATTCTTTCCAAAAATGCCCCTCCTTGCCGGTGCGCAGGCGGCTGAAAATTTCTTCAAGTTCGCTGAATTGCTTGCTGCGCAGGGCTTCTTCCAGCCTGCGGATCGTCATTTCGAGCGTGATGTTGATTTCATGCGGCTGGAAAGACCCGAACAAATCAAACTCATCGGTCCGGTCATTGATTTGGATACGCGTATAGCCGACACCCAGCACTTTGGCTGCCAGCGCGGCCAGGGTGCTTTTGCCCCCGGCGGTCGGGCCAAACTCCATGACCGGATTGAATTTATTGCCTTCCTGAACTTCAAGGCCGTCCAGAATGGCGGCCAGGTTCCGGCGCGTGGTCTCGTTGAAAATAATGTTGGGGTCCACATTTTCCAGCGGTTTTTCAATGGGAATTTTTAACAGCAGTTTCGATTCCGCCAGTTTTTCGCTGATGGGCACCATTTCGAAATGCCCGGGTCGGACTTCGCGTTTCTGATACCATGTCTGGCTGGGCTTGCGCTTTTGATAAATACGTACTTCGGTGCTGCCGTTCTGATAGCCCTCAATCACATAGTCAAAATCCATCAGGTCTTTTTCATGAATCAGCCGGTGTTTGGCCATCAGGTCGCGCACAAACCCCCGGTCCTGCACGCTCAACCGGTTAAAGTAACGGCGCTTGACGGCGCTCGCAGCCGCGTCCCGGATATCCATACCTTTGGCGTAATTTTTACGGATAATTTCCAGAGAACGTTTCAGGTCGCGCAAACTGACAAAATAAGTTTCGTTATTGATCTTGCCGATATCACCTTCCAACACGGCTTTTTCAAAATCCGCATGGAAATTAACCACCCTCACAAAATAACTGAAGACCTGAAGCAGTTTATTCAAATCGTCCAGGCCCTTTTTGGCTGTGCTGCCGTAACGTCCGAAAGCTTCTTCAATCAGCCCCGCCGTGCCTTCCTTGGCCGTGCGCGAAATTTGGGCGATAATGCCCAAAAGATGCGTTTCTTCGACGCTTCCGGCCGCAAATCCATACGTGTCGCGCAACTGCTGAAAGGGAATTTTTTCAAATCCTTCCGGGCCGGTAAACCCAATAATCACCCCGATCTGCTTAAAACGCTCAACATCGTGATTGACCAGCTTGGCATATTTACCGTCCTCGGTCACGAGCTCCGTGATAATTCTGCGAAAATTCCCCTTTGCCGTCTTAACAATTTCGGCAATCCCGGCCAGGATTTGTTCCTGCGGCGCCTGATTTAAAAGCGCGGGTTCCTGCAGTTTGACCAGCGTATGTTCCGTTAGGCGAAAAAACTCCTGCCAAAAAAGCTGGTTGACGATATCCGTATACCGGCCATCGGGATTCTTTTTTATCAGCGCCGCCTTCTCATCGGCACTGATGGTCCGCGGAATGCCCAGCAGTTTGACCGTCAACATATCACGCATGTGCACCGCGCTTTTTTCCGCAAGCCCGCGCGCTCCAGGGTGATCCGTCGGATCCATTCGTAAAATATTCTCGATCGTTTTTTTTGCGTTGGCCCGGATTTCGTCCTGCGGCTGTGGTTTTAAACGTTTCTGTAAATTTTCTTCAATATCAGCGAGAATTTTTTCTTTTTCTTGCTTTGCGTTGGGACGGTCCACTTCCGGATAAACTTTATCCAGAAGCGCTTTATTTTTGGCCAATTGCTGCTGCACTTCCTCGGGAGTAAGCATATAGCCTTCTCCGCTTACAATCAAAGTCCCATCCGCAATTTGTTTGAGTTTCTCCATACCGCCATGAACTTCAAGCCGTTTCAAAATTTTTTCTCTTGGGTCGGTTAAAATCATCTGAAAATCCTGTGCAATCAGCCCCGCGCGCGACCCGCTGTTAAATTCAGGGTACACGCGTTCGTAAAGCCTCAGGGTGTCCCAAAGCGCCCGGATGCCTTCCTGCCGTGAACTATAATATTTTTGGGTTTGCGCTGACCAATCCCGCAAAAGGTCTTCAAAAGTTTGATTGGGGTCAAGCGCGGTCAAATACTCCGCCATGCCCGTATCATCCCCAATCACGGTATTGGCAATAAATTCGACAAGCGAGCTGTCATAAATCTGCTGAGAAGCAGAAAAAAACATCCGCAGCTGAAGCAGCGTTTTGAGCCGCTTCGTAAACAAACGCAAATCCGGCTGGGCAATCTCCTCCAGATCCGCGGTTTTGAACACTTCAACCATGGCGCGGTAATCCTGATAGCGGTTGAGTTCAAGACGCATAAAACCTGAGCGATCAAAGTTTTCCACAAAGGGCCGGCCCAGCCATTCCAAATTCAAAAGAACACGCAGGCGCGCCACAAAAGCTTTCCGCTCTTCCGGGTCTTTTATTTTCGACTCGATTTTTTCTTCCAACGTATTTTTTTCTTTTGGCAAATCACCTTGTGTATGTTTTAAGGCCAGGTAGTTCGCAGCCAAAATCCGCACCCCCAATTTTTGTGCATCCTGTAAAACCTCGGCTTTAAACACTTCAATCTGCTTTGCATAACTTTCTTTCCGCACTTCGGAACGCGGCCTGGGTTTCCTAAACCACAGATCGGAAGCTGGGCCGGAAGGACCGCGTTCGACACCCGGTTGATCGGCCCGCAAGGCGGCATCTTTATCTGCTTTATCGTGCGCGAGAATTTCCGAGCGATAAGCTTGCAGCTTTTTCCGGATTAATTCCGGATCTGCATTACCTTCCGTAATCAGTTCGATAACGCGTTCTACCGAGCCATATCGCGGGAACAAAACACCGGCTTCTTCATCCTCACTGACCACCGGAAATAAAAACTCTTCGAGATATTCAAGAACTGGCCCCATCTCAACCCTAGGCTCGCCGGGTATCAGCAATCCGGTTTTACGCATGACAATCACCGCCAGTCCTCCGCTCATGGTCAGGCGTTCCCCCTCGTCGAGTTCCCCCTTGCAGAATTCTAATCCCTTCAAAAAAATCGAAATTAATAAGTCGAAGTCATCAGCACCCATCTTTTTTTCCATTAAAACCAACGACTGCAAGACGGATGCAATCTCATGTTTGGCTATAAAGGCATGCGCAACGGAGGGGTCATTTTCAATGCGGCGAAAACTGGCCGCAAGGACTTCAACAGCTTTCTTCCACGGCCATACAATCTCAGCGTTTCCTGACGCCGGATAAAAATTCATGATGAGGTTGTGAAAGCTTAGGGCGATCATTGATCGAAGTTCATCTTTCTTATCATCATTGCCCAGTAAGCGATCCAGAGTTTCAAGCATCATGGAAGCCAACTTGACTTTCCCATGGGCTGCCTTAATCAACGGCTCAAGTCCTTGCAGCACACGATAACGTTCCTTGGCCTTTTCAAGAGTATCGCCACGAATCGCTTCAAATTGCCGGATCAGTTCCTGCGCCTGTACGTCCAACGCCTCCTCTTCGGGCTCGTCAAAAAGTGGGCTGCGCACTTCAGAACGCCCGCCCTTCTGCAGCCAAATCCCTGAATTGCTGCTAGGCGCATCGGGCAGGACCTGCTCGCCGGAAGCCTGGTCTACCGCCTTTTCCTGGCTCTCAAAGCGGGCGTCGAGATTTTGCGCAAAGTTTCGGACTATTTTGGTGAATCCCGCGATATCCTGAGGCAGAAACGGCGCGGATGCCTCGTCCAACTCTGCCATAATCGAAAGAATCTCGCCTTCCTGTTTTCGATCAAAAATTCTTTCAACAATCTCCTCAAGCGTTTTTTTAGCGGCCGCTTTAACCTTTGGTGTTTTCAACTCCCAGCCAAGATAACGGCTGACAAAAAGAGATTTCAAACCAGACCTTGTGTCACGTTCAACGCCAAAAGAGTTTTCAAATTTTTTAGCGCCGGCCCTCACATTCAGAAAAATCCGGGTTAGTTCTTTCTGGTCCTGACTGCTTAAAGCGCTCTCCAAAACCGGCCTTAGTGCATGGAAAAAATCCCGGATATCATCACTTAGCGCACTCCAGGTAAAACGAATTTTTTCGAGCACGAAAAGCGCTGCTGTCTTCCGGCCTGGCATACTCAGATACGGGCTAATCGACTCAATCGCCTTCGTAAGGCTTCGTACCCCCGCCGCGCTTCTCCCCGTACTTTCATAAACCGGAATTGCCCGGATTAAAATCTGCATAATTTGATCGGCCATTTCAGAATTGGGGCTATCTTTCTTGGAAGGTTTCGACAGAGAAATACTGCCAATTTCATTCTCTAAAAGCGCGGCGGTTCGCGAATAATAAGATTCATAAGTGTTCACAAGATCGGGCGTAATGCCTTCAAGTTCCTGCGCTAATTCCAGCAAGGACATTCCTTCTAGTTCTCCTACGCCGGTACGCACTTCGGAGCGAATCTTTTGCGGGGCAGATTCCTGCAGCCAAATATCTGAAGCATCGCGGGGTGATGCAACCGGGGGCAATTCAACTGAAATGTCCTTGATGATTTTTTCCTGACTCTGAAACCGCGCTTTCAGTTTTTGCGCAAAGTTCTCAGCACGCGTTGTAAATCCCGCGATATCTTTGGGCAGAAACGGTTCGGCCGCCTCATCCAGTTCCTGTAGAATAGACGGCATCTGATCCTCCTTATGATGACTCAAAATTATCCTAAGAATTTTATTTAATGCTTTAGCTGCTGCAACCCGAGGTTTGGCCGCTTGCTGCTGGAAGTAATGGGCTTCAAAAAGTTCATTCGTAGACTGCTCAAGGTTATTAAGCACTACCCACGCCTGCGCATTTTTGAAAACAGGAATGGCTTTGATCAGAATAAACAGGATGGCGTCGCCCTCTTTATTATTTCGCGCTCTTTCGTTCTCTCCAACGATGCGATCGAAAAGAATATCCGACACTGCCTCATAGCGTTTTAGATATCGCATAACAAAATCCGGCGAAACATTTTCAAATTCCTCGGCCAATTCCAAAAGCGGTTTTTGGTGGAGATATTCCCCTTTGATCGCGGGCTTTTTCCTGCGCCGAGCCTCAGAACGCGCGATGGGTGCTAGGCGGGCTCCTGCGGCGCCTATTGCAGCGGCAGTGAACCAAAGGTCAATGTCTCCAGATTTTTTCGGCGCGTCCGGCTGTTCGGTTCTTTCCGTGCGTTCTGCCATTTGAACTGCAGCTTGTTCGAAGGCTAAAAGCTGTTTACGGTAAGCGCTAAGTTGCTGCAGATGGCCGGATCTGAGAATATCCACAACTCGGTCAAAGTCTCCGTATTGAGCAAAAAGGCTTTCGTCTTTATTCGTTTTTGATTTAAACAGTTCGAGTAAATTCTCATCGATTTCTTCTGCAGGATCCCAAATCTCCGCCAGGCGCAGGGCAAGTACGCTTAAAGCATGCGCAATGTAACTTATTTCCACCTTCCCCATCGAATTGGGATTCTCGCGGTTAACTTTTTTGAGAGAGCTAAGCAAAATGGGTTTGGCTTCGCTTAAATAAGCAGGATCAATTTCTTTAAGAACAGTCTGCAAGGCTCTAAAAATACTTGCTCGCAAATTATTCTTATTGCTATCTTGCCCTTGAATTCTTTCGGCTAAATTGATCAAGGCCGTCTGTATGGAGGGTAATTCGTCCGGCGCTATTCTTAGAGCGACAGCTCCCATCGTCCGGACCCCAGCTTCCACGGCGCTCAAATCCGTGAGAAAATTGTAATACATGTGTTTATCGAGTTTATCAAAAAACTCACACAACTTTTGTTTGATTGCAAGAAGCTCGTCTGGGTCAATCTTCTCAGCCACACTTGTCATCGTCTTCCAAATATCATATTCCTTGGAACCCGTTTGCTTTATACCGTCTAATTCCTGAAAAAGACCATTCATAACGGTTTTTGCGTTTTCAGCGGTCACTTTCTCCGATAATTGATCGTGAATCGCCGAATGCTCAAAATTATATTTTAACGTTTCAGTCAGTCTCAATAGCAGTTCATCCACACTCATCTCGGAGAAATTCATCATTCGTACTTCGGAACGCGTACTTTTTTCCGCCAGCCAGAGGCTGCTATCGCCGGCCTGAGGCATAGGCTTGGTCTGCGGACCGGTTTCCGATGTACCCTCAGTCATTCGCTGAGCACTGACAGCGCGCGCTTGCATGCCTTGCTTAAACTTCTCCAGTTTTTCAATGATCCAGCCTGCGGCTTCTTTTTTTCCAGGAATTAAAATCTGATCGCGGATATGCGTAATTTCCTCATCCGTTATAAGACGGTGACCGTTCTGCTCAAACACCAGAACTCCAGACAGCGCTTCGCGGATGTTATTTTTAATGACATACACATACCCCTCCTGCTTCAGCATGACAAGCGCCAGGTTCTGGGCAGTCCAATGCAGAGCCTTCTCGGCATAGTCATCGTCTTCGTTTTCTCCTGCAATCGTGGTAAGACTTTTTAGCAAGATGTCAAAAATAGGGGGCAGCTCTTTAGACGGCATCCGTTCTGCCGCCGCTCCCAACGCCCAGGCGGTCGTCATGCGGGCCTGGTTGGCATCACCGGCCTTTCCTCCAAGTCTTATGATGCTCTCTAGCCCTCTGACCAGTGCTTCTGCTATTTTGGGAAGTCGCTCAACTGAAATATATTCATTAACCCGTGTTAACGCTGCCGCAATTTTCATTTGCACATCATAGGCAGCCCCAGTCCGTTCTAAGCTTGATGAATCGAACGAATCAAAACCTTGAATCAGCCGGTCGGCTATGCCCGGAAGTCTATTGGCTTCAACCCGTCCGGGGACTGCTTCTAATACTCCTGCAACGCGTCCAAAATTACTTTCAGCCGTAGCCTGATCCAGCGAAACGCTATCGTCCAAAATATCGAGCATGACGTCAATGATCGCAGGAAGTTTCCGTCGATCCATCTTTGTCGCAGCGACCCGCAGGGTAGTTGCCGTTGAGTGCCGCGCTGAATCTGCGTCGGGCCGATCCCGCATTGCGTAAAAATTTTGACTTAGTTCAGTTGCCATCTCAGAATAAATTTTTGGACTAAGTTTCTCCTGCATTGCAATCTCAAAGAAAAGGGAGCCGATACCATGCATCATCCGATTCATGACGGCAATCTTGATAACGTTCGATCGATCAGCAGAGGCCGCATCCATTTTTTTGCGCAGCCGGATCAATTCTGAAATAGTCCGGGAAAGCTCTGGTTCCTTTGCCGTCTCGATAGTTCTTTGAAGGGCTTTAAAAATCTCCATCAGAACGTCTGCATCTTCCACATCTTTGGCCTCGAAATTTTCAAGCTTGGCCAAAAGCTCATTCTGATCCATCTCCGAAAATTCCTTGTCTCGCATTTCGGAACGGCTGGCCGCCGCACCACCTGCACCCGCGCCTAAGCGAGCAGTGGAACCTAAAAGCCAAAGGCTTTCATCCGCGGATTTTTTAGGCTCGAATGGTTCATCGGGTCTTTGCGTGCGCTCCACCATTTGAGCGGCGGCTTTATCACTAACCAAAAGCTGATCACGGTAACTCGTAAGCTGTTCCTGACGGCCGGATCTGAGAATATCCACAACCCGGTCAAAGTCTCCGTATTGAGCAAAAAGGCTTTCGCCTTTATCCGTTTTTAAATTGAACAGTCCAAGCAAATTTTCATTCATCGCATCTTCGGGATTCCACACTTCAGCCAAACGCAGGGCAAGCACGCTTAGAGATTGCGCAATACCCATCATCTCTGAATTTCCCATGGGATTGGGGTAGCCACGGTTTACTTCTTTCAGAGCACTGAGTAAAACCGGTTTTGCTTGAATCAGATAAACAGGATCTATTCGCTCGAGAACCTTTTTCAGCGCCCAAAAAATACTCGAACGAGCCCGGTTCGTATCGCCGTTATTTCCAAAAATTTTTCCCGCTGCGCTTATCAAGGCCACTTGAAGTACGGGCAATTCACCGTTTGGTGCTCTTTCAGCAATTACGGTCATCGTATCCGCCGCGAACGACAGGTTAAATAAGGTTATGTCGTCGTTTTTTTTGAGGCGTTCTTCCGTCTCATCAAAAACATCCGTCAGTTTTTCTCTGATTAGCAGAAGACTAGCCGGGTCAATGACTTTTGCCACACTTGCCATGGTTGTCCAAATGTTTGGCTCTCTATTATCGGGCCCTTGAATTTGGTCTAATGCCTTAAATAAGGCTTCCATAACGGTTTTTGCATTTTCGGCATTAACTTTTTTTTCCAGTGCAGCGTTAAGGTCATGACTTGTGATTTGATGTTTTACTGTGGTTAACATTTCACTCATTTGCAACAACAGCTCTTCCAGGCTCATCTCGGAAAAAGCCTTTACCCGCACTTCAGAGCGGCGGGTCTCCAGATTCCCGCCAGAAACATGCGGGAATGACACAGCGCCGACAGCGCTGCGTACATGACTGTCTCCGGCTCCGACCGGAGGCGGGAATGACACACTGCCAGCAGCGGTGTTGACATGACCGTCCTTTCCACCGCGAAAGGGCGGGAATGACGGAGCATAAAGCCAAAGCTTGTCGGCGTCAGGCACAGGCGATGCGCTGGGCGGCACGCCGGCTTCCGCCGTACGATCAGCGGTTTGCTGGGCGGCCTGCGCAGCGGAAAATTTTAGTTTCGCGACATTGTTGATTTTTTGGGCGACATCATCCGGAGATTGGTCCTTTCCAGCTGCAAGAATTTCCTGAATGACTGCAAAATCCTCACGGGTGATCAATGCCTGTCCATCCGAAGTCAATGCAAATACATGCCCGACGGCATCTTGAAGCACCTTTGCATTTTCTTCATCTCGGGCCTCCCAGCCCATCTTGTGCAATTCGATGCCGGTCAGCGCAACTCCTATTTGCGATCTCGGCTCTTCGACAAAATTACCGCCATTTTCTCGGATGTTTTCATAGGTGCGCCATAACCCATTTTCAATCGCTTCTAGATCGGTTAATGCGGATTTTGCTGCTGATTTCTCTAAGGCCTCGACGAGAGCAGTCCTTGCAAGATGCGCAGAAGCGCCGTCGTCTTGGATTCCTGCCAATTTTTCGAGCAGCTTACTCCGGGCATGCTCCAATTTTTCTTCCAAAGCCATTCTAGGAATCAAATTAAAAAAAATTCTCCCAAAACTTTCTAATGCTGATTGTCCGGCGGGCATATCACCGTTGGTATCCTCAAGCATTTCCATGGATGCGTCCCATATCTCTGGCAACCGCGCTATTCGCTCCAAAAGTATTATTTCTTCTAAAATCATCGCCAAATGGCGACGCACGACATGCGCTGTTATGCTATTTGAATTCATTAGTTTCTTTGGAATGAGCAACAGCTGATCTAAACATTCGTCAATCTCAGGGGAAGAGGCTTCAGCCAATTTATACCGAAGTTCATCAAGCATTTTTACGCCCCTCCCCCATTTATCCTCTTCGTCACTCGTCCATTTTTCATACGTTGCGATTTCATGCAGCAACTGTGAAAAATTCATGGGTTTGATTTCCGCATAAATTAGTGAGTCACTCTCCATACTACGCACTTCAGAACGGGCGGAATTTTGTATCTGGCCCGCGATTTGGCGGATTTGGGCAGGGCTCATACGGCCGAAAAGATCGCGGATGGCTTGGGGGACTGCCGTACTCACCTGATCCACGGCCTCGCGAAAAGCGGCATAGTTTTCAAGTTCTGCAGCAAGCTGGACCGGGCTGTAAGCACCGCCAAGTATTTTTTGGAGTTCATCAACTTTTCCGGTAAAAACCGCTGTATCACCTTGCAAGAACTCCCGCAGGACCGGCCGAGGCGTCCCATGAAGGCGAATCAGCACGAGGTCGGGTGAAAGCTGCGAAACGGCCGTGCGATTCATTTTTTCAAACAGGCCGCTCACCGCCTGCGGCGTGATCGCGCCGGTTTGCCACAAGCCCTTCAGCCCTTCGCCAAAAATATTCAGTTTCACTTCGGCCGATTGTTTAAGTTTGTTGAAATAATCCGGCAAAAATGAATTCAATTCCTGCGCAAGGAGTTTGCGAATTTGCGCTTCACCCGCAGGAGCGCCAAAGGGCCCGGTATTTTCATACTGCTTTCGCAGGGCCTGCACGAGCGCATCCACGTATTTCGTATAACTTCCGGCGCTAGTGATCCGGCCTTCGGCCATGGCATTTTGAATGATGCGGTCACGCCAGCGCTTGAGCGAAGGCGTCAGGTCGCGCGGGTTCAGTGACGCCGCCAGACGTGCCGCATAGTCCTGCGCAAAGGCATCCCATAAACTCCCCTTGAAATAATGCTGATACGACACCTGGCCAGCCATCACTTTGAGGTAATTCTCCCTGTTTTCTACAGCACCGATTTTGGGCGTGAGCAGGACATACGCCGTCTGCGACTGTTTCAACCGCTGTGTCATGCCCGCGGCATGAAACCCTCCGGTCACCACCACCGCAACTTTGGCATTTTCCCGCAGCATGATTTTTTCTAAATTGTCATAGAGGACTTGATCGCGGTTTTGGGCCATCGCATAAAATCGGACAGCCGTGGAGTTCTTTTGTGCTTCTAAAAAAAATTCCGGCGACGTTTGAATCGATATCCATTCCCGGGGACTCAATTCCAGTTTTGCCAGTTTTTCCAGCAGTTCGAGCTCATAGAAGGCCTGCAACACTTTTTGTCCCGCAGCATCCGGCGCAAGCTTGCTGCGGAGTTCAGATTCCAGTTCTTTTAATTCGTCAAAAAATTTTGTGCCTCTTAAGGATGCAAGCGTTGTCGAAACTCCCATCGCCTTTCGAAGAACGTCCGGAATCTCCAATGCAACGCGATGGTTTTGCGCAGCCTTGAAAATTTTTTCAGCCAATTCACCCGCTGGGACCATTCCGGTATGGTAGCCCTGCACAAGGCCATTGAGTTCCTTCAACTCGGCGGCGGATAAGAGCGGTCTTAGCTGTTTTTTCGCTTTTTGCAGCAAGACTGTGGCGGCCTTTTTGACCGCTTCGCGCCCCGCCTGCTTTTCAGCCAAAAACATGCGTCCGGTTTTTTCCAGTTCGGGATATTTTCGCGCAAACAATGTCGTCTTAGTCGGTCCGGTATATCCCCCCCAAATTCCGCGAAGAGTCTTTAGATATTTGATCAGCGAAATTTCTTCTTGCTGAAACTTCTCCATCGAACTCTGAAAACTGAGCGCCTCCGGCGGCAAAATTTTAGCAGCGCTCTGCCATAACTGCGCTTTTCTCTGATGCAGCTTTTCAACAGTTTGAGTTTCCTGACTCGCAGCCTCCAGAAATACGCGTTTGTTCTCCTCATAAAGCTTTTGGTCTTCCAATCCGCTATAGCGTGTCGATTCATCTTTCCCCAAAACAGATGCCATTTCTCCGCCTGACAATTCGCCGCGCCGGGCATAGTCTTGAATGATTTTCTCTTTCAGGGCTTGGTCCGGAAATGCCCTGAAAAACAAGCTGTCCAAATCACCCTCGCCGCCTTCCAGTAGCACCCGATCCGCGCCGTATCTTTTTTGTAGATCTTCGATGATTCCACGGATGTGCTTTTGAGCGTCAAAATTGGTGTGGGCGTCCTGGATATAAAAAATCAGTTTTTGGGGATCATCCGGACGGTAGACCTCTTGAATAATGCCAAGCTCCTCGGCAAGCCCCAGGGATCCAAGAATTGTCTTGGGATCCTTTGTCTCATGGCGTGAGGCGGGGCTTACCGAAAGAGGCATGGCGAAAAGATTTTGGGCAGGAAAGCAGGAAAGGAGAAACGCCACAGTCGTAAAGACAGCGGTCAGACGGATTCCAATGCTATGAGGTGATATTTTTTGATTCGCCATGAGACAATATGCTTTTTAAAATCTCTAACTAAAGTATGCTTGGGGAACGGCCTAAATACAAGGGAGGGAAAGATAAAAATTTGGGCTGAAGATAGCCTCTAACTCACTGTCAAATATAGAGTTATAGATCAATCGTGCGGCTGGCTTAAAAAAAAGGCGTGAACCCGCTTTGCAGAAAGGCGGTCCATACTAGGGAGAGACGCCAATGTTTCGAGCGAGCTTTGGCTCAAGGCTGCAATGGAATCAAAATGACTCAGCAGGATGCGCTTGCGCTGCTCACCGATCCCCTCGATTTCATCCAGCACGGAGAGCGTCAACTGCTTTTCTTTGAGTGTGCGGTGATAATTGACGGCAAAGCGATGCGCTTCGTCGCGTACTTTCTGCAGAAGATAGAGCGCCGGATCGTCTTTGGAGATACCCAAATCCCGCGCCGCAAAGGCCCCGTCTTCAACCGAGACGCTGTAAATGGTTTCAAAGCGCTTGGCGATGGAAATCAGTTTAACGTTCTCAAACCCTTCCTCGTTCAAGACCTCAAAGGCCGCGTGCAGATGCCCCTTGCCGCCGTCAATCATGATCACGTCCGGAATAAAGTTTTCACGGCCTTCCTTAAGCCCGCGAAGCATGCGCCTCAAGGCTTCCTGAATCATGGCATAATCATTGATCCCTTCCACGGTCTTGATCTTGTAGCGGCGGTAGCCCAGCTTGTCCGCCAGTTCGCGGTAAAAACTGACCTTGGATGCCACGGCTTCTTCTCCCTGAACATTGGAAACATCAAAACAAACAATTATTTCAGGAATTTTTTCCATACCGAGCAGCTGCTTTAATCGCAACGTGGCTGAAAGCGCTGCTGAGGCACCCGGTTTGCCCGGCGAGAACCGTCTTTTGCGCAGGCGCGAAAGCGCATCGATTTGCTCCTTGTAATATTGCGCGTCTTCAAAACGCAGTTCGTCGGACGCCTGGCGCATGCGGTCCGTCAGGTAATCCATAAAACTTTCTTGCCGCCGCCGAGAAAACCCCGCACTTCCGAGACCAGCCGGTCATACTCCGGCTTCACCTCCGGCTTGATGCACGGAGCGATGCACTGATTGATGTGATAATAAAGACAAGCGGTTTTGGGAAGCTGGCGGCACTTCCGGATTGGAAATAGGGCGTTGATCAGCGATATAGCTTCGCGAAGAAGTTTCGCATCCGTATACGGGCCGTAGTAAATCGCCTTTTTATCGGTTTTGTTGCGCGTCAGGTGAATGCGCGGAAATTTCTCAGCCGTAATTTTAAGCAACGGGAAAGTTTTGTCGTCCTTGAGTTCCTTGTTGTAGCGGGGCTGGTGTTTACGCACCAGTTGCGCCTCGAGCAGCAATGCATCGACTTCGGTGGGCGTCTCCAGATGCTCAATCTGCGTCACCTTCCCCATGAGAATCGCGACTTTGGGCTGGTCCGGATGCGGGCTGAGGTAAGAACGTACGCGCTGCCGCAACGATTTGGCTTTGCCGATGTAGAGAATGTCCCCGGCAGCATCCTTCATCACGTAGACGCCGGACCCAAAAGGCAGGGCCTCCACCCGCGGCCGCAGATGAGGCCAATCACCCATGGCGGAAAATCTTTTTGAGCAGGCCGCGCATTTCGCGCACGCCGAAAAGCAGGCAAAAAAGCGGGTACGCTAAAATTGAAATAGCCATCGTACTGAAAACACGCAGGGCCCGCCAATAAAACGCATCCCCCGGCAGGCGGCCTTCAAGAAAATGGATAACAAAAAAGCAGACAATTCCCATGGCGCACGAAGCCGTCAGAATCCTAAAAAACGCCAGGCAGGTTCCCTTGAGGTCAAACGCCGCCACATGCCGGTGATAAAGCCAGGCGAGCGCGATAAACTGAAAAATACCGGAAATCGAAGTCGCCAAGGCCAGCCCGGCTTCACGCAAGATCCGCATCAATAAAAGATTAAGGGCGATGTTGATCAAAAGCGCCGCACCGCCGACTATCATCGGCAGGCGCGTATTCTGCGCTCCGTAAAAACCATTGTTCAAAATCTTCTGTCCGGAGTAGGCAAAAAGTCCGACGGTATAACACCACAGCACCGCAGCTGTTCGCCGGGTGGACTCGGCGTCAAATTGGCCATGTTCAAAAAGCAGCTGAACGATGGGCCGTGAAAGCACCATTAATCCCGCGGCACACGGCAAAACAATCAAGAAAATGCCGCGCAAGGCAAAAGACATCATGGTTTTAGTCTCTTCGATGTTGGAAGTCGCGCTTTGCCGGGCCGCGCTTGTCAAAAGCGCCGAACCGGCCGCAACCGCAAAAACGCCCAGCGGCAGCTGCATCAGCCGTGTGCCGTACCAGAGGCTGGAATTGGCGCCCGGTCCGATCAAAAGGCCGAGCGTCATATCAATCATCACATTCACCTGAAAAATCGCAAAGCTGAGCAGGCTCGGGACAATCAATCTGCCGATCTTCGCCAAAGCCGGCGAGGCCCGGTCCCAGACCCAGCTGACCCGGAATCCAAGTTTGTAAAGCGGAGGAATTTCAAGCGCCAGTTGGATCAGTCCTTCCACCGAAATGACAATCGCCAACATCGTCAATTCAGCATTAATGCCTCCGCGGGTGCGCGGCAGCAGGTAAAGGACCCCGCCAATCCAAGCCAGGTTCAAGATCACAGGCCCCAGTGCGGAAGAAAAAAAATGGCGGTGGCTGTTGAGAACGCCCATGGTGAGCGCCCACAGGGAAACAAACCACAGGTACGGAAAAAGATAGCGCAGCAGATCGAGGGTCAGGTGCAGCGTCGGCGAAAGCGATCCAATTTGTAGCAGACCCGTCAAAAGGAGTTCAACGGCCAGGATAAAAAGTGCCAGCACGGTCATGAGCACACTCATGCAGGTATTGGCAAAACGGAACGCCGCTTCTTTGCCGTCCCGGTGCAGGACTTCGTTGTAAACGGGGATAAAGGCGCTCGAGAATGCCCCTTCGCCCACGATACGCCGTAGAAAATTGGGAATCATGAAGGCGTAGAGAAAGGCGTCCCACTGCCATGTGGTGCCAAACGCATTGGCACTCACGATATCGCGCACCATGCCCAAAACGCGGCTGAGCAGCGTCATGGACCCCATGGTGGCCGCCGCGCGCACCAAGTGGCCCTTTTCTCCCGAAGATTGATTTGGATCGGTCATAAATGTTTAGCTTTAAATGCGCTGTGCGAATTCATGCTATTTTCCCCCACCTTAATCCTCCCCCGGAGAGCACGGGGGAGGAAATAGTAGAACCTCTTTTATTTCTCCCCCCGTGCTCTCCGGGGGGAGATTAAGAGGGGGGAACTCTCCTAGGGCGGCGTCTACCTTAGCCTGTCCCTTAATTTAAGATGCGTTTGTCTGTCCACACATGACGCTTTGATTGACAGCCTATACGCAGTGTGCTAGATTCACCCAAAATTTGAAAGGACTTATTGTATGCCAAACAGCCGTTCAGCCTCAAAAAGACTTCGTAATCAGAACCGCAAAGCCGAGCGCAATCAAGCCACGCTTTCGGAACTGAAAACGTTGACTCAGAAACTCGCCAGCCTTGCTTCGACACCGGACAAAGCGCGTGAATATGCCGCGAAGGTCATTTCGCGCTACGACCGTGCCGTCAGCCGCGGCACCATTCCCAAAGGGCGTGCGGACCGCAAGAAATCCCGCGTGGCCCGCTTTTTGACCAAGCTTTCCAAGAAGAAGTAACTTCCCCCACCTTGAGCCTGAAATCTTTATTCAGGCACAACGCTTCGCAGGCCAAAGAAGCCTGCGTAAGCGTTAGTCCTCCCCGGAAATCACGGGGGAGGAAACAATAGAATCCTCTTCAGAAATTTCTCCCCCCGTGCTCTCCGGGGGGAGTTAGAGGGGGGAATGATTAGCGCTTTGACATCGCCCGTGCCGCAGGCTGCATGCCTGCCGTACGGGCGATCCACTTTTCAAGCCCCGTCTGCATTTCCTCTTCGCCCGATTTGATCCCGCGGTCAAGTTCAAACAAAGTTTCAAGCGCGCGCTCAAGCTGCGGCCGGCTAAAAAGCCGCATTTGACGCGAAAAGAAATGAGCGCGTTTGGAACTGATTTTTAGTTCCTCAAAAATGCGGGACTCCACCGCCCCACGGCCAAAGAGAAGCTGGGCTTGCCAATAGAGACGGAACTGCCCATGCAGAAAAGCCATCAGCATCACCGGATCATCCTCCCCGGAATCGATCAACCTGAAAAAAACAGCCAGCGCTTCGCCGGGCTTCCGTCCCAGGATAGCATCCAGCAGTTTAAACCGGTTACCGCGGGCCTTGTCTTCATCAAAGGCGTCCGCCATCGCTTGCGTAATTTCAGAACTCGAACCGGCCGCTAAAATCAGATTTTCAAGCACGCTGTCCAGCAATGCCGGAAAATCCTGACCCAGCAATTCGAGTTTGCGCTGGGCCTGCGGCGTGAGCGTTTTACCTGCCGTCTTGAGTTTGGCCCGGATAAAGGCCTGGGCCGTTTCAGCACCCTGAGACGCTGTGATTTCGACGGCGCCGCCGGCGTTTTTGACCACATCGCCAAGACGCTTCAGCGTTTCGCTGACGCGCGCGTACGGTTCTTTACCGTCTTCATTCCAGTGAAAAATAAGAACCGAATATTCGGGCGGTCCGGCAAGATAAGCGGCGAGCAAATCCAGGTCTTCGGGATTCAACTCATCGGCATCGGGGGAAAAAAAAACTTGGGTTTGTACAAAGAAAGGTTTGTTACGGGCCTTTGCGAGGACTTCAGCCAGCGGAACTTCGGCCAAGCGGCAGGTCTCGGTTTCCAAGGTTCCGGTTTTTTCCAGGGACTTCAGCAGGGCTGACGTTTTTTCACTCAGGAAAAGCGAATCGCCCTGGATCAGATAAGCGGATTTTGCCACGGGGATTAAGCGGTTTTACCAGTCTTCGACGATACGGTCCACCACGTTGCGCGCGAGCCGGTCCACCGCCAAGTCCGCGGCCTCATCATGGGCCTGGTCGCGCAGCTCGCTCGTGAAATACTCCTGGTCGCCCGAAAAATTGGCTTCTTCCCACATGATCTGCTTGGTCTTAGCGTCTATCAGGCGGAGGGCAAGCACGATATAAATGCGCTGTTCCTGGGACGTTTCCAAACGGGAAAACCGCAGGCCTTCCTGGTCAAAACGAATTAAATCCGATTCAAGAATCACATCGGCTTCTTCGGGAATTTTGGCGACTTTGAGATTGCCGTCCCGCTGCAGACGGCGGACGATGGCGTTCGTGATGTCGATTTCGAGGCCGGGTTTGTAGCTGATAATTTCTGCGACATTGATCTTGTTCACGACGGTCTTGACGTAAATCGATTTGACGTTTTCAGGCAGGGCGCTGCGCGTGGTATACCCGCAGCCTTGGAAAGTGAGACAAACGATACCAAGGGCGGCCAGCCAGCCTCTCCATTTCATGCGAACTCCTTCTTCCCTGTCAAATCTCAGGGTGCTTGGATCAGACTTAAATTGTTTATTTAAGCACAACGTTTATGCTGCTTCCTGCCCCCACCTTAATCCTCCCCCGAAAAGCACGGGGGAGGAAATAGTGGAACCTCTTTTATTTCTCCCCCCGTACTCTCCGGGGGGAGATTAAGAGGGGGGGGGAACTTGCACAACACATTAGGCTTTTACAGGTTCCTGGACGTTAAAACGTCCCAATTCCTGATTGAGAAAATCACGGCGTAATTTTAATTCACCCAGCCGGTTTTCAATGCGCCCGCGTTCGGCGAGCAAATCCTGGGCACCGGCTTTGGAACTTATTTTTTCGACAAACTCATCGATTTTCTTGATGCGCTTTTCCAAAATTGAAAATTCCGTCCGATCCAGTTCGTTTTCCTTTTCGATCAATTTCAGAATGGTCTTTTCAACTTTCTCAAGTTCTTCCTGAAGTTTGCGCTGGTCCTTAGGCGACGTCACAACCGGAGTCTTCGTTTCTTTTTGCAAAACCGGTTTGGCCTTTGGTTTTTTGACACCTTCGTCATCCACGGGTGTTTCTTCAATCCGGCTGACAGTGCGCTGAAGATCGGAACGCTGGGCCTCGACTTTGCCTGCCAGCGACTGGATTTCACTCTGCAGCTGGGTCTGCTGCGATTGGTTTTCCTTGATCTTTTCTGCCGCTGGCAGTTTTTTATTTTGCGGCGGCGTGACTTGAATTTTCGCCGGGGACTTTTTCGTAACCCAAACTTCCAGGGCCGCCTGCTCTTCCTTCAAGGTTTCCAAGTCCCGGGTTTCCTTATCCAGCAAGTGGATCAGAGTTTCCTGGCGGTCTTTACGCGGCACCAGCCGGTCTGCGCTCTCAACGGCTTCTTGAATAAATGCATACGGGATCTTAACAAACGCGGAGCGAAATTTATATCCACCGGCCAGAGAGGCCTGGGCTTTCAGAGCCTCAAGCTGCCGCTGCATTTTCAAGACTTTCTCATACCGGTCTTCGATCAAAAGACTTTCAAGTTCGATTTCTTCTTTGAGTTTGGCCGCCTCGGCAGAAACGCCGGCTTTGGCGCCTTCTTTGGCTGCGGACTCAGTAATTTTTACGTCCTGCGGTTTACGGCCAAAGAGAAAAATACGTCCGGCTTCTACGGGAAGAGCCACAACCTTCGCGGTTTGCGAAAGCACCGGGGCTTTGGTTTCGCCTAGCAGCGCGTTGAGTTGTTTCAGCAGGTCTTTTTTGTGTTTATGGCGTTCGTCAATCTCGTCATAACCACGGCGGATATTTTTTTCAAGCGACTTGATGGATTTACGCAAGTCCAGAATGTTTTCTTTTTCCTGGCCTTGGAGCTGCGCCAGCAGCCGTTTTTGTTCCTGGACGGCCAATTCGGAATCAAACGCCTGATTAAGCGTATCCACCAGGGCCTGCTGCGCCGAAATCTGTTCGCGCAAATGCATACGGCGTTCCAGCAGTTCATCCAGATTTTTCTCACTGAGGTCGGCTGTTCCGCTAAATGGATTTAGGGCATCCCAGGACCGTGCGACGGCCCGGACCGGCGCGCCCAGCCAGCCATCGTGATACTGATCGCGGTAGGCATTTTGCTTTTCATCGAGTTGTTTTTCCAAAGTTTCAAGATTTTTACGGGCCGCCGC
>JAHFHF010000089.1 GCA_023247055.1 Candidatus Omnitrophota bacterium
CATTGGCCCAGACAATGCGAACCGGGCCCTCGTCGATACGCGGATGGATCCACTCCGCCACTCGCTCATGCCAACGGCGCTTATAGACTTTGAAATAATCGAGAAGCGGCTGCTGCAAGGCATGTTTTTTTTCGCCAAAAGCTTTTTCAAAAGCCGCCGCGGCCGCTTGACCGGCTATTTTTTCATTTGAACTATTGGCGGCATACGAGATAAAAGCTTGCTTCAATTCATCTGCGAGCAGGTCCCAGGCTGCCGCGGGCCTTTTTTCGTTTTGCAGCCAGACTGCGGCGGCTGCCAAAAAATCTATCTGCCCTCTGCGGCTAAACAAATCAGCGTCCCGAAGCCCGGCCGCCAATCCGTTTCTCGTGCTGCGGCCGGCCAGCAGATCTTCCTGCAGCTCTCGGACCTTTGTTTTAAAGTCTTTGATGTCCGGATTGTCAGCCTTCGCTGCAGCATTCAACCGCAAGCTGGGCAGCCAGGCGATCATTTTGAAGAGGTCTGCGTACAGTTCATCAAGCATCTCTTCGGAAACCGCTTGCGCCGGCGTAGCGCTGCGCATCTCAGAGCGCCTTTGCGGAATACCGAGCAGTTCCGCATTCATTCTATAACTGGGAATGGCGAGGGCCACATCGGCCGCAGGCATGGCCGCCGATTGGAACAGCGTTACAAAGGCATCACCGCTGATGCGGTTTTTCAAAATCAGACGTTCGACACTGTCAAAAAAATGGGCTGCTTTGGCCTGCCAAATTTTTCTTTGCTTCGCGATCCGGGGGGCGTGAACCTGTTCAAAAGCTTCTTGCAGCAGCCGTACATAGCGGTCATCCGAGGTTATTTTCGAGTGCTGCGATAAATCACGCAGAATATTGTCGCGCCAGGCACGAAAAACAAAAGGCTGTTCGGCCTCCGGCGCCTGCGCCAGTATTTTTTCAAGGGCCGCGCGGTGAAAAGCCTCGTAGAGACTGACCTTGCCTTCGCGCACTTGAAAATATTTTTTCCAGGAAACATCGCCGCGCATGATCCGCTCATAGACGTTTTCTTCAGGAAGACCGCGAATGCGCGGCTGAACGGAGAGATAAGAAATACCTTCTTGCGAAAGGAGTTTGGCCATCCCTTCCAGGTGAAAGCCGCCGGCCACAAAAATCAGCGCATGGCGCTTTTGCCGGCGCAGCAGGGTTTTGATTCCGCTTAGAAATATTTTTTCGCGTTCCAGGGCCGTTTCGTAAAAAATAAAATGGTTCCGCAGTTCCGGATCGGACAGCTGCTGAAAATCTTTTTTTATTCTCAGGATCTTTTTCCACTCGGAGCGGGTCAATTCGAGCTTCAAGAACCGCTCATACAGTTTCAAAAAATCATCCTGGCGGCTGATCTCCCGCAGATTTTGCGTGCGAAGATAATGCTGCCGGAGCGTTTTAAACAACCGCTTCAATTCACGGTCAATTTCCGCCCCGTTGGCCGTGAACAGTTTTTTGTAACCCCGGGCCCAAACGGAAAGTTCCGCAAAGGGTTCTAAATCCAAACTATAAGCGTTCGCTCGAGCCAGCAGAAAACCGGCGAAAGCCGCCGCGTCAAGGCGGGACGTCCGGTAAGCTTGGACTTTTTCTTCCAGCGCCATTGCTTCGTTTTTTTTGAGCGGCAATCTTTTGAGTTGGGCCGCCAGCGTTTCGATTTGCGCCATCCGCAAAGGCCCGGCCGATTTCATTTGGATTGCAAGGAGGCTTAAATTTGGATAGCGCACAGAAAGATGCGAAGATTTAAGAAACGGCAGAAGAACTTGAAAATCCTGAGGATTTTTTTCAAACTTTGAAATCAGGCCATCGATTTTCAAAAATTCAGGCGGATAAAATTCTTTTTTAAGCCGCTCAAGCGCTTCAACGGCTTGCCGGTTTTTTTCTAACAGGCCGGAAGCGCGCGCTTTGGCCTGCAAAAAACTGCGCAGATCCCGCTCATACAGCGCTTGATTTTCAATCCCGTAAACCTGCAGGGGCTGTGCGCTTTTCATAGCCGCGGCAATCGCACCGGACATCTCCCCTTTCCGAAGATACTCCTTGAGCAGTTGATTGCGCGCTCTGCGGCTGGGTGCATTGCGCAGCAATACCGGATCCACGGCTCCGGCACCGCCTTCCAGGGCTACGACATCAATACCGTAATGGGCATTCAAATTTTGAATCAGGGCAGCCATGGATTGCTGCGCTACATAGACGGTATGCGCATCCTGGATCAGAATGACTGTTTGGCCGGAGGAACCTTGATGGCTTTCGATCACCCTGCCCATTTTCCTGGGTAGCGTGAAATGCTCTACATTAAGTTCGACAGATGCCGGCATTGCCGGTGCGGCATGCGCCTGCGGAGCATACTGGGCTGTTTCGGCCAGCATAAAAATGACGCTCAAAATGAAGGCGATCGGGCGGCAGAGCGGTTTCAAAACCATGAGGGAAAAAGTCTCTTTTCTATGCATAGAAGTGGACAAAATATACCTGCTTTTGCGCGAACAAACAAACCTGAGGTCTAAAAATAGCTGTTCTTTGACGAAGGTGCTTTAAAAAGATCGAAAGGATTTTCTTTACGCTGCCCGTGAATTTGCCTAAACTAAAGGTTCATGCCTAAACCTCTTGCTTACGATGCTGTCATTTTCGACGTCGATAACGTCCTGGTGGATACGCGCACGTCTTACCTGGATGCTATCCGTTGGACGATTGAAATTTTTCTGACTGCGGGTAAAGTTCCGGCCGTCCTGCGGCCTGCGAAAAGCAGCGGGCCGGTCTTACTGACTGCCAAAGATGTGGAAGACTTCAAACTCTTGGGCGGTTTTAACGACGATTGGGACTGCTGTTACGGCCTGCTCACCTACCTGATGCGGCTGATTCCTGGCGCACATACGGCGGCCGATTTGCGCAAACGCATGGACTTGAAAGGTTTTGCCGCTTCCGTGCATGAGCGCCCGCTCGGAGTTGCGGGGCTGCTGAAAAAAATTGAGCGCTCGCCGCTGGTCACCATTGAAAAAATCAGCCGCATTTTTCAAGAAGTCTATTTAGGCGAGGACCTTCTTGGGATGAGCGAAAAGCGCCGGCCTATCTCGTGGAAGAAAAAAGGCCTGATTCACCGCGAAAAACTAATTTTTAAAAAACCGCTGCTTGAGAAGCTCAAAACCATGGGTTTGAAATTGGGCATTGCGACCGGCCGGCCGCGCTTTGAGGCGCTGTATGTCTTGAAAAAATTTCACATTGAACCGCTGTTCGACGCCATGACCACGATGGATGATGTCCGCAAGGCCGAGCGCCAGATGAACTGCTCCCTGCGCAAGCCCCACCCTTTTTCATTGCTCGAGACCGCAAAAAAAATCGGGCTCAAAAAACGTTACCTTTACTTGGGCGATCTGCCTGATGATATTTTTTCCGCCGTCCGCGCCCGCCCTGACATTCAAGTGACCCCCGCCGGATTTACCGGCAAAGCCCACCACTGCGACGATGCCCGTGCCGTGCTTGAAAAAGCCGGGGCCGCGTTCGTGCTTCACAAACCTATCGAGATTCTAAAAGCTGTCCGCGCGTAAGAAGCGTCTTCGTTGCTATTCGTAGGGCTGGTTCTAAACCAATCTCGAACAATTCAAGGCGGGTTATGAACCCGCCCCTACAAAAATCTAACTGATTTAAGCGAGAACGGCTTTGCGAAGAAGGTAGAGGCCAGCGGCAAAAAGCAGCAGGTTGGGAAGCCATAGCGCAATGGCAGCAACCATGACCCCGTGCAGGGCCAGGGCTTTGGCGATGGCAAAGAGGATGTAGTAAAGGCTGACGCCCGCCATTGAAACCGCAAAACTGACCACGATTTCTCCGCGGCGCACCAGCACTGCGATCGGCACGCCGATCAGCGCAAAAATAAAACCGCTGAAGGCAAAGGCAATACGATTATGAAAAGCGGTTTTCAGACCCACTTCTTCGCCAGGGTCCCGGACCGGATCCACGTGGCGCAGGGCCACGAGAATTTCTGCCAGCGTCAGGTCTTTTTGTTTTTTCTGCATATGCCTCACGTCTTCACTGCCCACAGGCGGAAATTCATACGTTTGAAATTGCATGGTATGCACGCCTTCCGTTTCGGCGTCTGAAATACTCCCGTCAAAAAGGCGCACTTTCATTTCCGTCCCGTTCTCGCTGGTCGTAATCTCCCCGCGCTCAGCCAGAATAGTCCGCACCGGCTTGCTGGAGCCTTCGACTTCATAGGCAATGATGTCGCGCATTTCATCGCCGTGAAGTTCCTTGGCGAGAAAAATAATTTGGTCGTTCAGCGTTACAAAACGGCCGGGCTCAATCAGCGCTTTCGGGTATTTGATCAGCATCTTTTTGGTCGATTTTCTAAGTTCAAAGCTGGCCCGGCCTTCGACTTGATCATTAAACACCAGCATGACGAAAGTGACGGCAAGGCCGACTAAAAGCGCGGGCAGGACGACATGAAACAGATGGATGCCGGAAGCTTTCATCGCGCGTAATTCGTTGTGCTGGGAAAGATGGCCGAAGACAATCATAATGGCGGTCAGCAGGCTGGTGGGCACGGTGTAGCTCAGCATTTCCGGCAAGGCCAGCAGGAGGATATAAAGCGTATCGAGCAGGGGCACATGGCGCCCGATGATGAAGTTCGCCGCGCGCACCAGATAGCCGGCCATGAAAATAAAATTCAAAACCAAAACGCAAACCAAAAACGGCAGCATGATTTCGCGCACCACATAGCGTTGTAAGATTTTCATCGTCTTTTATCCTGTATTGCGCAGCCCGTGGGCCACGCCATTGATCGAAAGCGCCACGGCGCGTTCAAGCGCCTCGCGGTCGCCAGGCTTGCGCGTGCCGCGTAACTTTTCAAGCAAGGCAATCTGCGCGTAACTGAGCGGATCCACATACGGGTTCCGCAGCCGGATCGAATGCTGCAGCGTGTATTGCCTCTGCAAAATTTCTTCCTGCTGGGTG
This sequence comes from Candidatus Omnitrophota bacterium, assembly GCA_023247055.1. Taxonomy (GTDB): domain Bacteria; phylum Omnitrophota; class Omnitrophia; order Omnitrophales; family Aquincolibacteriaceae; genus JAHFHB01. Next base: position 4,950 of record JAHFHF010000089.1, read on the forward strand.
ATCAGTAAAATGGCCTGGACCGTGTCTTCAAACTCGCGTTTGATCCAATTGAAATATTTTTCGCGCAGCTGCGGGTTCTTGACCAGATTAGCATAACAGCCGGCGATGTGCATATCCGCTTTTTGCGTACTCATCTGCATGAAGTCGATCAGGGCCTTGAAAAACGGCCACTCCTGATACATCTCGCGAAATGCGGAAAGACCCGCCATATTCCGGGTACGCACCACGAGATTGAAGGCTGAACCGAAACCAAACCATCCGGGCACGGTCTGGCGCGACTGCATCCAGCTAAAAACCCACGGAATCGCGCGCAGGTCTTTGATCTCGCCCGCATCCCGCCGGCGCGCAGGCCGTGAGCCGATATTGAGACCGGCCACTTCGCGGATCGGGGTCGATTCCGTGAAATACTCCACAAAGTCCGGGTTATAGACAAATTCCTGATAGACGCGGCAGGCGGTTTCTGAGAGCGCGGCCATCAGTTTTTCCCATTCGCCGATTTGCGGCGGCGCCGAAGGCCCCAAGAGGCTGGCCATGACGACCGCGGAACTGACTAATTCAATGTTGCGTTCGGCAATATGCGGGTTGGAATATTTTGAAGAAACCACTTCCCCCTGCTCGGTAATTTTGATGCGGCCCTGAATCGTACCTTTGGGCTGGGCGAGGATGGCCTGATTGGCCGGGCCGCCGCCGCGGCCGATCGAGCCGCCGCGCCCATGAAAAAGCGTCTGCTTGATGCGGTATTTTTCTGCAACGCGCGTCAGTTCTTTCTGGGCCTCATACAGCATCCAATTCGACGCGACAAACCCGCCGTCTTTATTCGAATCAGAGTAGCCCAGCATGACCTGCTGGACACGGCCGAGTTTTTCAAGATGCCGGCGGTAAACCGGCTCTTCGTAAAGCGACTGCATCACGGCCGGCGCCTGCCGCAAATCCTCGATGGTTTCAAAAAGCGGCACGACCTGCAGTCCGGCATTGCCGGTTTCGCAGGCAAGCCACAGGACCGACAGCACGTCGCTCTTGGCGTGCGTCATGCTAAGCACATAATCGCGGATTGCATCCGTGCCATTTTGGCTGCGGATCGTCTGCACGGCCCGCAGCGTGGCCATGACTTCCGAAGCCTTGTCCGAAAGTTTCATGCGCGCGATGCCGGTATGCGGCGCTGAGGCAATGAGCTCCAGCAGAAGTTCATTTTTTGCGGCCTCGTCCAATTCGCGGTATGGCGCGCGTTTTTCCCGCAGCACGCCGGCAATCTCGGCCGTGACCTCCGCCATGTCCGCGGCGTTTTCACGGATATCCAGACGCGCAAAATGGAAGCCAAAAAGATCAAGCGTCAGAAGCAGCCGTTCAATGGGCCGCACGAGATGCTCGCCTTTGTGCTGGCGCAGGGAATCCAGAATCAACTCAAGGTCCGTGCAAAATTGCACGGGGTTTTCATAACAAGCTTCGATCGTCTCATCCGGCGCGGTCTTGCGCTCCGCCTGCAGGGCATTGAGCCGCAAGGTATTAATCAATTTGCGGTGAATAAAAGAAATTTTTTTGCGGTAGGGTTCGCCCAGACTGCGCGCTTTGGTGGCTCCGGCAAAAAGCGGCAGCCGGCGGCTGTCTTCCTCGATTGACCGCAAAAGTTTTGACGAAACGCCCACTAAATAACGCGACTGGCTGAATTCCTGCACCAGCTTGCCTGTGGTTTCAATGTAGCGGCGCAGAAGCAAGTCTTTGTGCCGGCGCAGGGTCTCAAGCGTCACGGCATGGTTCACATAGGGATTGCCATCACGATCGCCGCCAATCCACGAACCGAAACGCATAAAGGGACGCGGCGTCATTTTCTTTTTATAGGCCCGGCCGGCTAGTTCGTAAAACCGTTCGATGGAAGCCGGCAGGATATCAAAGAGGACTTCGTCGAGATAAAAAAGGCCGTTATCCACCTCATCGAGGACCGTTTGGCGGCGGCGCCTTAATTCATCGGTTTGCCAAAGCAGGGTGATCTGTCCGTAAATCCGGTCTTCGATGGCCTGCCGCTCACGCGGTGTCAAAATGCGGAATTCCTGGTTAAAGAGCAGGCGCTCCAACTCGAAAATTTTTTCAAAGACGGAACGGCGCTGCGCATCCGTCGGATGCGCGGTCAAAACCAGCTCGATGGAAAGTTCCTTCATCAAATTCTCAAACTGGGCGGCGGGGACTTTAGCCCGCACGATCCGCTGGAGAATATCTTCGAAAGATCCGGGCTGAATATTCCCCTGGTTTTCGTAGTCGCGTTTGCGGCGGATGCGGTGTTTGTCTTCCGCCAGATTGGTGAGCTGAAAATAAACCGTGAACGCGCGCATGACGCGCGTCAGTTTGTCGAGATCAAGCGAGCGAATACGCGCAAAAAACTTTTTCTCAAGCGCGGGCGAATAACGGCTGCGCAGTTCATGGGCCGATTGACGGATCGACTCCACGAGCTCGAAGAAACTCTTGCCCTCCTGTTCGATCAAAACGCGCCCAAGCATGCTGGCCAAAAAACGGACTTCGGCCCTCAGCGGCTTGAGCGTTTCCAAGATTTCTTCTTTGGATTTTTTCATGGAGAAGCGATAAGCAATGAGCAACGAGTGCCAGGCAATGAGTCATTAACACCGTGCAAGTTTACGCTGCTTCCCCCACCTTAATCCTCCCCCGAAGAGCACGGGGGAGGAAACAAGAGACCTCTTTTATTTCTCCCCCCGTGTTCTCCGGGGGGAGATTAAGAGGGGGGGGGATGAATTATTTTTTAAACCGCAAACGATTCGCCACAGCCGCATCTGCGCTCTTGCGCAGATACGGTGCCTCGACGGCCAAGGAAACCGTCGTAGGCACGAATCTTTTTTTTAAACAGCAAACGATTCGCCACAGCCGCACGTCTTCGAGGCATTGGGATTGATGAATTTAAAGCCTTTATCTTTGAGCGTATCCGCATAATCAAAGGTCATCCCGTCCAGATACAGAAAACTCTTGGGGTCCACATACACTTTCAAACCTTCATAGGTGAACTGCTGATCCCCCGGCTTCTGTTTGTCAAAAGCCATGTCATACGAAAGGCCGGAGCAGCCGCCGCCTTTGACGGCCAGGCGCAGGCCGGCTTCAGGATCATAGGGCGTCTGGTTTTGCAGCATGCGCGTCACTTCTTTGACGGCTGCGGGTGTGACTTGAATCATAAAACCTCCTGAAAGACGGTGATGAGTGACTGGTGACTAGTGACTAGTGACTAGTGACTAGTGACTGGTGATTGGTAAATGGTGAACTGCGACTAGAAATTTTAAAGCTGTTTCCTTGAAAACGCCGCGACACATTCATCGCAGGCTATTTATGCGTCGCTTATCATTCACCTCTAATCACTAACGCCGTGTGTGAGTTTATGCTGCTTCCCCCACCTTAATCCTCCCCCGGAGAACACGGGGGAGGAAATAGCAGCGCCTCTTTTATTTCTCCCCCCGTGCTTTCCGGGGGGAGATTAAGAGGGGGGGGAAACCCGCACACGGCGTTAATCACTAGGCACTAATCACTTTTTATACATCGGCGACATTTCACGTAATTTTTTGACGGCTTCAACGACGCGTACAGCGACACGGTCCACTTCAGCCTCGGTATTGAAACGGCCCAGCCCGAAACGCACGGCCGTAAAGGCGCGGTCGCCGCCTGTGGCCAGCGCCTTTAAAACATGCGAGGCATCCACACTGCCCGAAGAGCAGGCCGAGCCGGAGGAAACAGCCACTTCTTCACACAGACTCATCAGCAGGGCTTCGCCTTCGACATGCGCAAAACTTAAATTCAAGTTACCCGGCAGACGTTCCTGCGGATGTCCGTTCAGTGAAACTTCATCCAATTCTTTGTCAATCGCCGCTTTGAGCCGCTCCCGCAGCGCCAAAAGCCGGCGCGACTCCGCTTCAAGTTCTTCCCCTGAAATTTCGCAGGCCTTGCCAAGCCCCACAATCCCGGCAACATTGAGCGTGCCGGAGCGGAAACCGTTTTCATGGCCGCCGCCGTGGCTGAGCGGAATCAGCCGCACATGCGGATTACGGCGGCGCACATACAGCGCGCCCACGCCTTTGGGCCCGTACATTTTGTGCGCGGTCAACGACAGCATGTCAATGCCAAGTTTTTCCACATTGAGCGGAATTTTTCCGGCCGCCTGCGCGCCGTCCACATGCAGCAGCACACCCGCTTCTTTAGCAATACGCGCGATTTCTGCAACCGGCTGGAGCGTGCCGATTTCATTGTTGGCCGCCATGATGCTGATTAAAACCGTATGGGGTTCGATCGCCGCCTTGAGTTCATCCAAACGGATGCGTCCGAACGAATCAACGCCCAAATAGGTCACGCGGCAGCCGATCGTCTCGAGGTATTTCATGGCATCGAGCACGGCCTTGTGCTCTGTGACCTGCGTGATAAAGTGGCGCCCTTTTTCGCCGTACATGCCGGCCGCCCCCTTGATCGCAAGGTTGATTGATTCCGTCGCTCCGCTGGTAAAAACAATTTCTTTGGGGTCGGCCCCAATCAGTTTTGCGACGCGCGCGCGCGCGGTATCCACAAGCTTCATGGCTTCCCAGCCGTAGGGATGGCTGCGGCTGGCTGCATTGCCGAAGACCTGCGTAAAGCACGGCATCATGGCTTCCAGCACGCGCGGATCAAGCGGCGTGGTCGCATGATTATCCATGTAAATGGGCAGTTTGCGCGCCGGCTTGGGTTCCTCCGCCGGAGATTTTTCCATCCCGGCCAGCATTTTGCCAGTCAGCACTTCAAGCTGCTTCATGACATGGGCCTCGTCCCTGAGCAGAATGTCGAGCGTAATGCCCGCGCAAAAACGGTTGATCAACTCCGCGATTTTCTGCCAGACGGGGCGCACACTGCCGAGCGTGTCGTGTTCACTACAAAAAACTTGAAAAATATCCGCACCTTCCAGGGATTCAAAAATTTCTTTAAGCGTGATCTCAGCCGCTGGACGGCTTAAGGCAAACCCGCCGTGAATACCCTTTTGGCTCTGCACCAGCCCCGAGCGGCGCAGGCGCACAAAAATCTGCTCCACATAATCTTTGGGCAGTTTTTCCTTGTCCGTAATTTCAGCCAGGGAAATGGGCACACGCTCCGCATGGGTGCAGAGGTATTTAAGACAAATCAATCCGTATTCACTACGCGTCGTCAGCCGCATCGCAGACAAATCCTTTCAGAACCGTAAGATACACAATTTTAAGATATATGACTAATCTTGTCAACTTTAAGATTTGTCATCATAACCCATTTTAATTAAACCGGTTATGAAATATACGCGAACCCCGTGGTGCTAGGTTTGGGGAAGAAGGTTAGGATGAGGGGGGCGAGTCTTCCCCTCACCCCAGCCCTCTCCCCTCCGGGGCGAGGGAGAATCGGTCAAATGTCAACAAAACCTAGGCACTATCGGCTCCAAATTTAATATAAGCTGAACAAACGACTTAAGAAATAAACTTCTTCGCCGCGAGTTCCGCAGGCCCAACGGGCTGAGGACAAATCAGGACGCATCCTCAGCAAGGATGCGCTTGATAGTCTCTGCCACCGCGCAGAGGTTGTCTGAGCGCCGAAGAAGTTTATTTCTTAAGTCGTTTAGGCGAACTAAAACAGGCTGCTGGGAAATTTATCTTGGGGGGCTGGCGCGGGACTGGCAAAAAGAGCTGCGGTCTGTTTAAGCCAATTGACCGGCACCTCGTAGGTTTTATAGTCCCAGGTGGAGGTAAAAAGAATCTTTCCTTCCTGCAAACCGTATTCAAAAATCTGACGCGTCAATTTCACGTCGTCGAGGCAGTAATTTTTCAATTCCTGCATGCGGCCTTCTTTGAAAAGCAGGAGCGCATCTTTGCCGCTGCCGGACTTGTGCTGTTTGAGCGTGGGCCCTGCAATGCTATCGAGACTCGCGCGATGGCCGCGCGCTTCTTCGATGGCTTCGAGCAGATCAATTTGCGGAATGTCTCCGCCTTTGAGGAAAAGATACGGCTGAAGCACCGGCAGGTCAAAACGGCGGCTGTTGAATCCCACGAGCAGGCTGACCGAACGCAAGCGCTGTTCCAGCTGCATCATTTCCGATTCTTCGTAGGCATAATAACGGTCGGTCAGATAA
>JAHFHF010000132.1 GCA_023247055.1 Candidatus Omnitrophota bacterium
GCGTGTTATTCAAAATGTTGCCGGCCCAATCAAGGATATCCTGCGTGCTTTTTTGAGATATGCGGAGTTCTTTAAAAATCACATACAGCAAACTGTGCGTAAACGCCCAAGTGCCGCAGACGAACGTTAGGCCCCACCACTCTGGATCATGCATCAAACCCAGCGAAAAAGTCCCTAGCCCTACGCCCAGCGATGCGATCATGGAAACCCAAAAAACCTTTTTTCGTTCCAGAAAACCAATAGCCTTATCAAAAAAATCGCCTTGCGGACCAGCCCTAACTTCAGAACGGAGACCCTTCAAAAACCCTACTGGCCAATTCGCTGCTGGCTCTTTTAACCGCTGGACTAGTTTATATTTTTGATCATTTGAATCATCACGGGCAATAACCGCTGTTTTTGTTTTAGCTGTTTTCTTTCCCGTCTGATTTTCAATCCCTCCCAATATTTCGCGTCGAAGCTGCTCATCCGCTGCAAAGTTTACAGCCCATTCAAAGTCGCTCATGACGCGCGACATACCCATTAGGGCAGACGGCAATTTTTTTAGGCGCTCATCAGCGGACATCAGGTGACGATAAAGTTCGTGTTCGCGTTTTGAGACCCGTCCCAGCCGCGGTGAAATGACCACGTACGAGATTTGCAGGCTGCGCATGATTTCTTTCAAACGCGGCGCATGAAATCCACCGAAGACAAGCGCGGCATGCCCTTCCCGGCCATTTGTGAAATCCGTGAGACGTTTTCGCACAGCTTCTTCACGTCGCAGAGCGGATTCATAAAAACGCAGGGCTTTTTTGATTTTCTTTTCCCAGCGCTGCGAAAGCACGACCGTTTTTTTGTTTTCACGGGCCGAAAATTGCGCAAAGCGGCGGGTACTGAATTTTTTGAGTATTTTTTTTGCGTCTTGAAATTCGGCAGGGCTTAACTCCATGCGCGCCAGCTTGCGCGCAAGATCCAGCGCTTGATAGTCGCGAAAAACCCGGTGAAGAACCCCGCTTTTCCCGAGCATGAAAAAAATCAATTCCCTTTCAAAGCGTAGAAGCTCTGAGTGAAAAGCGCTGCCCTGAATAGCTTGTACGCGCCGAACAGCCTCGGCGTTTTTTCCATCCAGAGCCAAAATAAAATCTGAAATTTTCGGGTAACGGCTAAACAATAAAGCCGTTTGCAAGCGCGGGGGGAGAAATAAATCATAACGAGATTGTGCTGTTTTCCTCCCCCGCGCTTTTCGGGGGAGGATTAAGGTGGGGGAAAAAAGAACAAACTCGCGCATGGCGCTAGGCCATAGTCCACGGTTATGGTCATTCAAATAAATCGAAACGCTGCGGCGAAGATAATCTGCCAAATCAAGCTTGCCGCTATCAAACCGTTCTTTGAGACGCAGCCACTCACGCGCCGGTGCGGGAAATTGCGCCGCAATCATCAGGTTGCTCTCACTTTGGATTTGATCCAGGTCTTTGAGGATGCTGCTTTGGACGCGCGCGGCCCGCCGGTAGTCGAGAATATTCTCCAAGTGGCCGCGCAGGCTGTCGGCGCCGATAAGTCTGAAATCCTGTCTTGGGTCTTGAGGTGTGAGTCTTGAGTTAAAAGCTTTTGGCATGTCAGAAATTTCAGAGTTTACTGCTTTTATTTCAACCTCTTTGGATTTTGCCTTACTCACGACTGAAGACTCACGACTCAAGACTGCATTAAAGCGGTTAATATGCGCATACTCCGCGCCGCCGATGCGCAATGCTTCCAGCCGGCGGAGCGCTGTTTTTGCGCGAACGACCGGATCTTTAATCATTCCAAAAATTTCATCGGTCGGCACCGGCCCTTCGTAGCCTTCTTCGTAGACTGTTTTGACGTTTTCATGTTGGACAAGATGCTCAATCAAACGGGCAATATTTTTCTGGGCGGTTACAGAATCATGGGCATCCTGGATCAAAAAAATAGTTTTGCCCGAAGTGCCTTGCCAGCGTTCTTCCCCGGTGCCGGCCCGGACGGGCAGACCGGGCAGAATGGAAGTTCCGGCGGAAAGTGCAGGAAAAGCCACGGCATCCGAAGCCAAAAGGCAGATGCAAAGATAGATGGCAATTGCCTTCCTGAAGGCTTGCGGAACACGGGCTCGTGAAGATATAAACCTTTTTGTAGACATAAGTTCGGTAAATTTTACCTGGTAGTTTGCGAATTGACAAAAATATCGTCAAATTTGCCTTGGATTGCTTTGCCTCGCTATAAAGCACTATAGAAGGGGCCAATCCAAAAACCTGAATTTCCGTTTTGATCTGTCCAATTGCTTTCTGCTTGATTACAGGGTATCTTTTTAAAGACCCCTCAAAACTACCTTTTCTCAAACTTAAAAGCGGCAGTTTCACAGGGAATTCATGTCTTTGTTCCGGAGCAGCACAAACCACTCTAAAAAAACTTACGGCTGGGTCCCTTTTCTGGCAGCCGCCTGTCTACTTTGCCTGGCACTCCTCTTTTCCCGCTATCTGCTTGAACGTGAACACAGTCATGTCCGGACCATTACCGCTGCAGCACTCAACCATGTGCAGAGCGAGATTGCGTCCGAGGTGGAAGGCCGCATTCAAGCTTTGGAACGTATCAGCGAACGCTGGGCCTTGGGGGGCATGCCTACAAAAAATTCTTGGGATGAAGAAGCGCGGCTTTATATCCGGCATTATCCGGGCATTCAATCCGTCAGTTGGGTCGATCCGTCATTTCAAACGCGCTGGGCGGTCCCCTTTGAACACAATCAGTATCTGCTCGAAGCCGAAACCAGCGCCGCGCTCCGTCAAATGCTAGAATCCGCGCGGGAACGCAAAAAACCGGTCATCGCAGATGCCATGGAACTTCCGCGCGGCGGACGCGGCTTTGCAATTTACACGCCCATTACGCTTGTGCGCTCCGGAGAATTTCACGGTTTTACGGGCGGAATTTTTCGGGGTGAAAAACTTTTTGAACTCATTCTGGCCAATGTGGCCACGGATTATTCGATCGCTCTTTTT
>JAHFHF010000090.1 GCA_023247055.1 Candidatus Omnitrophota bacterium
GGTGCCTGCGGCGCCGGAGTTGGCCGGGGTATTAAAGGAAGGCAAGTTAGTGGCTGAGGATTTTAACGGGCCGGAATGGCCGGGTCATTTGGCCAATCTCTACCCGTCCGATGATCCGGACATCGGACTTCCGCCCGACGGCCTGCCGATCAAGTTTACTTTCAGCGCCAATGATACCGGCTTTGCACCTACAGCCCCCCTCCCAGCCTCCCCCGAAGAGCACGGGGGAGGAGTAGAAAACGCAGCGACTGCCCCGGCGCGGCTTGATGAGCCGCGTCCTGAGACTGTTCCTACGTTTGATGGCTCGTTTTCTGGAACCATCCTGACGGCTGCTCGCTCGATTCAAACCCGCGAGGATTTGCAGGCGTTTCTGAGAAGCCGGCCCGATCTCTGGACAGAAGGTCTTCATCGCGAGACCGCTCACGTGCGCTGGGTGTCCAAGGCTGATCAGACCTTAGTCGGCTTTGATTCTAACGCGGATGGACAACTCCATCTTCAGGTTCGCTCGGGCCAAGAAATCTACAAACTCTGGTTTTTCATGTATTACGAAGCTGGGGATGCCGATTTGACACTGATGAAAAGGACCGGCCCTGCACAGAGTCCTGGACTCTTTGACCGGGTAGCGGCGGGCACAGGCTTGTCTTTAAAGAATGTAGAAATCGTTTATGACGGGGACACGCCTGTTTTCCGGGTGAGCATTGATTCCAGCGAATTGGCCTTTAAAACGGCCTTTGAAAACGCGGGCCTGCCTTGGAATGAACCGCTCGAAGTCTTAAACGCCGACGGCACCCCCCTGGGCATGCGCGTTCAAATTAATCTTAGAACCGCGAACGCAGACAGGGACAGGTCCATTTCCTCTGGACCTGCAGAACCTGCGAATGCAGCCGTAGGAAGTTTGGGTATTTCCAGTATTCCCAAGGGGTCCCTGGATTTACTTGAATTCCTAAATCAGGTTGCCGCCGGCGAGGTTCCGGACACCTTTGAGGCATTTCCGGATCAACCGTCTATTTTGCTGAAGCATGATGAGAGCGGGAAGTACAAGAAGATCCATATTTATGACGATGCCAGCGGATTTGCAGGACCGTCTACCATCAGCACGTCGCGGTTTTCTAGCGGCCCTGAGACTGTGGGAAATCAAGTGGTGGGCGTAAGGCGGCCTGAGCCCAATGTCCCGGCGATGTTAATTTTAAATATGCCGGCTGTAATCAATGGGCATGCGGGCTGGATGACTAGCTTCACGAAGTCGGATGATGATATCCATAAAATGCGCTTATTCCTCGACATTAATCACGGCACGATCCGGCAGGAAAACTATCTCGACATGGGCTACCTTGATGAACCCAACACATCCTCCTTTGGATTGGTGTTGGGATATCAGGATGTCCGGGGCATTGCCTTGCTGCCTGCTTTCAGATCCTCAACGGGGAAAATTGAATATTACGTTGAGTTAGGCGCCATCGATAGTGACACGGAAGCAGAAATTGAAAAGTTTGTGGCCGCCTACCGCGATTTGAATATTCCGGGCAAGGCCGAATGGGATGATGAACAAAAGATTCTCACTGTGGATCATCCTGAAGATGGCCGGCTGCAGATCATCACCGGCGTACAAAAAGTTCCCGAGGCACCCGTTCTTTTCAAAAATCCATACGAAGAGGATGTGAAGCCGGAAACGCGCCAGGCTTTGCTGGACTTTGTTACAAAACAACCGTCCGATGCCGTCGAATACGTGACTTTTTCGGTACTTCTCGAGCTTTTAGACCCCGACCTCGACCGCCGCCGCCGCGCTGAACTGCTTGCCCAAGACAGCATCGATGCGCTGGTGCAGTCAGCTGATTTTCCGCCGCCGTTGTTCCAAAAAGACAGCGCTTATTGGCCAAAGCTGGTCATCGTGCTGACGAATCGTGCCAAAGAACACAACGATAAACTACCGTTGGGTGTCTATGAATTTTTAATGGCGCTCCAGAAAAACGAACGCATTGGAGAAATGCTGGCGACCAGTCGCTTGAATCAACTCATCGAATCGTATCGCCCTGTGCCTAACGCAGTGACTGCCCAGGCGCGTCCTGATGAGCCGCGTCCTGGGACTGCCTCTGCGTCTAACGCAGTGACTGCCCAGGCGCCTACAGCCCCCCTCCCAGCCTCCCCCGAAGAGCACGGGGGAGGAGAAAAAAGCGCAGCGTTGGCACCCTCAGTTCTTGAAGTGCCCTCTGACGCCTTATTGACCATCGAAGAGATTGTCGCCTGGGCGCAAGAGGCAGGTTTTGAATTGCGCAGCACGATGAGCGGTTCAATAGGGCAGCTGCTTAGTGCCTATTACAAACATCTTTCAAATGGATTCAGGATTGAAACCGGCGGGCTATCTTCCCATCCGAATGATACCTATATTGAGGTTAAAGGAACGGTGCCCATGCCATCGATCGATAATTGGCGGCTCCTGATAAAACCAAATCAGCAGGAGGGATCCGTCCGAGTTATTTCGCAAGGGCTTCATGGGGCAATTTTTGATTTTACAGGGTTTCGCGGCATTGTTCCCGTGGAAACGGGCAGCGATCTAAAACTTATTTTCTATTTTGATACTATGACCCTCAGCAGTCTTGCGAATTCGCCTCCTGCGCCGCAGTTATTGCCTTATATTTTTGAAGGCGCATTAACCGGCGGCGGCCATTATGTCATTCGTGCCGGCAATGAAGCCGAAATCCGCAAACAGTTCGGCCTTTCTCCCATGCCCTCTCCGGATGTTTCGCGGCCGGCGAGCGATTCCTCGGCACCCGAAGCGCCGTCTTTGCGTTCCGGTGCGGTGGCGAATATTTCCGGTAAAGGTCTGGCGGGTGAGGTTAATTTTATGGACGTCTTGAAGAAAATGCCGCTGGCTTTGGACTCTCCCGCTGCCAGCAAAGATGAAAAGCTGGTTCGTTTGGGCTTGCGGTCCGACTCCTTTGAAATTGAAGAGGAAACCGGTCCCGGAATCTCTATCCTCAACCGCAGCAGCCAGGCGGCGCTGGTAAGCATGCATAAGACAGCAATCCAGGGGCATCTGGCGATTATGGGGCCATTTACAGGCTTTGAAACACAGCAAGATAAGCACTATTTGTTTTTGATGTACCACCCGCATCCCGGTGGGACGTATCTGGAGCTGAGATGGGCTACGGATGTTGAGGGAATGCCAGCCCCGGAAAAAACCTTTTCGATGGGAGATCCGGACAATCTGAACCAGGTTGAAATCATCCCTGCGGGGCAAAGTCTTTCCGGCAAAGACGAATTTAATTTTTCGTTCGTGAGTATTACCTCGGATATGGAAGATGTTTTAATCCAAACTTTTACGCATTTCCGGAATGAACTTAAATTTGAAGGCAATATTTCCTGGAAGTCAACAACCCGCGAGTTTCGCATGGAAGACGACCGCACTCTTTTTGTCATTCGCGAAAGCCCGAATGCGGCGATTGAATTTAAAAGCATAGAAGACTTTTATACCTGGTACAAACAGGCCAAGCGGCTGCCGCCGCGCATAGAGTCCCCTGGTTTTGAACGGGATGCCGCGGTGAAGTCTTTCGTGTCACTCAGAAAGTTTTTCTATGTTCAAGAAGCCAACGGTTGGCGCTGGGGCGTTGGCCCTCAAGGCCAGCTAGAAATCGATGGTTCTCTGGTTTCTGATTTGACACTATGGCAGCGGGACGCCGGCGGGGTTGTGGGGCTTCAGGCTCCGAGACTTTTAAAAAACCCGGATCTTGGGCTTACGCCGCGGGTACGCTACGAACGTAAAGAGAGCACGCAGCATCTCGAAATTATTTATGACGTGACTCAAGAGGAACTGAATCGCATCCGGCAGACTTACCGCGATTGGTCGCCGGAGTATCAGCAGGTGCGTAAACACGACTTCGATACCTGGCGCAAAGTCACTTTTGCCAACGGCTCTACCGTCACTCTTGTTTTCAATGTCACAAACGAAGCCGTTTCCGGATCCTCATTGAGCCCCCTCGTGTCATCTCCGGTGCCCCCTCCCGCGTCATCTCCGGATGCTGTTATCGGAGATCCGCAATCGGCTGCCCTTATTTCTGATCCCTGGGCCGCGCCGCCAGAGGCCATTGACCGGACTGCGTTGATTAGAAAGACAGTGGATTTGACACTCAGCGAAGAAGATCTGAAAGCCGTCGCCGCAGAAGGCGGTTATGATTTTTCTGCCGATCCGCTGACTATAAACTCGAAGATATCCCGGCTTAAATCCAAAGAGCCCCAAGATTCACTGCAGTTGGGATTGAAACAAATTTTAGATCCAAACCGCAGCGCTTCTAGGGGGATCATGGAAACAATCACTCAGATCGGTGCGGATATGCTGCGGACGGACCAAAAAGAAAAAGGGTCTTTCGGCGTCCTGCTCACTTTGGAGCGGCACTATGATATCGGCAGTGTCGGTGGAAGCGGTCATGTGGCGGTGCTGTGGAGTGATGCTACAGGCGCTTTACAAAGACAATCCATGGGTTTTGGACGGACGGACAACGTGGTTTCATTAAAAATGATTGAGCCTACAAAAAATCAAAGACCCGAAATCTATCTGACGCTGAGCAGGGACAAAACGTGGATGGATGTGTTTAGAATCGAAACGGGGGGATTTCTAGCCAGCCGCGAATTTCAATCCCTGGCAGCTCTTTACGGTTTTACGGCCGAACATATGCGCTATGAGGATGATCGGGGACTTTTGATCGACCATCCGCGCCTAAAGCTTGTTATTGCCCTCGACAAGGTTGGGGAGGATGTATTGCCCGCGCCCTCCTCATTGACCCCGGAGCGCGTGGCGGCATTCGATTTTGACAGTATCCAGGCCTTCGATGCCTGGTTCCGGCAGGAAAACCATTTATCAACCTCTCAGGACTCTGTTTTTTTTGAGAAAGAGGACATGCGTTGGGCGTCGATTTCAGGTAAGAAGTTTTTCATTGTCAGTGAAGTCAATGGCTGGCGCTGGGGCATCTATCCGGCGAGTGGTGTCATGACAGAGACAAATAGCCGGCTTAGCGTGGGGGGGCTTTTGGTTTCTGATTTTGAAAAATGGCGGCGTGACAAGATCAGCACAGGCTTATCCGGAGGGCCTATTTTCGAACGTCCGGGACTTACACCAAGGGTGCATTACGAGCGTAAAGACAACACACAGCATCTTGAAATCATTTATGACGTGACGCAGGCAGAACTGGCCGAGATCGAACGAGTTTATCGGGAGGAATTTATTCCGAAAAGCGAGGGGGAAGAGCTGCGCAAATACGATTTCGACGCCTGGCGCAAAGTCACGTTTGCCAACGGTTCAACCGTCACTCTTGTTTTCAATGTTGTCGATCCGCATCCTGATGCCGTCGCGCCGACGACAAATTCCTCTGCCGGAGCAGCGCTGGTACCCTCGACTCCAGAGTTAACCTCTGCTGCCTTATCAACATTCGAAGAGATCATGGCATGGGCGCAGGAAGCTGGGTTTGAATTGAGCAGCACGATGACTGATCCGGTGAGAGCTTTGTTTAGTGCTGAAAATTATAGACATCCGCAAAATGGGTTTAGATTTGAGGCCGGCCGGCGGCACGAACTTCTCAACGCGCCCTATATCGAGTTCAAAGGAAATACGACCGTCAAAGAGGAAGGTGCGGGCTACTTTCCGAGGATCGTAAGCTGGATTTTCTTGATCAGCCCGCATAAGCAGAAGGGAACGATCAAAATTCTTTCTCAAGGACTTCAATCCGCCGTGTTTGACATTACGGGGTTTCGCGGGGTTGTTCCCTCAGGAACGGGCGCTGACATGGAACTTGTTTTCTATTTTGAGAAAATGACTCTACCCGGTTTTGCCGATCCTCAGCTACTGCCTTATATTTTTGAAGGCACCTTAACCGGCGGCGGCCGCTATGTCCTTCGCGCCGGCAACGAGGCCGCAATACGCAAGCAGCTCAAGATGTCAGAGACCTCCGAGGGGACAGACACCAAAAACCAAAGCGTGTCTGTTCCCTCCGTGTCATCTCCGAATGCTTCTATCGGAGATCAAAAACCCTCCACCGTGCTAATAGAAAATTTAGTTCCCGAGAATGCCATCGAGTTGACAGGTCCGGATGGTTTTTGGAATGCCGATTTGAATGACGAAACTACGGAAGAACGGATACGCCGTGTTCTTGCACCCCATGGTTTCGATGTGAGCGGCAGCCAGACCGGAACGAATCTTAAACTTCTTGATGCGAAGCTGTTTGACCGGGGGATGGCCCTGCAGCGCTACTTCCAAACCGGGCACGTTCCCGGCAGTCGAATTGTGCTGGAAAAAACACTGCCCGATGAGACTGCTTTTGCTGCTGATATTAGCGAAAGTTATCACCCTCGGCGCCCTAAGGACATGTCGGTTTTTCAGTTGCGTCTGTCCTATAACACAAAAGAAACGGCAAAAGGTCCTAGGGTCGATGCGGTGCTTGGGAATGCAGACTTGTTCCGCAGAGTCCATGTGATCCCACGGGCGCTATCGTTACAGCAGCGTGATGAGGTGTATCTGGGCGTGAGTTCGCTGGCCGTGCTCGATCAGGCCGAACTTGCAAAAATCCGGGCATATGTTGCCGCCAATCAAGCCGTGCTTTCGATGAACATTTTGGAATCGAACCAGTCCTTTGTGGAATCCGCCGGGATTTTTAGCATTGAAAGCCCCTATTTTAAAATCGTGATCTATGAAGATAAATCCACGGGCGCGAATCGCCACAAACCTGCCGGAGATAACCCGGATAAGGCTGCGCAGGCCCCAGTCGTATCTGGAGAAACCAGCATTTCTGCTGTCTCTTCGCTGACGGGCCGTACTTTTGAAACGGGTGATTCTTTTGACGCCGTGCTAAAAGTTATCAGCGCATTTCCGGGCTTTGAGGTTATGACCCGCTCGGAATGGCCGAGTATGAATATGTCTCCGGAACAAATGGCGGCAGTGCTGCAATCCAAAAAAAATCCGGCGCGAAAGCTGATTTTCTGGGATTGGGATTATGCCCTAGAACAGCCGGGGAAATTGTTCCGGTTCGATTTGATGGATAGGAAAGGGGTGGAGACGGATATTGCGTCAGTATGGACCGAGGCGATCTGGTGGCAGATGAAAGCCGGACAGCCGGCCGCGCTTGTTTTTAAAGTTCAGGATGAACATCCGGTGCAAGATTTTCAATTATGGGCCATAACGCGTGAAGGCGATTTCAAAAAACTGGGTTCTTATCCTGCGTCGAGTACCTCGGAAGATGACTGGGGGCGTATTAAGCAGATTTTCGACCTGGTTCCTTTTAAAACAGAAAACAATGGCCTGGACGACTCCGGTTTCGATTCCAGCCCGCAATCTTCAGACGGCGGAGGCTCAAAGACGGCACAGCCTGCAGCAGCATTAACCCAGTCGGAACCCTTGACCGAGCGGCTTTTGGCGCAAGTCAAAAAGCAGGATTGGCTAAAATCCGACCTGAGCAATAAAAATGAGGAAGCCTGGGTTCCGCCAGGTCGAAAAGGAGAGTATATCCTTTGGGATATCAAGGGCCGGTTTCTTATTCTCAGCGTGCCGGGTTGGGAACTGCGCATTTCAGAAAATGACGACGCTTCTTTTGAGTCCAATCCCGTCTACCGGGCTCAGAATGAAAGACAGGCAGCAGAGTCCGTGTCCTGGAGCGTTTCAGCGGCGCACTTGCTCGATTTCGAAATTCGTGAAACGGCGGAGGGCAAGCCGGAGTTTATTTTTTATGTTACACCGGAACGGTTGAAGTATCTTCAATCCCAGATTCAAAACCATCCGCGCATCACTACGGAGGGCGAAAGTTTTATCAAACAAAATATTTATACTGTGATGGGCGGGGAAATTGTGTTTCAGACGACGGATGGCAATGCACTGTGGTTTATACAAAGGTTTATACAAAGAGACACCAGCAAGGACAGGCTCATTTCCGCTAAACCCACATCTGCTTTGGTTTCGGTGCCTGCAGATTTTCTGCCTGGAGTTGCCAAAAAAGCCATGGATCTGCGCGGCAGCAACACGATTGATGCGTTTGAATTATTGGACATGATCCGATTTTATGAAAAAGAAAACCAAATCACTTTCACGCGTGCTCAAATCGAGAGCCTTGTTTCCGTGATTGCCACCGGCAGCAGCCCGGTTCTCGTTGAGAGGTTAGCTCCGGGCATGGAAACGGAACTGGTAAATTTCTTGCTGAAACAGCTTGACCGTGCAGAAAGGGCAGGAGCGGTGGAAACGGTGCCAGGCACCGAGTTAGCAGCTGCACCTGCTGCGAACAAAACCAGGTTAATGAATGATGATGCTCAAGCCATTTGGGACAGTCTTTCGAAAAACTCGAAATTTCTCAGGTTTGAGGATGCGGGTTGGTTAGCGGATCAACTGTCCATGGCCGCGCAGAAAACGCAGGTTGCGCTCAACGAAACCACGGTCAGGGCGGTCGTGGATCTTCTCCGTGAATCCAGCGAAGAATTTTTATCGGAGTTGGCGCAGCTCACCGCAGGGTATACGCGAGAGGATTACAAAAAGCTTGAAAATAAAGAAAAAATTGCACTTTTGGAGCGGCGGTATTCTTTACGCTTTGTCCTCGGCGGAGGGTTTAATTCCCCGGAATCGAAAGAACGATTCCTGAAAACGATTTTAAGAACATTGGAGGTGGACTCCTTTTCTATTTCGACCAAGGCATTGACGGATGACGAAAGACGTTTTGAGGCTGATTTTTTTGCTGAGTTATCCAGCCAGTCGGCAAAAAAACAGGGATGGTTAACAGATGCTCTGCTGATCCGCCGGATGATGGAGTTTGAACGGGCCAGGCAAAAAAGATTCACGGGAACTGCTCAGATTTTAATCCTGCTCCGGCGGTTGAATGATTTTGGGGCGCCTCTTCGGCTTGAGAGCCTTGTTCTTCCGGACCGGTTGAATCCGGAAAAAATCGTCGATGAACTGGAAGACCGGGCGCAAGAGATTTTTGAAACGCTGGTCTCAGCGCGCGGCGGTGCGGGCACGACGGACGGAAACAGGCCGGCTTCCTCAACGCCGGCAGCGGCCTTGACCAATGACGATCGCCGGATACCGTTTGATCTTTTTATCGATTATCTACAAAGAGTCGAAGAACTTCGCACTTCAAAATTTAGCCCGACGACTCTGGGAGGCTATCTGGCTGAGTTTGAAGCCGAGGTCGTCACTCGGCCGGCGGCCTCCGTACCTGCGTATATCACGCCGGATTGGCGGCTTACGCGCGGGGCGGTCAATGAAGTCATCCGTAATCTGAATGCCGGACGCGCGGGGTATGAACTTCGCAGCAAAGTTGCAGACGACAGACTTCAAGAGCTGGCGGACCGGGTCTATGCAATCCTTCGTGAAGCGCGGTCGCGTAGTGAAATGAGATATCAAGTAATGAGTGATGAGCAACGAGCCATGAGAGGGGAAAAAGGAGCGTCTCGCATTCTTGCTGAACTCGACTATGCGCAATCTGCGGGGTTTGTTCACACGCGCCGGGTGACTTCCACAGACCGGCAGGCTGCAGGTTTTTTTACTGCTGTAAATGCAACCCAGGGACTGTCCCCGCTTCCTTCAGGGACTGTCCCTGCGTCTAACGCAGCGACTGCCTCTGTGTCTAACACCGAGACTGTCCCTACGTTTCCGGCAATAGTCACCAGCGTCCGCATTGTCTCCGACCCTGTAAAACGTCCTGGCGATAATATGCTGTTGCATCTGGAAGCAGAGAAAGTTTTATACGAGTTTCCTCGATCCACGATTCACGATCCACAATCCACGCTCACCCTCTCCGAACTCGATTTCCACATCGGCGAAGCTTCTCTGCCGGTGCTTATGCGCAAAACCAAAGACGGCATCGAACTTTGGATCCGCGAGTCACGCTGGCGCTCCGCCGAAAATGCCGCACGCGCAGGCAAGCAAAATGCGTGGCAACCGTTGGTGGAAATCGTAAAGCAGGTTCGTGATGAAGCAGAGCAGAGGTGGAAGGTGGAAGGTGGAAGGTGGAAGGAAAAGAATAAGCAAGGAGGGAGTCTATCAAAGTCGGGTGTCATTCTGAGCGAAGCGAAGAATCTCAGAGCAGCGAATAACTCGCTCACGTCCAGTTTAGATACTGCATTTCGTCAAAGCACACGCCTAACCAATGCGCTTTTCGGGCGGATTCAGCGGTCGTCCGGACAACGATCGCTTGTTTTGCTGGTCACACCGGATGTGATCCGCAAAAACTTTGGCTTTGCCAAGACCGTCGGCCTGCTTGGTTCTCTCGGCCATCGTATTGTTGTGTTGGAAGATCCTGCGATGAAGGCCGAAGCGCGCGAGCAATTCTACCGTGATTATGCACTTGAAGGCCTGCTGGGCAAAACCATCTTTGGTTTGCCGCGGGACACGCCGGCACTGCATATGCGTCTTAGCGAACTCACGGGCAGCACTCTGAAATCCAATGACATCATCACGCTGGCTTTTACAGACGAAGCATTGCCCGAAGCTGCAGCAGAGTCTGCGAGCCTGCGTTTGGAAGAGTCTGTATTGACGCCAGCGCCCAGCCGCCGCGCGGATTATCCCGTGGCCTTTCTCGCTGCACAGATTTTGTTAAAACCCGAGGAAATCGAGCGCCTCGGAGAAAAAATTATTTCGAGAACCGCGAGCCAATGGCATCTGCACCAGATGCCGGCCGCCGGCGCTATTTCCGAAACCCTGCAATCCGAAATCCAAAATTACCAGTCCCTCACCCAATCCGCCTAACACGGTTTTTCCCCCACCTAACCTCCCCCGGAAAGCACGGGGGAGGA
This sequence comes from Candidatus Omnitrophota bacterium, assembly GCA_023247055.1. Classification (GTDB taxonomy): domain Bacteria; phylum Omnitrophota; class Omnitrophia; order Omnitrophales; family Aquincolibacteriaceae; genus JAHFHB01. The sequence goes on from JAHFHF010000090.1 coordinate 10,759, forward strand.
AATTAATGGAAAAATAAAAAAGCACCTAAGGTACCGGGATAAATTTGCTGCGGTTTTTTCCCCAC
>JAHFHF010000091.1 GCA_023247055.1 Candidatus Omnitrophota bacterium
AATATGCCTGATGTCGCCGGGGTATACAAACCCGAAAATCAGCGCAGGCGGAACTTTTTTTGCGTTTAATAACAGCCTCCGAAGGGAAACAGAATCACATATCCCGGGACTAGCCACGGCCATCTACATAGCATTAACGGAGCTTAAACAGAACGGTTGGACCGGCCGGCCCGTTGTATGGGAAGGCGAACCCCAAATACAGGCTCTGCATGCGGATGATTTTGTAAAAGCAGAAGCGGAACTCTCCGCGAGAGAAGAGTCCCCGCACAAGCGCGATGTCCTGAAAGAGTACTTGCCCAATGGGCAATTGCGCTTAGCCGTTTTTTCTCACACTCTGGACTCAAAAGACATCGCCGAAAACAACCTGCGTTTTTTTGCGCTTCAAGCGAATGGACTGCCGGTTACGCGATTCTTTTTTTCCGACCAAGGAGTCTTTGACGTCGGGCTCGAGCGTATCGATAAGTTCGGAAAAGTTTTATATCGGGTCCATGTCCGTCCCCGGCAAAAGCACGAGGAGGGGGTAAAAGTCGATGGAGGCCTCTATGAAAAAGGTGAAATCGAGCTTATTTTTGATCATGGTTCTTTGACGGGATGGAATTTCGCAGGATTAAAAAATTCGTTTGATCGAGCGCCCCTGCCCCCCGAAACCCTTCAATACAAGCAACCCGGAAAAAAGGACAACATTTCTGTTTCTTTTGAAAAAGCGTTCCCATGGCTTGAAGATTTTTTAACGCAAGAATTAAGATTTTTAAAGGGGACTCCTTTTTTTACGGCGGCGAAAGCCCAAGGCGAGAAACGGTCTGAAGTGCGTACGGAAGTCATGGTGCAGGACATGATTGACCCGCAAACTGTCACTCAAGCGCTTGCGCTGCTGCGGGATCGATTTACATTTGACCTGTTGAAATTTCTCAAGGCGATTGAATATGACGGCGAGCCGCAATTTTATTGGGGCGGCCCAATGCCGGTTTTGGCCGGCGTATTTACAAACCCGCAAGTCGGAAAAGGCGGCACTTTTTTTGCTTTAAATGAGTCGCTGGGAGGAGAACAGCAGAACATTTCTGCAGATCAATTGGCCCGGGCGATTTTTATGGCCATGACGGAATTTAAACAAAACAACTGGAAAGGGCGGCCTGCTAGTTGGAGCGGTGAACCTGAAAAGCAAGTTTTGCCGGAACTTCCGAAACCTGAACCACCGCCGGCGCCAATAGCTATTCCCAAAATATTCGCACCTTCAAAACCCAAACCGAAAGTGCCCGAACCTCGCTCACTCACAAGCTGGGGACCCATTAGGGCGATCAATTATTCCCAAGGTTTCGCCGCAAAAATTATTTTTGAGCATTCGCTCAGCCAGGCATCGCGCGAGGAACAGCAGTTGAGGGTCGCAGTCCTCTCGGATGACGGAAAGAGCATCGATCCCCGGTATTTTTCAGTAAATGAATTTTTCCAAATTGCCCTGCGCGCAAACGATTCGCCGGGAGCAATCTATGACCTCTTTGTTCGTCCGCTGGAGTCTCATCTTGAGCATCTTACCGAAACATCACCGATTGACGTCCCAAACTTTTATCAAGGTTACGTGCAAATCACATTAGACGACGAAGGCCAGCTAGTCGCTTGGGATTTGGGAGGAATAAAAAATGCCTTTCATCACAGTACCCGCTATCCGCGGCAAATCGATTATCAAGATCCAGGAAGAGGATACCGCAGTGTTCCGCTTGATAAAGCGTTTCCGTGGCTGGAAGATTTTCTAACGAAAGAGTTTGAGCGTTTAAAAGGGACGTCTATTTTTTCTAATAAAAGCCCGGATGACGGCCCTGAGGATGATATCTCTGCGCGTCGTTCCGAGGTGCGGGCTGCGCCCGGTAAGGATAAAGTGTCAGCGCGCAAAAAGCAGCCGCCGCAGCTTGAAAAACACGCTCTCTACGCGCCGCTGCTGCATTTTTACAAGATGCGCCAGATTTTTATCGATGCCTTGCGCAGCGGCAATCCGGCCGGTTACGAACAATCCCGCACAGCGATGCAGGCAGCGGCCGAAGCCGTCATGGGTGCCAAGCCGCAAAGCAACGCGCTTGAAATCTTGACGAATTATATCCGCAAAAAAAGTCCGGACGGCGTGGAGGGCAAGTGGGTACTCGATGCCGACGAGGTCGTCTATGCGGGAGCTGCAGAATTCAGCGCGGAAGAGCAGGCGGCCATTCAGGACGGCCTCAGAGAGTATTTCGAAGCCATCGATTACAGCAAAGAAGAAAGTGAAGACCTGCTGCGCAAAACCGGGTTGATCGCCTACCCCATGACAATGGCCAATGTTATGCCGGCCGGCATCCAAGAATTCCGCTTTACTCCAAAAGCGCTGCAGTTTTTATGCGAAACGTTTTTGCTGCTTGCGACCGCCGGACAAATCGGAGCCGGCGGCTTTTTTTCATCCAACCCGGTCTTTGACCGCACACCCGCTTTTTTCCTGCGGCGAGAGCCTCGCCGCAATTTGGCCCGGCTGGCTTCAGTCGCGGTCCATGAGGTGACCCATTATTTGGCCCATCTGAACGAACTGCCTTTTGACTACCTGCATGAAATGATTACAACGGCTGTTGGAATTATCGCCCATGTGAAGAAAGCCGGCGAGCGGCCGTTTTTGAAAGAGTTTGCGAAGGATGGCCATCCTGAAGCACAAGAAATGCACCGCAAGTGGCTGCAAGCAGGCCGGCAGGCCGCCCGCAGCGGTAAACCGCCGGCAAAGCCCGGCGAACTTGAAGAGCTCATGACGCGGGAGGCGCATAAACGGGCCAAAACACCCGAGCAGCTTGAATATTTTGAAAAAATGCAAATCGCCCAGCGTCAAGCAGGTATTTACTTAGCGGGATACGCGCTGGAGATGGAAGTCAAAGAAAAAAAGGTAAACGCCTATAAATTCGCAGTCGATTACGGGAAAAGAAATTTGCCGCGTACGCGCAATGCGGATTTGACGCGCAAACTGACGGCGCGTGATTGGCAATTTATCGAGACCGTAACGCCGAAACTCCGCGCGATTTTAAAAATGCTGATGCCTTGGCATCATGAACCCGAGCTTGTGGCCAAAACCCGTAAAGACGTGCGGTCGCTGGACCAGACGCGCTGGTTTTATGATGAGACTGCCGACAAACTACACTACCTGCCTTGGGACATCATTGAATACGGTGCAAAAGGCGCCGAGGGCCTGACGGTCCAGGAAGTTTTCCGCCACCGGTTTTCCGAAGAGCAGGAAATTGAAACCGGATTTGACCAGACGCCTTTCCGTATTTTGTACGGCATTGCCGAAACCAAACGCTTTACGGCCAAAGGACTCAGCGAATTTTCGGGCCGTGAAGAAGATTTGCAGGCGTTTTACAGAAAGAAATTCCGGCTGAGAGATCTTGAAATTGAAAAAGAGCTTATGGCCGAACGGCCGCTGTTTGTGCAGTTCATTGAAGGTCTCTTTTACACTCTGACTCAAAGCAGCCCTGACCTGGTCAGCCCTCAATGGGACCCGCGCCAAACCAACCCCGAAGTCACTAAGCGGCTTAAGCCAAGTATCGATTTTCTAACCAAAGCCATGGATGCCTCAGGCGAAGATTTCTATGCGGTGGTGCGCGATAAGGTCTGGCCGCTGGCCAAAGAGCTGCTTGATCGCGACGAAGCCAAGAGCATGCGCGATGAAATTGCCAATGACCGCATGAATGAAATGCTGGAGAAAGGCGAGTTTGATATTGACGGGTTAAGCCCTGAAGATGAATCGGAAACAGGGGCAGAAAGCGGCGGCGATTCAGAAGAAGCGTCTGAGGCGCATGATTCTGCGACAGAGGATTCTCCCGATAGGAGAGAGCCGCCGCCCGGCATGCCGCAGCAAGGCGGCAAGTCTGCAAAGTCCAAAAGCGGCAGCCAGGGGCAAAGCGGCGCTAAGCCCTCTAAATCCGGAAAACCTCCGATGCCTAAGAAAGACGAAAGAATGAAAATGTCGTTAGGTTCAGACGGCGAAGGAAATATCAAGCCCGAAGACCTGAGTGAAAAGGCGCTTGAACAGCTCAATAAAAAAATCGACGAATTCATGAAAACCATGACGGAAGAGCAGCGCGCCGAATACGAACGCCGCATGCGCGAAAAAATGGAAAAACAGATCCGTGAAGAAGCAGAAGCGATGTCGGACATCACCGGCAAACAACAGCCGCCCGCAAAAATACCCGCGGGCATGCCGCAAGGCCAGAAAGCAGGGTCTTCAGGTGAAGGCGCAAAGGCGGAGAAACCCTCAAAAGATGCGGCCGGGCGCCAGGCCCAAGCCCGGGCTCAAGCGCGTAAGACCTTACAGGATTTAGCGGAGAAAAGCCGAGGTATCGAGCAGCAAACTAAAGACATTGAAGGGGCCGCAGGAGCGGCTTCAACGCAAGCGGGTGACATTTCAAAAGCTGCGTCTGGCGTCGACCGGCTGGGTGAAGGGACTCCGGCGGATGCGGCTGCTATGGAAGATCAGCTTAAGACGTTGACCGAAAAATTGACGGCCCTGCGCAAGGCCATTGCGGAATTTAAAGAACAGGCCGCTGACGCCGGTGAAGACTTAGAAAAAATGGGCCCGTCTGTTCAGAATCCCGAGGCTGCCGAAAATGCGCACATGCTTCAAGAAAGCCTGGAAGATCTCGCTGAAAAAATGGAAGCTGAAGCCGCAGACGCAGATAAAGCCGTGGCGGGTTCCAGCGAAAGCGGTGAGGAATTGTCACAGCTCTTGAATGAGGACCCGGCCAAAACCGATTCAATCAAGGGCCGCGCTCAAAAAATCCGCGAGGAAATGGCCGAAATCCAGCGCTTGCTGGATGAGATTGCCGCCGCGGCCGCCGATTCGCAGGAAAATGCAGAGGAGTTGGCGGACGGGGCTGAGTCCGCGGCGCAGCCGTCCGGCGGCGGAGAAGAAAGCGAAGAGTCTTCTGACCGGCAAAGCGGCGATCCCGGTTTTCATTTGGGCAGCCGCACAAAGAAAACGGATGCAGCGGGGCCGTCCGCACGCAAAAGCAGCGGACCTCGTGCGTCCAAGCACCCTTTTGATCCAGCCATCGCCGAGGAAGTGCGCCGGCTCGCCAAGCAAGCGGGAAAAGTGACGCCGGATGAAAAGAGTGCGGCCGCGGCTGCGACTCAAGCCGCTTTGGATGAATTTACCGGATTGAATGAGAACCAACGGACCGCTTATCAGAAGATTTATGATGAAATCAGTCAGGATGTGCCTGTCCTGCGCTTGGGCATTTTAAACCGCCTGCAGCAGCAGGAGTCTTCGGAATGGGCCGGCCGCCAGCGCAAAGGCTCCAGTTTTGATCCGCGCCGCCTCGCTATTGTGAAAACGGGCATTCCGGACGTGTTTCGCCGTAAGATCGAACCGGGTGAAAAGAAATTGCGTATTGCTTTGATCATAGACGGCAGCGGCAGTATGTTTCAAGACGAGAACAATCTTGATCTTGACCGGGTGACGCCTGGGATGCTCAAGGCGCCCAACCGCATCAATAATGCCGTCAAGACCGCCGTGCTCTTCATGGAAGCATTCCGCGATGACCCGCATATTGAACTCGAGATCACTCTTTTCGCGACCCATCAGGCCATCCTTAAAACCTTTGATGAAAAAATTACCATGGAAGTCATTTACAGGGTCATTAAAGGCATCAGAAACCACAGGCTTGGTGAGAACAATACCGATTATACGGCACTGACCAAAGCCCTGGCCAGCCTGAGAAAACGCGAAGCCGCACAAGGGGTTTATCCCGCGATTATGGCCATTATTGCCGACGGCGGCATTGATTATGATGACCAGGAAAATATTGAAAAAACATTGCGAGGTAATCCGGACATCGCCTTTATGCCGCGCGGCCTAGGACCGCAAAGCAATGATATCGTTAAAGCCTATAAACCTTACGGCCGAGTTGAAAGGAATGTCAGCGCACTGGCTGAGCATTTTGGGGATGATTTGGCGGAACAGGCCAATGCCTTGCTCGTGCGCTCCGAAGTCCGTGCAAAGGATAAATCTGTTGTTGCCGAAACAGGCAGTTTCCAGATCATCGCCCAGGACGGTAAGCATTTCCTGACCTTCAAGCCCGGCGATTATCAGACGCGCTACCCCGGTTTCAAAGTCGAAGTCAACGGAGAGTTCGAAGGCATTGCGGACGGCAATTTTTATGAATCAGCGACGAACGTCGATTATCTGGTGCGTATCATCAAAGGTTTAAACCGGCAGGACATTACGAAGAGTCCGCTCTATGTCATCGGCGAAGAAGGTGCAGGTAAAAACCGTTTGATTTATGAGGCCGCACGGCTGATGCGCCGCAATGTCCGTTTTATGGCTTTTCATGAGGATGTGCATGAAGACGATCTGATCGAGCGCCGCGGGGTCAATGAACGTGAGAAAGGCAAGACCTCCTGGATCCCTTCGGCGCTGACGACCGCGATGGACCAAGAAGATATTTTCATCGGCGATGAAATTAATAAAGCCAAGCCGTCGGTGCGCGCCAAAATGAACAATCTTTATGAAAGCCGCGAGACCCGTCTTCACAGCGGCGCGGTCATTAAGGCCAAGAGGCGTTTTGCCGCGGTCTTTACGGCCAATCCGCCGGCCACCGGCCGCGATGCGCAAGTTTATAAAGTCAATACGGATTCGGCGGAAATGATGGACCGCTCCGATGTCATCGAGATCGATTATTTGCCCCCTGAAGAAGAAACCGGTTTTCTTTTTTGGCGGCTCATTGAAATGCGCGGACTGAGCAAAGCCGAAGAGATTCCGGAACAAGAACAAAAGCTTGTTGTGCAGCTTGTGAAAGCGGCAGGAACGATCCGCGAGCGTTATAAAGGCACTAATCCCAAAGGGACTTCATTAGGCCGGGGCCAAATGATAGCGCGGCCTTTTTCAACCCGCGCGCTTGAAAATATTATCGAGCATATCTCTCTTTTTCCAAACGACATCAAGCGTGTCCGCAGCATCATCAAGCGTTTTTATCCTTATGATCAAGAAGTCGAGAAGAAAGACCAGATTACGAATGTCGAAGCCGTGCTCGACAGTCACGACCTGCTCAAAACAGATGAGGCTGTAACTTTTGATGCAGCAGATCTTCAAGGACCCATCTACGATGAAATCGACGGCCAGCGCCTGCTCATATTCAAGGGGATCAAGATCCCCGTGCGGCCGGAGGCTCCCAAAAGCATGGATGAAATTCCCTGGGACCGCCGCATGGATTGGACGCCGACCAACCTGCGTTACCTCTACGACATTTTGCAGGATTTTAAATCCGGCAATCACCAGCTTTATACCGGCGATGCCGGAACGGGTAAGGACCTGATTGCCGCTTATCTGAGTACGTTGATTTACGGAAAATCTGTTGAAGTCTTCAATGTCACCAACAATACGCTGGTCGAAGACATTGTTTCATATTTGGGGTTAGGCGAAGGAGAAAAAGTCGATGCGTTGGACCAAATTGCGGCTGTGGGCAAAAATGAAACCGGCATCGTCCCGGCCTATGTGATACGCGCCATGCGTGCGGGCCGCCCGCTCATTTTGAGCGAAATCAACAAAGCAAAACCCGAAGTGCTGGCTGTCCTCAATAACATTTTACAATTCGGCTGGATCGATCTCGCCAACGGCAAACGCGTCTATGCGGAACCCGGCTTCTGCATCATCGGTACCATGAACCCTTCGACCGATGCGCGCTACATCGGCAATTTCAAATTTTCAGGCGAATTTATGGCGCGTTTTTCCATGCACCGCTTCGCCAATGTTCCGCCCGCCGAAGAAGTCGAAATGCTTAAAAAATTCAATGCGCGCATCCGGGCCGAACACCCTGACGGCGCTTCCTTTCAAATTCTTAAACAAGCATTGATCGAGCGCCTGGTTGATATGACGGGCAAAATCCGCAGCGGCAAGTTTTCGCATCCCGTATCCATGCGCGCGCTTAAACGCATTATTGTTGAGCTTGCTGAATATCCGGACACGTATAAGAACGATTTTGAAGGGCTTTTGCACGCCAAGATTTATTTTCATGACAAAACCGAACAAGCGGCCTTGCTCAAAGCGGCCAAGGATGCCAAAGTCGCCGAAATGGACACGATTACCGAACAAATTTTCGAAACCGGTTCGGCGGAACTGGACAAAATGCTCATAGAATTCAAAGAAGCGCAAAATGATCCGGATAAGATCCTTGCAGCCGTGCAGCAAATTGATGCCTTTATTCAAAAAGGGAAAAACGGCGCGGGAAGCCGCGAGGTTTTTCGCAAGGCCCAATCGCTCTACGCGGTCCTGCAAGCTGAGAAAAAATTGCGCAGCGGAGCGGGAGCGAATAGAGAAACAATTACCGGGCTTTTTATGGCGCGCACCAGCCGCAGCCTCGCGGACCCGGAAAAAAGCGAACCGCTTCCGGGATTTAAGGCCATTATTCCGCTCGAAGGAAAGTGGGACCTGAAAGCATCTGACAATAAAGTGCTGAAGCTGATCGGCGAAAAAGTAAGCGGCGTCTTGAGAGTCCCGCGCAAGGGATATGAGATCAGTTTTATTGAATTCGGAGGCTTGACGTTCATTACCCTGCCTGAAGGCATGAAAGAAGACATCGCGCTCAATCAACTCGCGGGCGGCGCAGGCTTGATCAAAATCGGCGAAACCCAAGGAATGGACCGCCCGACAGCCGAACTTTTTGCGGGCTATGCAGCGGCTCTCGGGTCGGCGAAAACCCAGGCTGAGGGCATTTCATTTAAAGAAACCGTGCAGCTTTCACGGGCGGCTGACAATGGACATAAAGCGCAAAAAACACTGGCCGGCGCCCTGCCGCAGAGCTTTTTTTCAGCCTGGGTATTCGTTTGGGCCGATCAAATGCCGCCGGTGCTTGGCAGAGGGAAACGAAAAATGTTTGTGGATAGCCTGCTGGAATTAAAACTGAAGGATGAAGCCATTAAGGCTCTGCGTGAAACTTTTAATTTTGTCGAGTTTAAACTGGAAAAGGATGAACTCCCGGCTTCCTGGGCAGCGGCAGGTGCCGCAGCGCGTTCTGAAGTGCGGACAACGAAAGAAATATTTGCCACCGACATCGTCAGTCCGAGGCTTGTCGCGCCCGGCTTGAAGGCGTTGGCCGATGCCGAAAGCGTGGCCTCTGAAATAAGTCAGCGTTTCAGCCAAGCGATCCATGATGAAACTTTGGGCCCTCAAATTTATTGGGCTCAGAACCTTCCGCGGGCCGGCGCCATCGTGAATATGAAAGACCAGGGTAAAACATATATTTATTTCGCAATGGATGAGAATCTGAAAGCAGAACTTAAGACGCTTGAACCGTCTACGGCAGCGGACATCATCAGCATTGTGATGTTTAAAGAGACTGGAGATTTTTATGCCCGAGGCGCCGGCGCGGAAGAGACTCTCAGTGTTAATTTAAAAGCCGCGTCCGAAGGCTGGAAACTAGCCGCTCAATTTGCCGCGACCTTGAGCAAACCTAGAATGAATGCAGTTGAAGGCAACTGGCTCAAGTTTGAGGCTGTAATAAAAATGCCGTGGAAAGATTTTAAACACAGTCTGGCTGAGGCGAAAAAAGCAAAACGTAAATCCGAAAAGCCCGCACCGAAAAAACCGGATAAGAAAAAAACCACTGACCCGGCGGAGGATACGGTAGTTAATGAACTTGTCGCTTCGCTGGCTGACCGGTCTTCGAGCGTCGTCGCCGCAGCGCTGGAGGGTTTACGAAGTCTTACGTCTAACAAAGCCAAGTTTTATGTGCTAGCTGCGCAAAAGGGCAAAACAAAAGAGGCTTCAGAAATACCCGGAGCGGCCCAATATGCCCATGAAGCCATGCGCCACCCCCATGCCGATATTAAAAGCAATGCCATTCGTGTGCTGGGCCGCTTAAAAGAAACAGCGGCGGCGGATGAATTGCTGGGTTTGTTGAAAGATGATTCTTTTTATGAGTCGATTGTGGTTGCTTTGGCGGAGATGGGTGACCGGAGGGTATTGCCAAGCCTGCAGGGACATCAAAGCGGCTTAAATAGCAGCAATGAAAATTACTGGAAAGCGAACCGGATCAGTGCAGCGCGTGCGGCCGCGATCTTGGGTGAAAAAGCCCTGGTGCCGGCCATTATTGAAAGCATGGATGCCGATGGCAAGGACGCTTTTATTCGAGCCATGGGCGAATCGCTTGTAAGTTTAGCGGATGAGAGCGCTCTTCAAGCGGCCACAGGCTTGCTCGGCAATTCGAATGCTGACCAGAGGAGAGTCGGCGTGGACATGCTGGATAAAATTGCAACCGACGAGGCCCGCTTTTGGCTGCTGGTCTATGGTCAGAGGTATGACGAAGCCATAAAAATTGCAGGGTGGGAAAAGTGGATTACCGCGGTTTTGAATCATCCGAATAATGTTTTGCAAATGCAGGGGATTAACACAGTGCAGGCTGCCGGTGAAGCGGATAAATATAAAGACCCCTTGATTGCGTTAATCGGAAGCAGATCTCAAGATGTGTCCAATGCTGCTTGGACAGCGTTGGGAACAGCGAAATCTAACAAAGCCAAGTTTTATGTACTCGTTGCGCAAAAGGGTAAAACAAAAGAGGCTTCAGAAATACCCGGAGCGGCCCAATATGCCCATGAAGCCATGCGCCACCCCCATGCCGATATTAAAAGCAATGCCATTCGTGTGCTGGGCCGCTTAAAAGAAACAG
>JAHFHF010000017.1 GCA_023247055.1 Candidatus Omnitrophota bacterium
AAAGCGCCACAACTTCCGCCTGGTTCTCATCCGTCCAGGTCACGTTAAAGAGCTGGTTTGCGGCCGTCAGTTTCATCGAATCAACCGCGATCACATCGCCATTCGTATCCGTGATGAACTTCGAAACGCCCGTCACCTTATAGTCTGGGCCGTCTTTCTTGAGCGAAACGGATAGCACCGGGTTGCCCGCCGCATCAAGGTACGTGCGCGACTCAATCACATTCGCATAAAGCGCCATGACTTCAGCCTGGTTCTCATCCGTCCAGGTCACGTTAAAGAGCTGGTTGGCTGCCGTCAGTTTCATCGAATCAACCGCGATCACATCCCCATTCGTATCCGTGACAAATTGCGAGACGCCCGTAATCACGCCTTCATTAATTGCGAGACTTAGAACTGGATTTTGATCCACATCAAAAAAGGTTCGCGTTTCACGGGTATCTGGCTCATAAAGAACTGCTACGGCTGGCTTATCGAAAGCGTTCATGGTTTCAGAGTCAAACACGGCCAATGTCAATCCATTCTGCATGTTTCCATCTGTATCTTTTAACTCGTGAGCATCGACAAATAACAACTCGCTTTCGGAATTGAAACCATAGCTTGAAACTCCGGCAACAGCACCCTCCGCATTGAGATTTAAACTCAGAAGAGGGGTTTGTTTTTCGCTGAGGAATACGCGGCTTTGCATGCTGTCATCGGTGGAAGGCGCATCCAAAATCGACGTAATGGCTTCGGCAATCGTCGTAATAGCGTCCGTGGTAGAGCGGTTAATCGCATCGCTAATCAATTGGGGGGATATTTCCGAAGCGCCAACGACTACATAGCTATCCGTATAGGCCGGGCTGTCGGCATTATCGGCATAACCAAAAATCGTGAACTGGCCTATCGACTGAGCCGCACTGGGGCCGGCGCCCTCATAACGGTATTGCAGTGAATATTCGACGCGGCTTCCCTGTTCATTGTAGAAGCTTGTGCTCTCATGCCGTGTCTTATCCTGAGGTAAGGCTATTTGCGCGAGTTCAGCAGGAAGTGTCTGATAAGTATTTTCGCCGCGCACATTCCATTGATCAATGCTGACAAGGTCTTGATCAGCAGTATCATAATGAAACACATTGAGTTGGGCTGGCTTTGCATCGCGGGTCAACGCGATACTGTAGGCCGCGCGAACACCGGCCGCATCAAAAAAGATTCTTGAAGTATGCGTGTCATCCCCGTCCCCGGATTCAGTGAGCGCTTGCCAAATCGCCAAGAAGGCTTCTTCCAGAGTATCGATTTCGTCTTCCAAACTTTCTGCCTGCTTGGCGTAGAGTGCGGCTATCGTGATATCCGCGTCTCCGCGCACCACGAATTCATCCATTGTCAACGCCCTACCTTCCGAACTGTGTCTTGTAAAACGATACGCCGTCTGCCGGTTAACCGAAGGGGTTCCGGAATTTTGATCATGGTCAATCAATTCAAACTGAAATTCAACCGCAGGCTGGCCGGCATCGAAAAATACAGAAGTGAGCACGTTATCATCACCAGAACCCGGCTGAAGATCCATCTGCCCCTGGACTTGATAGGTGTCAATATGCAGCAGTTCGCTCTGGGGATTATAAATAAAAATTTGGTAATCCGCCGGAATGACGGCAAAGGGATCGGTGCTCGCAAGGTCCCGTTCATACCGAATGATCTTGCTTATACGATCATTATAAAAAGGTCCCTGCTCATAATCAATTTTACTAAAGAGAATCCCCGTTGCATCCTTTTGCTCCACGTAATCAATAAAACCGTCTGTGGTATAAAAATAGCGGCTTTCATTTCCGTGCTTATCAATGACCTTTTCAATTTCAAGCTGTTCTGCTCCTTCCGGATCATAAATGGACAGACGATAATAAAGCGTACTTTCGGGTAGTAACGCGCTCCTCCCCGCGAGAGGCGCAGGGTTCCGTGCATCCGCATCCGACAGAGTACTAACATCATATTGAAAGACACGATCCGGGTGCGGGGGAGTATCATTGTCGTAGACGTAATCACTCCGTTGAATCACTTTATCGCCGTCGGAATTATAGTTGATCACAAAAAGAATCCGGCCGTTGTCCCCGTAGATTGTTTCCGAAATGAGCGGAGCGGTATGAGTTGCGGTATAATTTTTTTGCTCGACGATGCGGTCTAAATCCGATCCGGCATCGTCATCATAGACATAGAAGCGGACCGTGCCGTCAAACTGCACCGTAAAATCGATGACTTCTTGATTGTTAACAATCAACGTTTTTCCGTTTGCGTCCCGTTTATAGACAATATAGCCGGCGTTGTCCCGCAGCAGCCCCACATCAACATCCGAGTCGTCATTATCAAGAAATTCGCGGTAGGGCGCGTCCGCCGGAACCCTTGGATCCACCGCAGTGTAAATTTGAAACTGTACCTGCCCGCGCAGATTAATGATCTGATCGACGACGTTCTGGTCGGTGCCTGCCGGCCCTTGTTTGTACCGGATCACGGAACCATTGTTGAAGTAAATGACCTGGTTATCATTTTCATCGGTCACAAGCTGTGCGATACCCAGAATGTCTGTAATGACAAACTTCTTGTCACCGTCAAACTCCGTAATAAAATTTTCAATCACCCCATTGGCATGAATTCGCCGTCTCAACGTTTCATCCACATTCTGAAATGTTGCGGCCTGCAGGTTGCGGCCCGCAAAATCAGCCCCAAAAACATCTCCCGTCAAAGGGTCAAATTCAAGCTGATAATTACGGATAATTTGTCCGTCCGGACCGATCACAGACTTGATAATTCCGTTTTCAAAAACCGTCATAAATCCATTGGCATCGATATGCCGTAAAAGCTTTCCATCCGCATCAAAAATATTTGTGATTTGATTGACCAAATCTTGAGCGGCAATCTCGCCGGGAATACTGTAATCGAAATTCGTGTCGGCAACCTTGGCATCATTGATGACTTTGCCGGTCTGCAGCAGCCTTCCAATCTGTCCTGTGGATGCGTCATACTCCAGCGTCTGATAAGTCCCATCCGTTGCAAGCGCCGTTACTTCTCCTAAAACACTGTAATCAAAATTTGTATCAGCCACCTTGGTCCCATTGACAACTTTTCCGGTTTGCAGCACTTTGCCGATCTGCCCTGTTGACGCGTCATACTCCAGAGTCTGATAAATCCCGTCCGTCCCAAGCGCCGTCACTTCTCCTAAAACACTGTAATCAAAATCCATTTCGGAAACCTTGACTCCATTGATAATTTTCCCTGTCTGTAAAACCCGGCCGATTTGTCCCGTCGCCGCGTCATACTCCAGCGTCTGATAACTTCCGTCCGTTCCGACCGCCGTTACTTTTCCAAGCGTACTATAATCAAAATCCAATTCTGAAATTTTGACGCCATCGACAATTTTCCCTGCTTGCAGTACTTTGCCGATTTCTCCTGTCGCAGCATCGTACTCGAGCGTCTGATAGCTTCCATCCACACCAATGACGGTGACTTTACCAGGCACGCTAAAATCATACTTAGCAAGCGGCGTATAAAGTCCAAACTTATTGACCTGACCGGTTTCTAACAAAATATCATCCGCTGTTCCCGGCTCGTTATCTGTTCCATAAGAAAGAATCTGCGCTTCCGAGTCGCGTGCAATCATGTACGTTTTCGCCGTGTCGTTATACGTAAACTCAGTCACCGTATTTTTCGTATGGTTCGTAATCTTCGAGACACGCCCATTCGGCAGTAACTCTTGCGTCACACGGTCGCCTTCGTCATTCACACTCGTCACGCTCTTAAACACATCATCTTCCGTCCCAGGCTCATTGTCCAAGCCATAGCCCAGCACCTGCACCGTTGTCCCCGATGTAATCGTGTACGTCTTTGCCGTATCGTTATAAGCAAAATCTGTCACCGTATTCTTCGTATGATTCGTAATTTTTGAGACTCGGCCGTTCGGTAAGAGTTCCTGCGTCACATTGTCGCCTTCCGCATTCACGCTCGTCACGCTCATAAACACGTCATCTTCCGTCCCGGGCTCATTGTCCGCTCCATAGCCCAGCACCTGCACCGTCGAGCCTGAGGTAATCGTATAGGTCTTTGCCGTATCGTTATAAGCAAAATCCGTTACCGTGTTCTTCGTATGATTCGTAATCTTTGACACGCGCCCGTTCGGTAAGAGTTCCTGCGTCACGTTGTCGCCGTCGGTATTTGCACTGGTCACACTCATAAATACGTCATCTTCCGTCCCGGGCTCATTGTCCGCTCCATACCCCAATGTCTGCACCGTCGAGCCTGACGTAATCGTGTATCGCGCCGTCGTATCGTTATAAGCAAATACCGTCACCGTATTCTTCGTATGGTTCGTGATCTTTGAGACACGGCCGCTCGGTAAGAACTCCTGCGTCAGACTATCCCCTTCGTCATTCACGCTCGTCACGCTCATCAGCACGTCATCATGGGTCCCAGGCTCATTGTCCAAGCCATAGCCCAGAGTCTGCACCGTCGTCCCAGACGTAATCGTGTACGTCTTCGCCGTATCGTTATAGGCAAAATCTGTCACCGTATTCTTCGTATAATTCGTGATCTTTGAGACTCGCCCGCTCGGTAAGAGATCTTGCCTCACACGGTCGCCTTCATCATTCACACTCGTCACGCTGACTAACACATCATCATTCGTCCCAGGTTCACTGTCCGCACCATAACTCAAACTTTGCACCGTCGAGCCGGATGTAATCGTGTACGTCTGCGCCGTATCGTCATACGTAAACTCCGTCACCGTATTCTTCGTCTGATTCGTGATCTTTGAGACACGTCCATTCGGCAGCACCTCTTGCGTCACATTGTCGCCTTCCGCAGTCGTGCTCGTCACGCTCATAAACACGTCATCTTCCGTCCCCGGCTCATTGTCCGCTCCATAACTCAGCTTCTGCACCGTCGAGCCTGACGTGATCGTGTACGTCTGCGCCGTATCGTTATAAGCAAACACGGTCGTCGTATTCTTCGTATGATTCAAAATCCTCGACACACGGCCATTTGCCAATAATTCCTGCGTCACATCATCCCCATCCGCATTCCGGCTCCGCACGCTCATTAAAAGATCATCTTCGGTTCCAGGTTCTTTATCCGGACCATAACTCAAAGTTTGCACCGTCGTGCCGCTCGTAATCGTGTACGTCTTGGCCGTGTCGTTATAAGCAAAGACGGTCGTCGTATTCTTCGTATGATTCAAAATCCTCGACACACGGCCATTTGCCAATAATTCCTGCGTCACGTCATCTCCGTCCGCATTCCGGCTCCGCACACTCATAAGCACATCATCCTCGGTTCCAGGCTCAGCGTCCGGCCCATACCCCAATGTCTGCACCGTCGTACCACTCGTAATCGTGTACGTCTTGGCCGTGTCGTTATACGTAAACACCGCCACCGTATTCTGTGTGTAGTTCGTGATCTTCGAGACGCGCCCATTCGCCAACAGTTCCTGCGTCACTCGCTCGCCTTCGGCATTCACACTCGTCACACTGACTAACACGTCATCATTCGTGCCAGGTTCACTGTCCGCACCATAACTCAAACTTTGCACCGTCGAGCCGGATGTAATCGTGTACGTTTTTGCCGTGTCGTTATACGTAAACTCAGTCACCGTATTTTTCGTATGGTTCGTAATCTTCGAGACACGCCCATTCGGCAGTAACTCTTGCGTCACACGGTCGCCTTCGTCATTCACACTCGTCACGCTCTTAAACACATCATCTTCCGTCCCAGGCTCATTGTCCAAGCCATAGCCCAGCACCTGCACCGTTGTCCCCGATGTAATCGTGTACGTCTTTGCCGTATCGTTATAAGCAAAATCTGTCACCGTATTCTTCGTATGATTCGTAATTTTTGAGACTCGGCCGTTCGGTAAGAGTTCCTGCGTCACATTGTCGCCTTCCGCATTCACGCTCGTCACGCTCATAAACACGTCATCTTCCGTCCCGGGCTCATTGTCCGCTCCATAGCCCAGCACCTGCACCGTCGAGCCTGAGGTAATCGTATAGGTCTTTGCCGTATCGTTATAAGCAAAATCCGTTACCGTGTTCTTCGTATGATTCGTAATCTTTGACACGCGCCCGTTCGGTAAGAGTTCCTGCGTCACGTTGTCGCCGTCGGTATTTGCACTGGTCACACTCATAAATACGTCATCTTCCGTCCCGGGCTCATTGTCCGCTCCATACCCCAATGTCTGCACCGTCGAGCCTGACGTAATCGTGTATCGCGCCGTCGTATCGTTATAAGCAAATACCGTCACCGTATTCTTCGTATGGTTCGTGATCTTTGAGACACGGCCGCTCGGTAAGAACTCCTGCGTCAGACTATCCCCTTCGTCATTCACGCTCGTCACGCTCATCAGCACGTCATCATGGGTCCCAGGCTCATTGTCCAAGCCATAGCCCAGAGTCTGCACCGTCGTCCCAGACGTAATCGTGTACGTCTTCGCCGTATCGTTATAGGCAAAATCTGTCACCGTATTCTTCGTATAATTCGTGATCTTTGAGACTCGCCCGCTCGGTAAGAGATCTTGCCTCACACGGTCGCCTTCATCATTCACACTCGTCACGCTGACTAACACATCATCATTCGTCCCAGGTTCACTGTCCGCACCATAACTCAAACTTTGCACCGTCGAGCCGGATGTAATCGTGTACGTCTGCGCCGTATCGTCATACGTAAACTCCGTCACCGTATTCTTCGTCTGATTCGTGATCTTTGAGACACGTCCATTCGGCAGCACCTCTTGCGTCACATTGTCGCCTTCCGCAGTCGTGCTCGTCACGCTCATAAACACGTCATCTTCCGTCCCCGGCTCATTGTCCGCTCCATAACTCAGCTTCTGCACCGTCGAGCCTGACGTGATCGTGTACGTCTGCGCCGTATCGTTATAAGCAAACACGGTCGTCGTATTCTTCGTATGATTCAAAATCCTCGACACACGGCCATTTGCCAATAATTCCTGCGTCACATCATCCCCATCCGCATTCCGGCTCCGCACGCTCATTAAAAGATCATCTTCGGTTCCAGGTTCTTTATCCGGACCATAACTCAAAGTTTGCACCGTCGTGCCGCTCGTAATCGTGTACGTCTTGGCCGTGTCGTTATAAGCAAAGACGGTCGTCGTATTCTTCGTATGATTCAAAATCCTCGACACACGGCCATTTGCCAATAATTCCTGCGTCACGTCATCTCCGTCCGCATTCCGGCTCCGCACACTCATAAGCACATCATCCTCGGTTCCAGGCTCAGCGTCCGGCCCATACCCCAATGTCTGCACCGTCGTACCACTCGTAATCGTGTACGTCTTGGCCGTGTCGTTATATTGATAAACGCTTATGGTTTGGACATTTTGGGCTGAAATGGCAATCGTGCGCTCCGTGCGTCCTGTTTCTGTAAATTCCCGAATCCATGAGGAACCGTCGGCATTTGCAGTCTGCATACGCAGTAAGCGCAGCGTTTCTCCGGCAGCATCCACACGATAGGTATATGTCGAGGCCGCATAAGTCAGCGGTACGATGTAAATTGGAGGGCTGTCGCTTTCGATGGAACCACGGGTCACAGGGGTTTCTGGAGACAGACCTAAAGCCTGCCGGAACGCCGCCTCCGCTATACGAAAAGCAGCCTCTTCTTCTTCCGTCAGTTCGCCTGCGCGGAACAAGATTTTTTCGTTCTCCGCCGCTTCTTGGTAGGCATCCATTGCCGCAATAAATTCCTGCAGGAGCTGCCGTGCTTGCACCTCGGTCCGGACATCGGCCGTCTGACCGGCTGCCACAGCCGTTTTGAGTGCTTCGGCAAAGCTTGCCAGGCCATTCTTTTCCGTGCTGATCAGGCCGTCATGGTTATAAGTAAAAACCGTGCCATCCACCGTAAGAACGTATTCAGGGGTTTGCGTGGCATTTTCAATATCGGGACTGCTCGGACCGGTGCCTTTGATCGGGTGGGTATGAGAAATAAAAACACCGTCAGGATTGCTTGCCATTTGAAGGCTGAGCGCTTCTTCAAAAAGCGCTAGACCGGCATTGAGCAATTTAAGCTCAGAATCATCACTCACAGTAAACAGCACAATCTTGCCAAATAAGGAAAAAATGGCCACTTCCTTGGGCAGAGTCAGAAGCTGACGAAGATTTTCTTCGGATAAGCTGTCAACCAGAACAGCCGCAGCAATCCCGGGTTGGCTTAAAACTTCAAAGGCATACTCGAACGAACGCTGCTCCTGGTATCGAAAATCTTCGAGGATTTCTTTTCGGTTTGTCTTGATGTGGGTAACTTCCGTATGGGTATCATCAATTTTTTCAAAACGACGGAGAGCGGTAAAGTCGTAAAACACTCCCTCGTTATCCGCACGAAAAAAACCTTCCTCATACTTGCGTGAGGGTTCCGGAGATTGCAACCGGTACATATGGTAGGTGCGCTGGCGAAAATCAAGGATCGCTTTGCGCGCAGGCAGGTAAGAAACGGGGTCTGTAAAAACGATTTCCAGAGAATTGTTGCTTTCCCATTCAGGCGGGCCACGAAGCCGCAAGAGTTCAATGCTGCTCTTATCGCGTAAAAGGTCTTCGGTTAGGACAATCTTCTTTGCGTTAGGGTTTTGGACAACATACGTGTCGCCCTGAAGCGAGACCTGGAGTGTCTTCTTCGGGGGTACGGTGGCAGTGTCTATCACTCCTGAGTGGAGCAGCCGTCTATTTGGCTGTAATGCATCCTTGGCAGCTTCCGCCTCCGCAAGCTCAAGCGTGAGATAAATTCCGTCAACATAGTCAAAAATAGTCATCTCTTGCAGACCGGTCTCCGGATTTATCTGATAGAAGTACTCCTGATGTACGTGGCGGCCTGCCTGATTTGGATTATAAACTTCAAGCAGCCGGCCCACGCCCTGCTCAGGCAGGCGCTCATAGACCATCCGGGCATTTTCTTGAGAAACCTGGGTAAAGATATAGACCGGCAGTGTCACACCCGCCCGCTCAATTTCTGAAAAACTGACCATGTTTTGCACCGTAAGGCGCATGGATTCGCCTGCCTCTTCAACGGTCCCGACGCTCAAAAGGCCGCCGGACTCTTTGTAACCCAGCAGTTCGCGCATTTCAAACGTATTGTCCAAATGATTGATAATCGTCAAACGGCTTTGATCATCATCATAGATATAGCTCAGATCCGTTAAACGGCCGTCTTTGACATTGCGATAAGCAATTAACCGGCTGTGATCCGGATTTTCGTCCGTCCTTTCGCCTTCCAGTTCATAAACAGCTTCGTAATAGGCGTTCACCGGATCGTAAACGGTCAAGGTTTCATGTCCACGGCTGTCGCGGTCATAGCGTTTCAGCGTCACCGAGGTTCCCTGCACTAAGATGCCGGATTCTTTCAACTCTTTCAAATTCTCATTCTCGTCGAGCGAAAAAACTTCAAACTGATCAAAGTTTTCCGGTTTATTCGAAACAGTAATAATTCGGACCCAAGTTTCATCCCCGGCTTTTTTATATTCGTATTTACGGACCTGAAATTCAGAAGGGCTAATAACATCCCGCGTTTCGACCACACGCTGTGTCTTTTCATGCAGGGTAAAACTATTACCATCGCGGTCTGAATAAGTGACAAGGCCGCGATTTTCATCGCGCTCGATTTCTTTGCCAGCCGTTTGCTCAGAAACGGGACCTTTGACCGAAAGTGACATGCGCCGCTCGGCGCTCCGCGCTTTTTTCTCAAACTCCAACTGCTGTTCGACTTCCTTCTGGACATCTTCCGGTTTTTTCGCGGGTTTTTCCTCAGTCTGGCTCAACGGAGATTCTCCGCGCAAAAAGCTGTCCACATCTTCCATGTAATGAATATCATGATCCGCAGGCGGCGTGACAGAAATGGCGGGAATCGGCGCGGGAGCAACGGCAGAAAAAGCAAGCTGCGCATCTAACTGTGTTACTAAAAAAGTGACAATCAGCGCAATGCTGATCAACCTAAGTGATAACGGTTTTTGCTCTTTTTGATAATCGCTAAGCTTCATGAGTGAAAACAGTTTCCTTCCGAAACGAATTTATCCAAAAAAAAGGACACTTTGCCCCGGTTCGGCATAACTTAGAATTTTTAATTAAGTCGGAAAAATACAGAATTGCGAAGAGCAATAAAACATTTTAAAACCTATTAAAATGATACAGGTGTTAGCGAGGCTTGTCAAACCGCAAATACCATCAAAAAACACACCCCTATCCCCTTTAAATAGCGCAAGTTATGACAGGATGACAAATGGTGTATCGGCTTAATTCAAAACAACTTAAGTGCCTTTGAGGCTGGAATTAAGCCCATTGCGGATTTGAGAGACGCAAGATTGTAGACTCCTATCGGTATCGAAATCAATCCAGCGCACATTTTTTTCGCGGCGAAACCACGTCCACTGTCTTTTTGCAAAATGCCGTGTATCCCGTTTGATCGCGTCCTTTACCGCGGCTAAGTTTTTTTTGTTTGCACCGTCCTTCATCCAATTCCAGAGATGCCGGTAACCAAGCGCTTGACGCGCTGTTCGCGCAATGCGCTGGCGCGTCAATAAACGCGCTTCGCGCAGCCAGCCGCCCCGGAACATTTGGTCAATGCGCTCATTGATCTTCAAATACAGATTCTCGCGTTTAGGATTTAAACCAATGACCAATGTCTCTACGCCGATCTCTGCAAGCGGTGGAAATCTCACTCGGATTTTTTCGGATTTACGGGCTGACAGGATTGCAATTTCCAGTGCCCGGGTCACACGCCTCTCATTCAGAGGATCAACGCGTCTGGCAGTCTCAGGCGCAAGCTTTTTGAGTTTATTCCAGATAAATTCCCGTCCTTGGCTCCGGCATTGCTTTTCAATTTTTTTCCTTAAAACCGGATCCGATGCCGGAGTGCTTTCAAGACCTTGCAATAGGCTGCGGATATATAACCCGCTTCCGCCCACCACGATCGGCAGCCGGTTTCTGCTTTGAATGTCCCGGATCGCTTTGACTGCACGCGTGTAAAAATCCGCGACCGAAAAAAGTCTCGAAGGCCTACAGATGTCGATGAGATGGTGGCGTACTTTGCGGCGTTCGGCTGCGGTCGGTTTGGCGGTGCCGATATCCATCCCGCGATAGACCTGCATGGAATCCGCCGACACAATCTCTCCATCCTCCTGGCGGGCAAGTTCTAAAGCAAGACGGGATTTTCCGGAAGCAGTCGGGCCTAGGATAAATAAAACGCGGGCCATTTTACATGGTTTCGGGCTGGGAAATCCCCAAGAGACGAAGGCCATTGCGCAGGGTCATACGCGCGGCCTCGGCGAGTATCAGGCGGGCCTTGGTCAACTCTTCGTTATCGCTGACAACCCGGTGGTGGGCATAAAACTTGTGAAAAGCGGCAGCCAGTTCTCGCAGATAATCGGCAAGCCGGTACGGTTCCAGCATTTGGCTTGCTGAAACAAGGGCTTTGGGGAACTCCGAAATCACCTTAATCAAGTTAAGTTCTTCGGGAGCCTCCAGCAGCTCCAAATTGGCCTTATCCGGCACTTGCCGGCCGCTGAAGCGGATCAGACTGGCAATACGCGCATAGGCATACTGCAGGTAATAAACGGGGTTTTCATCGGATTTCTTCTTCGCAAGATCCAAATCAAAATCCAGAGGGGTTTCAACACGCCGCATGATAAAGAAAAAACGGGTTGCGTCAGGGCCTACCTCGTTGCGGAGTTCCTCGAGAGTCACGAATTCTCCGGCCCTTGTAGACATGCGGACAGGAGTACCGTTACGATAGAGGGTCGTCAGTTGAACGATAAGAACATCGATCGTCTCTTGCTCATAGCCAAGAGCCCGGCAGGCGGCTTTAAGCCGGGTAATATAGCTATGGTGGTCCGGGCCCCAAAGGTTGACGATTTGATTGAAGCCGCGTTCAAACTTGCTGCGGTGATAAGCGATATCCGGGGCCAAATAAGTATAATCCCCGGTTGTTTTTTTCACCACCCGGTCTTTATCATCGCCAAACGCCGTAGAGCGGAACCATAGAGCGCCGTCTTGTTCGAACAAATGACCGCGTTCTTTCAAAACTTCCAAGGCTTCCTCAACGGCATTTTTAGTATAAAGAGTGCTTTCGCTGAAGTAGGAGTCAAACCGGACGCCGATCGCCTCAAGGTCATGCTCAATCGTCCCCATCATCATTTTTGCGGCAAATTGACGCGCTTCAGCAATGGCCTCGGCCTTATCCAGCGTTAGAAGTTCGTCTTTGCGTGCGGCCACAAGCGCCTTGGCAATATCGTGGATATAGGTCCCGTGGTAGCCATCTTCGGGAAATACAGCTTCCATTTCAAAATTTCCGAGATAACGCACGTAGACACTTTCGCCCAAAAGATTCATTTGCCGGCCGGCATCGTTGAGATAATATTCGGCCGTGACATCATGGCCGGTATGGCGCAAAATCCGCACGAGACAATCCCCCACAGCCGCCTGCCGGCCGTGAGCGATCGTCAGAGGGCCTGTCGGATTGGCACTGACAAATTCGACCACGGTTTTCCTCCCCTTGCCGAAGTCTGAAAGGCCATAGCGTTCATCCTGACGCAAAACCTCCGTCAGAATATCTGTCATGGCCGTCTGCTTCACATAGAAATTTAGAAAACCAGCGCCTGCGATTTCAACGCGGGTAATAAAGGCGGCCTCTTTAATCTTTTTGCGGCGGGTTTCTATCCAGGCGAGCAATTCATCCGCAACGGCCTTGGGCGGTTTACCGATCTGACGCGCAATTTTGAAGGCGGCATTGACGGCGAAATCGCCGCGGGAAGGATCGCGGCTGACCTGGACATCATAAACAAGATCTGTGACCGGCTTTTGCCAATCTTTTTGCAGGTCGCCGACGGCATCGGCAATGATTTTGCGAATCTGATTTTCCATGCAATTGTCATGTCCGCATGCTTTTAATTTGTCATTCCCGATGCTTTAAATTTGTCATTCCCGCATACCCTCAATTTGTCATCCCCGCATGCTTTAGGCGGGGATCTATTGCTCTAGGGCAAGCGCTTCGCATTACCCCAGAGGCGCTCAAGGCCGTAAAACTCGCGCGTCTGGTAGTAAAAAACATGGGCGATGACAGCACCGTAATCCAGCAGAATCCACTTTCCTTCTTCAAAACCCTCGGAATGAAGTACTCGGACTTTTTTGGCTTTGAGCTGTTCGAGAATGTGTTCGCCGATGGCACGCACGTGAGGATCCGAATTTCCATGCATCAAGACAAAGTAGTTGGCCATGCTTGAAAGCTTGGAAATATCGAGAATGATAGGATCTTCAGCCTTCTTGTCTAAGGCCAAAGTCCGGATGAGGGATGCCAGCGTTTTAGGGTGCAAAGCCGTACCGGACAATTAGCGCCGGTATCCTCCTCCAGCGGCTTGAGCTGCCGAAACGGCCGAACCTGCGCCCGCATTGGCATTCGCCTGGGATACACTTGCTTGCTTTGCTTGCTTCACCGCCGCCGCACTGGCCGCTGCGGGCTTCATGGCCTTAACCCCAACAGCCGTTCTCGCAGTCTGAACGGCACGAACCTGGGCTTGAATCTCTTCGGCCTTTTTCTTAAGTTCTTCTTCCTCGTCCGGTGTAAGCTCTAATTTCTCTCCGGTAGTCCAGGCCTGAGATTGGGCCTTGGCGCGATCTTCTTCCTCTTTCAGCCGGTCTTCTGAGGTCAAGTAACCGCCATCAGGCTTTTTATCGATAAAGCCGCTTGATTTTGCCTCTTCGAGCGCCTTTCCAAAAGTCCGGTCTGCAGCCGCTTTACGTTCTTCACTAATCCGGGCCTGTTCATCTTCGGAAACCTGTACGGCTTGCGGCGGCTCTGGCTGAGCCATCGGTTCCGGCTGCATTTCAGACTGAGCAGTCGATTGCATCGGGGCGGCCGATGACTTTCCGGAGGTTTGCTTCGATTTTCTATCCCAAAACGCAGCTTGCGCCGGTATGACTTGAGTTATGAGCAACAGCACGATCCATAGGCTTATTTTTATCTTCATAAACAGAAATCTCCTTAAGTGAATTAAAATGTTCGGTATTGCCGAGCCGCTTTGACGGCATTTTCTGCTTGCGCTGTTCCCGCCATAATTTGACTGGCCTTATTCGCCGTATTCGCCGCCTCAATTTGCTGCTGGGTACCATTTTCGGCAAAGGCAACGGCTTTTGCTATTTTTTCCTGCCGTTCTTTTTCAAGTTCTTCTTTCGTCTTTTCCCGCTTTTCTTCCGCGGCCAAACCAGAAACAACCGCTGTAAACATAAAAACAAACATGAGTGCCAGAATACCCCTTTTTTTCATTTGAGTCTCCTTTGCCTGAAGTGTTAGGGACGCTATTTTATACACGTTTACGGGTTTGTCAAAGTTAAACCTGTTTCAGAGCCTTTCGCAGATCCTCCAGCGCCTCGGTTCGCCCCATACGTTGGAGGATATTGACCTGCGCCATTACCATTTTGGGATTGCCCAGCGCGGAATAGGCCCTGGCCTTGAAATAGTAGGCATTTTCCTCAGACGGCTGCATCGTCGTCACGAGATCAAAAAAAGCCACCGATTCTTCATATTTGCCCTCGCGAAAACAGAGTTCCCCAAGCTGCGCCGTCAAAGGCACCAGCTGCTGAAACGCAAATGTCCCGCCCGTTTTTTCCTTGATGCTTAAATGATACTCGACCGCCTGACGCACAAAAGGGATCGCCTTTTCATACTGCTTTGTCGCTAAATAAACGGCTGCCAAAGCCTCATAGGTTTTGCTTTCGTTGGGGTCTAACTCTAAGGCTTTTTTGTAGTATTCTTCCGCTTTGGCAAAATCTCCCATTTTCTTGTAACTAAGTCCGATACCTAAATGCGGTTGATCCGCCTTAGGGCGTGTCTCAAGCACCTTTTGAAAATAGTTGATCGCTTCCTGCCAATCTCCTTTTTCCTGATACATCACCCCAAGATTATAAAGCGCATCAGGGTCAACGCGATCGGGGTGAACGGTCAATATTTGCTTGTAAACGGCAATGGCATCATCCACTCGATGCTTGCGCGTATACTCGCGCGCCAGGTTGCGATAGCCGCGGGTTTTCTTGGGTGTCTTTTTAACAACATCCTTCCAAAGCGCTTCTTCCGTTTTCCAAACCTCATTGCGCCGGTAAGTTAAACCCGCCAGCAAAAGAGATATTCCCATCAAAATAGGCAAAGCATATCCGATTTTTTTGACGATTTTTTCATAGAGCAAGGCGAAAAGAAGTGCCAGGCCGGCCATGGGCAGATAAAGGCGGTGCTCAAAAATCACGTCATCGATGGCAATGATGCTGGATTCGACGCTCATAGCCACGAAAAACCAGAAAATGCCAAACGCTAAGGCCCGATAGCCTTTCTTAAGGAATAAAAAGCCCAAAACGGCAAAACCCGCCAGCGGGATACAGGGCAAATAAAATCGCCAGTGAAAAAAATGCTTTGGAATGAGCCATGTGTAATCCAGATTTTGTCCATAGGGCAAAATAACAAGTCTCAAATAATGTAAAAGAGCAGACGGCTGGGCTCGAAAATATTGGGCGGGGCTAAGAAGTTCGGACTGAGCAAGGATGTTGAGAACTTTGTCCCAAGATCGAACCCCTTCAAAGACCAGTACAGCGGCCACCATGATAAAACCCGGCAGGAGGATGGTCAAAACTGCCCGTTGAATTTGTTTTCTGTCTTTTGCAAAGCAAATCTCATAAATCAGCAGCGCTCCCGGCAAGCTGAAGGCTGACTGCTTGGAAAAAAACGCAAAAGCGGCGGATAATCCAAAAAGCCAGTAAGCCCAGCGCCGGCCTTGCCTTGCTAAAACATAAAAGAAAACGGCCCAAATATAGAAGAGAGCGGCCAGTGAGGCCAGACGCTGCACGACATAAGAGACTGCCTGAGTTTGTACCGGATGCAATAAAAAGAACAAAGCGCCGGCCCATGCTAGCCATAACTCTCTACGTTTCGCCGCTTCCGAAGATAAAACATTTTCCTGTCGTAAAAGGGCCTTAATTAAAAAAAAGACGCCGAAGGAGGCCAAAAAATGAATTGTCCAGTTGACAACATGATAAGAAAAGCTGTCAATTCCCGAGGTGCGGTAATTCCAAGCAAATGTCAGATAGGTCAAAAAACGCGATTTTGGAATTTGATTCCATAAAAGAGGAATATTCATATATCCGCTAATCGATTCCACGTTCAGAATGCTTGTGTTATCGTCAAAATGAAATTCCGCACGGAAAGAATTGGCATAGGCCAGAAACCCCAGCCCAAGAATGGATGCTAAAATAATCCAAGGCGATAAAAATTTGGCGTGGCTGCGGAAAGGATCTACTGCCGCCGCCTGCTGCAACTTAGGATTTTTTTGAGTTGTCGTTTTCATTTTCCACGAGTTCCTGAATCATGTTATAGGTATTTTCCCGCCCAAAGATTATTCGGAAATTCCGCATAGGGAGGTCAAGGGCGCACTTGTAACTATCAGCCTGATCTGTGCCTTGGACTTACTCTTTTTCTACTTTCTGGTGTATTTGTCGCAAGCGGTAAGAAACTGTTTTACATCCAGTTTGATTTGGGAGGCCAATCCAGATGTGATTTCAACATAATCACCATAATCCCCATCGAGACGAACCTCAAAACTTGTTCGAAGCGCCCGCGCTAAATCTTTAGGGATCAACCCCGTTTTTACGAAGTTTATCTGAAAAAGCGAAATAACACCGGTGTGCTTTGAAGCATCGAGCCCCTTCGTCGCCAAAACAGCTCTGGCGGCATAAAACGCAGCGTAATAGAAACGATTGACAGCGCTGTCATAAGAACGCACGCGAGTCAATGTTGCACCCGCGCGATACGCATTTTTTGCTTTACGCAACCAAAAAGAAATAAGCTTTTTGTTTTCAACTGTCACAGGGCGATGCCATCTTTTTTGAGATTACGAATAAAAGGCATGATGCGCCACGCTTTCGCTGTCATCAACTCCAGAGGAAGAACACGCGGAGAAACAAAAACATCGAACTCTAATCCAACATCAAAAGCAGCGTTCATAACTTTGTTCCAAATAGCATCCGTGCGTTTACGCACAAGCACGGCTACATCGACATCAGAATGAGGCCCGGAATCACCTCTTGCCTTAGATCCATAAAGCAAGACCTTATACAAATTGGCGCCAAGATCTTTTTTGACAAGAAACATGAATTTTTGCAGGGCCTGACGTTCTATCAAACTCAATTTTTTATTGCGCATAAGGCTCCTTTTTCATTTTTCAAGTCTGACTTACCGATAACCAAAATGCCAAGCCTAAACTTAGCTAATTGTAAATCTGCCACGACCGATATGCAATACTTGTACAAAGTTATTTTGTCCCAAACAGATCCAAATCAAAAACCACATCAATCCACAGGCTTCTGGTCGCGGCCAATCATCATGTTGACCATCATGTGGGCCCAGTCGGTATTGCTCTTGGGCCAGCTGACGAAGGATTGCCAGAACTCTTCCTGATCCGCTTTGGGCATGCCGGCAAAATAAGGACTTTTCGTTAAAAAAGTCTGCTCCAGAAAATTCCGGTAAGACGCCCTTGGCTGCTTGCGCAATTCGGAAAAAAGCCGGGTTGAATTTTCAAAATCATTCTCTAACAAATCCATCCCAATCCATGAATAGGTTGCCAAATACCGGCGAAACAAAAGTTCATCGCCGCCGTAGTAATTTGTGAAAAGTCCTTCGCGTGGTTCAAGCTCGTCAAACCCCACTGTCACAAGTCCTTTTTGGTCAGCATAGGCTTGATAAGAATCCACCGGCCTAGTTGTCATCGATGCGACCATATAAGCAATTCTTACTGTGACGTGATAGGGATCCCGCGTAATCGCATTTAAGTAAAATCCAGTAACAGAAGAACTCCATTCAGGCGAAGTAAAAAACTCACGCAAAACAGAAACTGTTTTATAGTAATCAGCCAGGCTTTCCCCTTCATCAAGAATCGTATAAATCCTGGCCGAAAAATCGTTCACCGATAAAGCATTATCGTTCATAAGATTGGTTTTTAGCGCGTGGAATCGTTTTTCATCGTCTTCTTAACATCTCCCAGCGGACGGCGTCCCGTAATCCGCTGATGATTTTTATAGACATGCTGGTAAATTTTTTCTAAATGGGCGGCTATAATTTTTAAGTCGTATGGAGCAACTTCCTCGGATAATTTCTTTTTCAGAATTTCTTTTTGTTCCGCCAAAAGTTCCATACATCCTTTGGCAATGGCATGGGGTTCTGAATAAACAACACGACCTTTAACATCACTATCAATGAGATCCGGCAAGGCGCTATTAGGCTCGGAACAAACAACGACGGGGATACCACACGCCCAAGCTTCGAGAATGGCTATTCCAAACCCCTCTCTTTTAGAAGGTAACACAAGGACACGGCTTGACTTAAGCCACGCATAGACCTCTTCGCTTGATGGCAAAAAACCCAAGAAACGCACATGTTTTTCAAGCGATAGTTCGTTGGTTAGCTTCAGCAGGTCATCTTTGTCAGGCCCATCCCCAATAATGCAAAGCGTCATTTTTTGATTGGATTCATGAAGAATTTTTAAAGCTTTGATCAAAAGCGCTACTTGCTTATAGGGCACCAATCGCCCCACATAAATGAGGTCTGTGGAATCATGACTCGGAAGAACTTTATTAATTTTAGCGAGGCTAATGCTATTAGGAATAACCGTAATTTTTTTTTCAGGGCAACCTGCTGACAGAAGGCGCCTCTTTGTAAAATTGCTGACAGCAATAATTTTGGGCGAGCAAAAAAGCGCTAACTTTTCGATTATGATTCCAAAGATCCCTTTCCAGCCCATGTAATCATACCAGGAATTTCCCCAGTATTCGTGCCATGTGACAACCATGGGTTTGCGTCTGATAAAGCTTATTAAGCGTGCAGTAAGAACAGAAAAATAGGGGGTGCTGGCAATATCCCAGAGTTCTTCCCGGCTTTCTAAAAGAGGCCTGACTAATCGCAGTGCAAATAGGATTGCTTCGGATACATATCGCTGTCTTTTAGAATTATAGATGGGAATCGGCTCACCGACAGAAATATATCTGCATTGAGGCAAGCAGCGGCTTGGATCTTCACGCCAATAGTTGAAACCATAGATCGATATTTCATGCTTCTCACTAAGCTGGCTCGCTATTGCATAATAACGGTGTTCCGCACCGCCAATCCAATACGGAAAGACAACGTCGTAAATCAATGCTATTTTCAGATAAACCTCTTTTGCAGCCTATGTTTTCTTTCGAAAAACAAGTCGGCCTTGTTGATTGGTAACAACATCAACGGAATCTTTCGTATCATACCAATTTCCCTTCAGGATGTGTTTCATCCGACGGGCCATTCGCCGGTTAATTTGAATCGTTTTCAGAAACGATGCCATAACTCCCAATTCGATCAGCTCACGATCTGATAACTTTCGGTGTCGCTGGGTATTGCGGCGAGATAACAATGCTTGGCCAAAATCCCTTATCCCCTGAAAAGTTCCCCTTAAAATCGCCCCTAGTATGCTGACATTGCCTTGACACAGGGCATAAATACTTTTGGCAATCCCCCGCGCAAAACACAGAAAAAATGCTTTGGGCAAAGTAAGCATCTGAAAATTTTTTAAGATAAAATAGAGCGTATTCCGCATCATCAGATACTCCATGGCCGGAGTTACCCGATTCATCTGCCGATATCCTGTTTTACCGCCATAATGGTACATAAGGGCATCTGGCGCATAAAAGACTTTGTACCCATAGAGCCAGGAGCGAAGCCCAATATCCATTTCTTCCAAACCATAAAAATAGTACTCCTCAAAACCCCCTGTTTTTATAAAAAAATCTTTTCGAAACATCACGCCGGCTCCGCAGCCAAAGCCGGTATATTTTGGAATGTCATAGGCCGGTCCATCTTCCTCCATCCATCCTTCGTAAAGGCCGGCGCCACTCATGGCAATAATACCGCCTGCGGCATTGAGAAACTTTCCTTCACCTAAATGGGGATACAAGATCCTCGAAGCACACGAAACGATATCGGGTTCCGACTGTATCCCCCGGACAAGTGCCCGGAGCCAGCCCGGGGTCACAAAGGTATCATTATTAAGAAAGGCTAAATACTCCCCTTTGGCCTGTGCGGCACAAAGATTATTGGAACGGCAAAAACCGTAATTGTCATCGAAAACGATGAGCTTCACCCAAGGATAATTCTGCCGGATAAATTCGACCGAATCATCCGTGGACGCATTATCGCCGACAATGACTTCAAATGTTTCCCGAGGATAATCCAGTTTAAGCAAAGAGTCGAGACACTCCGCAAACCAGGCTTTACCATTGAAGTTCAAAATGATAATGCTGACAAAAGGATTGGGATCAACCCCGATAGAACTCTGCATGTTCAAATCCTCCGATTGAGTTCTTTTCAAGAAACCGATCTTCGAGAAACTACCCACCAGCGGCAAAATAAAGCGATCACGCAAGGATCCGTACTAAGGCGAATCCAATCGAGCGCCGTCACAGCCTCTCTCTTGACAAACTCCATCGGTTTAAATAACAGCGGCCATTGCCTGGCATAATAATCAAGCATCAAGCCTTTTTTCAAAAAAAGAAATGGCGTCTTGCCTGCATACTTCAAATTCGAACGCAAGTGGGTCGGATACTGATCACAAACTCCTTGGAAACACTCGCTGACGATCGCGATGCCGTCCATACGTAAAAAGCGTCTAAAGTCGCCAATGGCTGTCAGAGGATCCGGCAAATGCTCCAAAACCTCAAGCGAGATGAGCGCATCAAAAGCGCCTGACGGTATCTGGGAATAATCGGTAAGAATTTTCACGGAAACCCCGTGTAGCTGGAATCTTTTTAAAGCATAGCGGAAGGTTTCACTGCCGGGAACATCGAAATAATAAAAACAGGCCCTTTCTTTAAAAAATGAATGGAGAAATAAAGTATCGCCGCCGATTCCATCGCCAAACATTAAAATTTTGATTTTATAATCGTCAGGCATCTTTTTGAGGTATTGCTGCAGGCGTTCTTTCACGCGCCCGATCAGGGTTTGACGTTCTTTGCTGTAAAAATCAACCGAAAGCACGAAAATAAAACTTTTTGCGGTTTTGTAAAAGCGATCCATGGCCGAATTGTAAACATGAAAATCGAGGCCCTGTTCCAGGGCCTCTTGGATTTGCGTACTGCCTGGCTGTTTCATCTCACGCAAAACTTGGTCGCGAACCACCGGCCGCTCCCAGCCCGTACAGGCCGTAATCTCATCGATAATTTGTCCAGCCAGGCCAGATCGATCCATTTTGTTCTCTTTTGCTAAAACAAGTTTATTCTGCATAAATTTCTCTGTAAAGCGCATCTATTTCTTGGAAGTGCACTTGCATGGGCTTCACCCATTCGCTTCGGCGTGAAATGATTTTATTCCGCAGAATTTCAATCTTCGTCCGGTCCTCAAGAATACTCTGCATAATCCGGGCCAATTCCTCAGCCGTTGCGCTTTGATTAAGCCAGCCCGTCACGCCCTCGAAAACATAATCGGGGATACCGCCCCTAGCGTTGCCGATCACGGGAATGCCTTTGGCTAAGAACTCAATGCCAACGAGGCCATAGCCTTCTTCCCAGAGTGAAGGGACGACACCGACATCCATGTGATTTAAAATCTGATTAAGCTGGTGCGGTTCATACGCACGCTGGTAAACAATGTTAGGACTGGCCGGACGCGCATGCAGAATGGATAAAGCGGGGTCGCCGATAAGATAAAACTCGAATTTTGACGCGAAGCCGGAGTTGTTGAGAATCTGGATGGCTTCAAAAAGAATCATCGCCCCTTTAGCGTAGGTCGAGCAATTTAACGCAACAAATTTGACAGGATCGCCGGCGGAAACTTTTGCGTGAGGATGCGGCTTTAAATTCGCCAAATGACTCACTGTGATATGAATCATTCGGAAGGTATCTATGGCTCCCAAATATCGCCGAAATATTTCCTCCTCCCGGCGGGATACAGCAATGAGCCGGTCAGCCTCTTTAAGTCGCTGCACATTCATATCCCTTCTGTTTTGAAAATCGACGCTCAGATCACAAAACCTGCTGGAAATTTCTGGTGCAGCTGCATCCGGCGTTTTTTTTTGTGAAGGGCTGCTTTTTTGCTTCACCCATGAAAGAACGGTCTTATAAAAAGACAAAAACGCATAGCCGCCCAACGAGCGCAGTTCATAGATGAGTGTTTGGTACCCTCGGTTGTGAATCTTTGCCGCATTTTGACAGCAAGCGACACAATTTTTGCCAACTTCGGCGGCAACACAGAGCCGGCCCTGGACATCAAAGAGCTTCACTGCGGGACACACCATGGAGTAATCTAGCAGTGTCATGACCAGCGGAAGACGAAACTCCGCTTTCGTTATTGAAATCAGCGAGGACGGCAGTCCGATAAGCGACTGAATATGGACAAGATCGGGTTTGACCTCAGCGATAACGTGGCGGAATAAGTCCTCACTGATTGGTTCTTGGATTTCATATTTTGGTTCGGCAACTCCATGATCAATTTGGTGAGCAATCGGCGAGTTTTGAATTTCATAAAAGTGAATGCTGCCTCGTTTCCACCGGTAAAGCCGTGTTTTCTTTCGCCAAGGGTAATGGCGGCCGGAAAAAAAATACGCAACTTCATAGCCGTTTTGGGCTTGAATCTGGAGCAGATCTTCGACATAACGGCTTAATCCCCCGCTTGACCACGGCAGAAAGCCATAGCCTACGTGCAAAACCTTCATGTCCCTTGCATCTCTTTTGTTTTATGTTCGTTTAAAGTCAGAAAAAAGCCAAATATAGACATAAGCACCACGCTGACGGCAACGCCTTGGTAAGAATAATAATAAGCGCCTAACAGCGTTACAAAAGGCCCAAGTATCCCATAAATCACATTGATTTTTGAAAAAAAGGCAGGCTTTCCAACAATGAGAAAAGCGTGCAAGGGAAAGACGTTCGCTGCGGTCAACCCCAGGGAGATGAGAAGTATTCGAAAGCATAGAATGACTTCGGACGGCGTAGCGCCTCCGCATAGCAAATAAACAAGGGGGCGGGCAAAAACAAATGCAAGCGGCACGAGAAATCCGTAAATAAAAACCAGCCCCCAGTGAAATTGGTGCAATCGCAGCCGGGCCATCTCCGGTTTACGGACATAGAGGTCGCACAACCGCGGGAAAGCGGCCAGCAAAATCAGCAACAAAGGAAATGTAATGAGCAGCCCAATCATTTTCTCGGCGATGGCATAGTAACCCGTGATTGTGCTCGTGACAAAAAAACCTAAAATAAAAACGCGGCTATTGTTATAGAACGCTCCCGTCATGTTCGAAATAAAAACATGCCATCCGTCGCGAAATTGATCCATGATCTCATGAAAGGGCGGAATAAAAAACCGGACGTGAAATTTTACGCGAATGGCGATCAACGCATAAATACCAGCCAACAAAACCCCTACGCTGTTAAACAGCGGTACATAAATGTAGTGGGCTTCTTCCTTAACAAAGCCCACAATCAGCGCTAAGGATGCGAGGGACCATAGATTTGCAAAAAAAATGTAGCGCATTTTTT
This sequence comes from Candidatus Omnitrophota bacterium, assembly GCA_023247055.1. GTDB lineage: Bacteria > Omnitrophota > Omnitrophia > Omnitrophales > Aquincolibacteriaceae > JAHFHB01. The sequence goes on from JAHFHF010000017.1 coordinate 23,532, forward strand.
CCATACCCTGAAAAAAATAGACGGGCAGTAGAACGCTTCCGAGGACAGCCCCGAAAGACCAAAGATAAACCAAAGGGTCTTTGCCAAATTTCGGCACGGCCAAAAGCAGCGCCAGAAGCAAGAGGAAGCAGCCCGCCATGAGTATAAGGCGGGCCATAAGGATGGCGTTAAAAATCATAGCCACGCGTTCGCGGTCATTCCGGCAAATGGAGATTTGCCGATTCGCAGAGAAATTAAAGCCATAGTCTGTTAACAGAACAAAATATTGAATAAGAGCTTGCGCAAAGGCAATCAGCCCATACTTTTCCGGGCCGATGGTATGCATCAGATAGGGTATGGTCGCGATGGGCAGGATGCCGGCAATGATGTTGGCAAACCCTAGAGTGATAAGATTCTCAACGAAATCACGCCGATCTTTCGAAAAAATAAGCGCGTCTAATTTTTTTACGATTTTATACAGCATGAAAAACCTGCCATTGCCGAATGAGACGCTTCAGCCGCGTCCCGGTTTATTGTGGAGAGACGTGTTTAACGCAATAGCACGAGTTAATTCAGTGAGTTTGCGGTCGATTTCGCGCTGCTGGGCATACAGCAAAAAACAAAAAAATGCGAGACCGGCCATGGCCAGATAGATGACAAAATCCACACCGCGGCCAACGCCCGTCAAAGCGGCTAAGCTGGCCGTCACGCCCGGAAATAAGACAAAAACAGACCCCGCCAGGGCAAAAACGATCACAAGCGCGCGGTCTCTCAGGCGGCTGCGCCAGCGGCGGAAATAGGCAATCACCGTCAAGGCAAAAATCAAAATAAGCAAAAATTGAATAATTCTCATCGAAAAATCCTCCTGCCGTTAAAATCAGGGGATCAGGCCTCCAAAGCCGCCAGCCAAGCCGCTGCCTTTTTGACCTCAATCCCCTCCAAAAAAAGTTCGCGCTGAAGTTTTTTGACAAGCAAGATAGGCTTAACCTGCCGCCCCAAAAAACTGGAAAAATGCTTCAAGGCCGGTGTGTCCGCCCTGGAAGTTTTTGTCTCAATTAACCACTCGGGTTTATCATCGCGGACGGTCATAAAATCAACCTCTCTTTTTTCTTTATCCCGAAGATAATGCAAAGCACACTTTTCGCCCGCCGTATCTTCCAAATAATGGAGTCTTTTTAAGAGAGCGCAAGCCACTGCGTTTTCAAATCTTGCTCCTGCGTCTTCCTTGACATAGCCTGTGTCATAAAAGTAAATTTTGGGCTGTTTCAAAAGGCTTCTTGCAATATTCCGTGAGTACGGTGTCACCACAAAAAGGATATAAAGATTTTCAAGCATTTGAATCCAATTTTTAACCGTGTGAGGGGAAACCTGCAAATCCCGGGCCAGGGATTCGTAGGAAATAGTGCTTCCAACCGAATCCCTAAGAAGCGTAACGAGTGTTTCTACGCTCCGAATGTCCCTTACAGACGCGATGTCTCGTAGATCCTCCTGGAGAATGCGGTCAATATGCGAACGTCGCCAGCGCTTGGCCGTTTCAAGGCTGCCTTTGAGGAAGGGTTCTGGAAATCCACCTACCGTCATGATGTTTTCCAGAACTGCCTCAGGGGCATAAGATCCTTTGAGTTCTGCAACCGAAAAAGGATGGAGGCGGTAGGAATAAAAACGCCCTGCCAGCGAATCTCCTCCTTTTCGATAGGCATCCAGACGAGCCGATCCCGTCACAAGCAAGCGCGGTCTGACACCCTCTGTATCATAAATTCCCTTGATCCAATTCTTCCATTTTTTGACTTTATGAAGTTCATCAAAAATAACCAAGTCACAATCCCTCCGCCAGGCGCTTTTTCGAATGATCAGCCGGTGATCTTCGTTATCCATGTTAAAATATTCTGCATTTTGTGGATAAAGGGCTTTAGAAAGCATGGTTTTTCCTACTTGGCGGGGGCCGCTCAGGAGGATAATTTTATGATCTAAATCCGCTTTTATTTTATCTTGCAGGGTTCTTTGCATGATGACCATTATGAACCAAATTACAGAAAAGTCATGACTAAAATGCAAGACTCTTCAGAAAAGTCGCCTTTCAGAGGGCTTTAACGTCTTTTGGGGGTCAGGAAATAGTGATAAAAATACAATTTGTGAGGTTAAATGAACAAATTGTATCTTAGTGCTTCTCGTTAAAAAAACAAGCCGGAGTTTTTGAAGTTAAGCTGGGAAAACCCGAATTAGGATTTGACTCTCTCCTGCGCGGTTGTAAGGGCAATGACGCGGGTTAATTCAGTGAGTTTGCGGTCAGTTTCGCGCTGCTGGGCATACAGCAAAAAACAAAAAAACGCGAGACCGGCCATGGCCAGATAGATGACAAAATCCACGCCGCGGCCAACGCCCGTCAAAGCGGCTAAGCGGGCCGTCACGCCCGGAAATAAGACAAAAGCAGACCCCGCCAGGGCAAAAACGATCACAAGCGCGCGGTCTCTCAGGCGGCTGCGCCAGCGGCGGAAATAGGCAATCACCGTCAGAGCAAAAATCAGAATTAGCAGGAATTGAATGATTCTCATCGAAAAATCCTCCTTAGCATCAGGTCCATCACGATGTTAAAGGCGTTCCACCAGGATTGGCCTTTGGCGCGTGTGTACTCGGTATAGCGAATCGTCACCGGGCATTCGACCCAGCGCAGTTTGCGCTCCCGGATCTGTTGGACGATTTCGGATGCATGGGCAAAGCCATTTTCCCGCAGATCGATTTGGCTGGCGGCGCTTGCGGATAGGGCCCGGAAGCCGTTATGGGCATCGCTGAGCCGGACGCCGGTAAGCAGCCAATTGACCCAAACAGCGATTTTTAAAAACATTCTGCGCGTCGGCGGCACTTGACCGGCATCTTGCGGCCGCAAAAAGCGCGAGCCCAAAACGACGTCGGCTTCCCCGCGCAGGATCGGTTGTATAAGCCGTTCGATATCGCCCGCCTGATGCTGGCCGTCGGAATCAAAATGCACAAGGATTTTCGCACCTTGCTGAAGCGCGTAATCCATTCCAGTCTGCAGCGCCGCTCCCTGTCCTAAATTGACCGGATGCCGCAGACAGTGGACCGCCAAGGCACTCAGTTTGTCCCCGGTTGCATCGGCCGATCCATCGTCGACAACAACGACGGAAAAGCCGGCACGAATAAGCGGTTGAAGGGTTTGAACGACCACTTCCCCCTCGTTAAAAGCCGGGACAATGACAAAGGTATCATGCGCAGTCACAGGCGCGGAGACATTTTTCATAACTCTAGATATCGACTATTGTTATAACGGTCTTGAATTAAGCATTTTCTTTATTATCCCAGTACTTTAGGTACCGGGATAAAAGATGGCGGGAAGAAAAAACATCATTCACAGGGCATGAGCTTCGCGAATAGCTTCCAGCCTAACTTTCCCCTCCTGAATATTGATGGCTGAGCCTAGTTCGGGATAGGCCTGGAGCGCCTTGTCAAGTCCCTGCGCAAGGGCCAGGGTATAAGGCAAGCAAAGTTTGGTCATGCTTTCCGAAGCATACGGCCCCGCAAGGGATGGAATATTAGGCACACAGAAACGCAGATTGCCCCCCGTGTCCCGGTAAAATGGCTCTTCATAACTGGTTGGCAGCGCTTCGGGAAAATTGCCGCCTTGATCAATGGAAATATCCATAATAATTTTACGTTTCTCGCAGCAAGCCGCAGCCATTTGTTTTTGATCCAGTACATGCGGAGCCCGCTTTCCCGTTTGGTGTACAGCGCCAATCCAAACGTCCGCAGCTTTGAGCGCAGCGGCCGGAAGCGTTTCGGGGGTATAAACCTGAAAACGGTTACCGGCACACTCAAACACTTTGTGCAATTCTTCACACCGCAGAGAATTCTTTTCAACAATAATAACGGTTCCGTGAATTTGAAGACCGTAATGCGCCGCCGCAGCGCCGGCAATTCCCCCGCCAAAAACAACGATAGCGGCAGGCGAAAATAATAACTGCGGCACGCTTGGATAAGCCGCGCCGATTTGTGCAAGATCATTCTTAAGATCATAAAGCGGGCTCAGGCTCCTGCTGACGAGGTCTGCACCCAAAAAGTAAGCGGCATAGAGACTCGCAAGCGCTCCAGCGATCTCGCTCATCGGCGCGAGCAACGGCCTGCGGCTGTCTTTTTCCAGGGTCTCAAAGGCTAGAGCCGTGACCCGGCGTTTCATCAGCGCCTGAACCAAATCGCAAGAAGAGGGTGCTGCCAAATGCAAAAACGAAAAAAGGATCAATCCGGGTTTAAAAAAATCATATTCTCCAGGCAGTGGTTCTTTGATTTTTTGGATCAGTCCCGAACGCGCATAAATCTCAGCCGCAGAACCTACCAGCATCGCGCCGGCCTGGCGGTAGAGTTCATCACTAAATCCCGACGATTCCCCAGCGCCTTTTTGAATCAAAACGTCCAGCCCCTTTTGACGCAGCGCCTGTGCGCCGGCGGGCGTAAGGCCGACCCGCTTTTCCAGGGTCTTAATTTCCTTGGGAATACCAATCGTAAGGGCCATAAAAGTATTATACAGCGCCCAGCGCTCATTAGGGACAGGTCCGCCATAAGCCTATTAATGATAATGGGTTAGGAGGACCTGTCCCTGTTAGGATTCGAAGCGGTTGGTGATGGGCATGCGGCGGCCAAACCAGGCTTTGCGGGTGACGCGGATCACTGGCGGCGTCTGGCGGCGTTTGTATTCATTATGGTCCACTTTGCGCAGAACATCCGCGATGACTTCTTCAGAAGGTGCCAGGCACCCTAAGAGGCGGGAGCCAGGCACCGCTCTTTTTCTTTTAAACCACTGATTAATCTCCTGGCGGCTTTTGTTTTCTTCAATCGACAGACGTAAAATCTCGTCTAGAATTTCGTAGGGCGGTAACGTGTCCTGGTCCTTCTGGTTTGGCCGCAGTTCGGCCGAAGGCGCCTTGGTCAGAATCGCCTGCGGAATGACTTGCCGAACCGTGTTGCGCCAGCGGGCCAGACGGTAGACGTCTGTTTTATAAATATCGCCGAGCACGCATAAGCCGCCGGCCATATCGCCATACAGCGTGCAATACCCCATAGCCAGCTCCGACTTATTGCCGGTCGAAAGCAGCAGGCGGCCTTCATGGTTTGATAGGAACATCAATTCAATCCCACGAATGCGCGCCTGCAAATTTTCCATGGAAAGAGTGATCGTGCCTGCAGCAGGAACTGTTTTTTTTTCGTGGCGATAATGCTCCCAATAGCGGCTCAGCAGGAAATCCAATTTATCCTGGATGGCGTGTTTGCGGATTTCGATTCCGAGATTGGCCGCCAGGGCTTCCGAGTCTTTCCAACTGCCTTCGGAAGAATAACCCGAAGGCATGGTGACGCCGGCCACGGCCTGCGGGCCGAGCGCATCGACCGCCACCGCGGCCACCAGCGCCGAATCAATGCCGCCGCTCAGTCCGATCAAGACCCGCTCAAAACGGTTTTTGCGGCAATAGTCGCGAACCCCCAAAATAAGCGCGCGATACATTTCTTCCGGTGAACCATTCAGGGGATCAGCCGGCAAAACAGGGGCAGATCCAAGACGCGATTCATCAAATCGCGCTTGGACAGTCGCTGCGTTAGACGCAGGGGCAGGTCCCGCGAAACCTGACGGACCTGTCCCTGGCGCCCAATCAAAAAAGAATAAGCCCTCTTCAAAGGCGGGCGCGCGAAAAAGAACCTGGCCCCGTTCATCCATAAAAAAACTGCGTCCGTCAAAAACCAAATCGTCCTGTCCCCCCACCTGGTTAACGTACAGAAAAGGACGGCGCGTTTGGCGGGTATGACGCTTCAACAGCTTCTCGCGCGTATCAGCCACGCCGCGGTAATAGGGCGAGGCGGAAATATTGACGATGAGCCGCGCGCCCTTTTGAGCCTGCAGGCGCACCGGCTTAACGGCATAGCCCTCATCCCAAATATCCTCGCAAATCGTAGGCCCGATTTTCAGGCCGCCGCAGGCAAAAAAGCCGTGTTTGCGGGCCGGCTCAAAGAAAATTTCTTCCAGAAAAACATCGTAGGTGGGCAAAAGGGTTTTATGTTGAACGCCGCGGACACGCCCGTGATGAATCCATGCCATCGCATTATGGCAGCGCGACGGCGCATTAGACGCAGGGACAGGTCCTGCAGATTTGATTGGACCTGTTCCTGATTGCCGATCAATGAATCCCAACAGAATGTGGATTTTTCTATTTGCAGTTGCTTTAGCAATGCGCCGCAGGCAACGCAAGCCCTCATCGACAAAAGACTTTTTATTCGCCAGGTCCCAGACGGGATAGCCGCACAGGGCCATTTCAGGGAATACAATGACGCGGGCCTTTTGCTTTTCAGCCTCGTCGATCCAACTCAGAATTTTGCGTGTATTGCCCGCATAGTCCCCCACGATAGGGTTCATTTGGGCGATGGCGATGCGAACGGATGCGGGAAAAGTCATTGGAGATTATAACAGGGAAAAGTTGGAGGTTGGAAGTTAGAAGTTAACGCTGTGTATGAGTTTGTGCTGCCCCCCACCTTGATCCTCCCCCGGAGAGCACGGGGGAGGAAATAAAGATGCATTTTTTTCTCCCCCCGTGCTCTCCGGGGGGAGATTAAGAGGGGGGCGGGAACTCGCACACGGCGTTAAAAGTTAGAAGCAGAGAATCTTCCAACTATTTTGATTATGCCGATGCCGCCAAACGCTGATAGGCCGCAAAGCCGGCTTCAAGAGCGCTATAGGATGTTTTAAAAACCGCTGCTGCAAGTTCGCTGAGCGGCCCAATGACGCTTTGTAAGTCATCCGGAATTTGATTGCGCAGCGCCTCGGCTGCAATCATGCGGTCCAGGGCCCGGCCCTCATGCGTGCGGTGAAAACTGGCCCCCTTGACGGCCAGGGTTGTGGTCAAAACGTCTTCTTGACGCGCTAAATAACCTAGAAGCTGGTTTTTAAGCGGAAGACGGAGCATAGAAATTTCAAAGCCGGGCCGCTTCGAATCGACGAGAAGGACTTGGTTGTCTGCGAGCGGAGTCCCCCAGGCTTCGGCCATTTCAAATAGTTTCGCTCTAAAAAGATCGAGCGCTGTTTTTTCAATACGATCGCCGTCTACTCCCCACGTCACATTCCGATGGATTGCCAAATAACGCACCCACAGTTTCATGCCGCTGTCAAAGGCAGGCAGTTTTTCCAGGTTTTCCTGAAGCAGAAGCTGATCATTTTGGCGGTACAAAACGGCACGGGCAGGGTCAAAAAAAGCCTGGAGAAACTCTTCGCCCAACGCGGCTTTCTCAGCCAGCGTGAATGCCGGAAGGTTTGCCTCAGTTCCCTCGATTAAAGACATCGCGCTTGCGTTGGCAAGCCGTGAAGATTGATCAACTCCGGCAGACGGGGGAATGACGCCCAAGGCACTGGCGACCGTAATGCGTTCGGAAGGCACGGGCGGCAAATTTGCGCGGCTGTCTGCCGAAAGCCCGCGGACTTCATCCGTCAGTTCTCTTTCCGCTTGCTGGGTTGTTGTCACTGCTTCGCTGCGGGCCAGCCGGACTTCCGACTTGGCTCCGGGACTACGCACAACTTCGGTTGCTTGCCGCAAATAGTTGAGTCTTGTAACGCGCGCAGACGTATCGGGATAATGTTTCAAAAGATCTGCAAATGCGGCATGCTGCCCGGCATTGCGGCTGTCCAGTGCCCGAATCATGGTCTTGTGCAGTTCCACAACCGCATTTTTAATTTCTTGAACCGTCTCCACAACGCCATTTTCTTCTACGATTTTTCTTTGAACTTCTGCAATCTGAAGTTCAAGTTCGGCACGGCCCGTCAGGTCTGCAGTCTCCATGCTTTCCATTAACAGCTCTAACTCCTCTTGATGTGCCCTTAAGGCTTCTTTAGAGCGCGCAAGCGAACGGCTGACTTTTTCCATGCGGATTTGATAAAAACGGTCCAAAGATTCCACCAATGTGTCCGCACTTGAAAGGGGCTGATCCGCTGCCGGTAAAAGCGAAAGTTGATCGGCGAGGGCCGCCTGAAAGGCCTTGCGGTTATTGACGATGTTGTCATAAGTTTTGGCTTCCGTATAACGATCATGAGTAACAACGGTTTCATTGGTCTCGGAATCTGTAAACCGGTCCATTTCGCGGGGCACGTAATAAGCCATCCCCCGCCCTTGAAACGAAGCCACGCGATAAATATCGCTCAACAGTCGCGAAAGCTGCAATACCCGGACTTCTTTTTTCTTACCCTCCCGGGTTGTCATCTCCACGGTTTTAAATTCCGGATAGGTGGCGATTTTTTCTCCGGGAGCATCATCGCCAAAAATGGAAGTTTTGGCGTCGAGCGCAGCCAGCAGTTCTAAAAATTTATCTTCGTCTTTCAAGGCTTCTTTGTCCGGAATGAACCCTAGCTTGTCCAGATTAAAAAAATCCTCCAGAAATTGATGCGTCACATGCAGCGCATTGGTATTAAAAAGCGGAAAGTTTTTTTTGTCCGCTTTCACAAGATCAAGCTGCCCCGGAGTCATCAAGTAGCGCTCAACCGACTGATCGATGATAAGACCGTTGCCATAGTCAACCTGCGCAAAAAATCCGCCTTCCTCGCCCCGGTTATCCGTCATTTCAATCAGAACGCCCGTAGCGGCGTTCTCTTGAGAGGCCGCCGCCAAATGCCCCACCAGTTCCGCCGAAAGCGTGGACGTGGGGACATTCATATTTGAAAAACTAATTACAAAAGCCTTGTCTTGCGCGCCGGCCTTTTGAACGCGTTTAAGATCCTCGCCCCAAAGCCCGCTCAAAATATAATAGCGGATGGCATCAAAATGCGAGGCATTGGCAAAACCCTGCTGCCGGTATTCTTCCGGATTGTCCGGACGGTAAAATTTGCCGTCCAGCGTCAGGCGGGGCACGATCGAAGCCGTAAAATAGTCAAGATCCTGATCGGACGGCAGCAGTTTACGCGCCACAAGCCATTCCACCGCCTCCCGGACTTTGGGAATGGTAAAGTCGCTTTCGGCCACCGTGAATAGCGGCTGAAAATTACCAACCTGTTGACCGGCATGCAGCACATTGAGAATCTTCAAAGCCAAAAGCGGCACTTTGCCATAGCCGGGCAGATAAATAAATTCATTCGCATAGATAGCGCCACGCACCGACATGCCCCCGGCAAGCGCAATCATGCGATGCATCCCACGGCCGATCAACGCCTTGCCTTTTTGTTTATAGCCCTCGCTTTCGGCGTCCGCCACAATGCTAGCTTTGGTTAAAATACCATCTCTCGTACTTTTGCGCGCTTCCAGCCTTGGATCATCCGGGTTCAAGCTTGAAACCTGCCGCTGCATCGCATCAAGCGATTGTTGCGTGGCGAAAAAGGAACTCCCTGGGATTTCCCCGATCTGAAGCGAGCCGCGCTTGTAAACCTGCTCATTTAAAACTTTTTCGGAATCGCCGCCGGCTTTGGTAATCTCAGCCAGCTTCCGGCGGTATGCGCCAACGTATAGATCCTCGGATTTTGTCTCGCGCCGCCGCCATTTTTTCTCCGGCGTAAGAGGATAATCGGCATCATTGATGCGCACTTCCGAACGCAGGGCCAAACGGCCGTTTGCAATGCCGGGGAAAAACCGGATGCCGCCCCGGGCACTCTCGATAAATCTGTCCTGGGCAAGCAGGCTCGTATAAGTCGGGTTCGACTGAGTCAGGGCTCTTTCACCCAAGGCAAAATTTGCGGCATAAACCACGCCGGGCACCGTAAAAGCCATTTCTTGAAGGGCCGAACCGTCTGCCGCCTCAAACTGCAGGGCTCCTTTCAGCAGCGGATGCGCCTGGATGGCTTGCATAAACACCTGGATCTGCTGTGCGTCCGTCAAAGAAGCTGTTTTTTCAATGACGGGCATGCCGGTATCGCTTAAGGCCTGCAGCAAGAGCGCGGTCTGCTTGGAGGCGATTTGCATTTTTTCTGTTCCGTAACTCTGCACGTTTTTACGCATCATCACGCGATGATATTGAGACGCGTCTGAAGCGCTGCGGATCACCGGGCGCATGACGGCATAGCCGGAACGATTTTTATCCAGGGCCTGGATAAATCCTTGGGCGTGGAATCCGCCGGCAATCAGGACAAGAACCTGCGCGCCGCGTTTTTGCGCGGCCGTCAGGGCGTTTGAAAAAAGCGCGCGGTCTCGAGTTTCCGCGGTTTCATAAAATCGCAGGGCACTTTGAACGTTCCATTGCAGCAGGCTGAAACTTTCAGGGTTGTTTTTGATCCCAAGCAGGTGCAGGCGGCGCAGCAAGGAATCCATGTCAACCGCTTCAGGCGTCGTCTGCAGGACCTGCCAATCTTCGGAAGTCAGTTCCAGGTAAAGAAGTTTCTGCAGTAGTTCAAAATCCCGGCTGAGCGTGATCAGAAATTTTTCTTCGCCGGTGACGGCCAATTTGGATTCGATCGCTTGTTCCAAAACCGACATTTCCGCAAAAAGCGCTTCGGCATCCATCTCCTCGAGAAGAAGGCTGCGCACAAGCATTTTCCATAAACTTTCCCGGCTGCGAATCTGCGTGAATAAATCTGGAGATTTTGCAGCAATTTCTTCTAGAAATTGACGGACCTGTTTCTCATTTTTTCCGGCCTTCTCACCGCGCAGGACTCTTGCCTGCAGGCTTCCAGCCTCTTGAATTCCAAGCACGGAAGCAAAATCGTTCTGCAGCCCGGTCCAATCACGCTGTGCCGTTTCAATATTGACGGAGCCCGCCTGCGTCTTCAGTTTAAGCAGGCGAATCAAATTGGGAAAGCGCAGTTCCTCGATCTCCCGGCTAAGATCAATGCCAACCCAATCCGAAGCGCACTTGGCCAAATAATCTGCATAGGCTGAAAGCGCGGCATGGGTCTTGTCCGAGGCCTGTCCAAAGGAACGCAGGCTGCGGCCGTATTCTCCATGCTTGCGCCGCGCGCGCTCGCGGTTGAATTTAAGCAAATCCGGTCCGGCATTTTTGGTCCAGGCTTTGGCCAGATCGTCTTTCAAAGCGTTAAGGCGTTTTTGATTTAATGTGCCGGTTTCAGCCGCCGCTTCATAGGCTGAAAAATTTTCACGGTACAACCCGGCGTCCTCAATCCCTTGAATCATTCCGGAATCAAATTTTTTGTCCTCATAAAGGCCGGAAGCAAAAAGTTCTGTTCCCGTCAATTCTCCCTTTGAAGCCAGATCGCGGCGGATCGCCTCATCCGCGGCGGGATAATCTTTAAAAAAACGCAAATACTCGGGGTGCAGTTCGCCGACGGCGCCTTCGAAAGCAACGGTCAGTTTGTCACTGCCGGTCTGCGCGTGGATCGCCTGGAGAATTTTACGGATACTTTCTTGGGCCTCCGGATTGGCGTGGGCGTCCTGGATGTAAATGACGAAGGGTTTTTCGGGTGCCGTACCTTTGACAATGGATTCGACATGGGCGATGCCGGCAGGGAGATTATTGATAAGGGTTTCGCCCGAGAGGCTCGGGGCCTCAGAAGCAGCCGGAAAACCGGAAGGAATAACAGCATTTAACGTGAATAAAATGGCTGCGCAGCCGGACAAAAAGCTTTTAAATTTCTTGTTTCGCATGATCATGAATCTCCTGTTTTAAAAATCAATTCTTTAACAATGGTTCTTTTCCCCCACCTTGATCCTCCCCCGAAAAGCACGGGGGAGGAAATAGAGCCGACCTCTTCCCCCCGAAAAGCACGGGGGAGGAAATAGAGCCGACCTCTTCCCCCCGAAAAGCACGGGGGAGGAAATAGGGCCGACCTCTTCCCGTGAAAAACACCGGGAGGAAACGGAACCCATCTCGTCCCCAAAAATGCGTAGGAGAAAATAATCAATGACCATTTTCTCTTTGCTCTTCTCTGTTTTTCTCCCACCGTGTTCTCCGGGGAGGAATCCGCGCGCACAACCTGCGTCGAAGCCAACACTTAAACTTTACACGGTCTTTACATAAAGTGCAAAAAAGCCTAATAAGATTTCAACCGGCCGAACTTTTCCCCCACCTTGAGCCTGAAATCTTTATTCAGGCACAACGCTTCGCAGGCCAAGGAAGCCTGCGTAAGCGTTAGTCCTCCCCCGGAAAGCACGGGGGAGGAAATAGAAGCCGCCTCTCCCATGGAAAGCGGGGGGGAGGAAATTATGAACACTTACCTACGCGGAAGCGCTCAGGGCCTGCTGGGCTTGTAGTTCGCTGCGCAGGGCTTCAAGGGTCACAGAAATCACTTGCGTGGCAATGCCCGGAAGCGACAAGGATTCGCTGGAATCCAGCACGACGAGCGCATAAGGTTTCGCGAGACGCGCGGCCTGAATGGCACTGCGGGCCACTTCACGCGGCGATAATTTCCGGATCAACGCCGCTTCGGTCATAATCTGCGTGGCTTGCGTGACCGCGGTAGCCTTGTGATAAACACGTTCAAGCTCCAAAGCAACGGCCGTGTTCAGGCTTGCCTGTTCGTAAATTTTGAGACGTCCCCCGCTGGCCGCCGCTATTTTATTTAACGCCGTTGTCAGCGCTCCATTGCGGATCACCACGCCAAATTTCAAGTCCGGAACTTCGGCTAAAATCGCCCGAACCGCGGCAACATCTTTGTCATTGACCACGCCCATGATAAACGAGGCCGGACCGTCTAACGAAGCGCGCGCCGCTGAGATCATCTGACGCTCGATAAAGGCTCCGGCCAGTTGAGCCATGTCCATGCCGGTCTTGCGGGCATCGGCCTGAAGTGTTGCAAAGAAGGCGTCCCGTTCGCGCCGCAAGGTTTCGGTTTGCGCAACGCCTGCGATGACATTCTCGGGCATAACTCTCGCAGCTGCGGGCTTTGAGATTGCTTCGTCGTCCTGACGGACTCCTCGCAATGACAAAGGGGGTGTTGGGGCAATTCTCACTTCCGCCTCTTCCGGTGGCAGAGACTGAAGTGTAGATTGCCCTGTTGGGGCAATTCTCACTTCCGAACGCCGGGAAGGTTGTGTCCGGCGGGGCGGGGTTGGCGCCGGCGCGGGTGTTCTGGGAGTCAGGTTGTCCGGATTGAGTGCAAAGGTAAAAAAGCGTGAAATAATCAAATCCACTTTCTCGGCTTGCTTGCGGTTCAAGGCCCGGCCGCCTGCTTCACGGTAAATCGTATCCAGGCTTTCCTTCGCGCCCTGGCCCGGCGTTAAAATTGAGGGTTTGCCCAGCCCCATGCGCACCTGTTCCTCCGCGCGCAGAAAGGTGCTGAAATCTTCCCAAAAACCGGGCTCGTCCATGGCTTTTAAAATCGTTTGGGCCTGGCCGCGGGTTTCATTAAAGCCCGCTTCCAGCCGCTGAATGGTATAGGCTGAAACCAATCCGAAATCGCGCGGATTGCGCAGTGAAAAAACAGAACGCGGATCCAGTTTTTGTTTGATCGCGCGAATATCCGCCACATTCGGCGCCATATAATCCGACAAAAAGCGGCTCATGCGCCCCATGGTCAAGGGCAGGTCTGCTCCGTCATAATTGAGATTCAGCCGCGCAAAATTGGCCATGGCGCTTAAACGCGAGGCATCGGCTTCATCGGACAAATCCAGAGGTCTTTCCCCCGCCTTGACGAAAAGCTGATCCACGCCCGGACGCAGAATCTGCATGGCATCCAGCCGGGGTTTAATGGCCGCCAGCACGCGGATGCGTTCTTCATCCGTCAGGGTTCCGCTTTTCATGGCTTCGCGCAAATCTTCCATGTCCTCGCCTTCTAAAGTAATCGTCAGCCAATAAATGACCTTGCCCAGCACGAGGGATTCGGCCGCATCCTGCTTGAGCAGTGCGTGCGAGCGCAGCATCTGCTCGTAGCGTTCGTAGCGGTCAAGGTAATCGGCCAGGGTTTTGTGCGCTTTGATATCGGCCAGTTCTTTTTCATTCCGGGGCTGGAATGGATTTCCCGGAGTTTTGGCCGTGATATCGGCTTCCACTCGCGCCAGCACATTGGCCGGTAAAAGTTCACGCAATTCGGCTTCCATCGCGGGCAGCAGCACATACTCAAAATCACGCAGGCGCGCGGTCTCAGGCAGCGACAGAATCAAAGCATCGTCCGGATCGCCGTAAAAACCGCGCAGGTTGGCACCATCGCGGTCATTTAAAAGATCACGAATCAGCACAATAAAATTATTGGCGGCTTGAAGCTGGCGTTTTGGATCCGGCTCTGACGCCAAAAGCTGCAGCAATTTGACCGTCGCATTCCAGGCACCCAGCTTGCCTTTTTGCTGGCCATCGCCCCATTCGGCCAGTTCGACTTCGCGGCCAAAAGCCGTGACGTAGACATGCCGCAGGAAAGTGCGGATTTTGGCTTTATCGAGGATCCATTCATCCTGGGAAATCGCGCCCTGGAAAAACTCGACTTTGTCCAAATCCACCAGCGTGTATTGCAGCCAGGCCCAATACTGGCGATGGGCTTCACTGCCCAGTTCGCGAATTTCACGGTCTCCGGCTGCTTCGTGCATGCCGTAAATTGTCCACAGCATGTGATAACTCATCATGCGGTTTAGGTCATAGTCGGGATTCTGGCGCGCGGTTTCATAAATAAAACTGTTAAACCCAAGTAAGTTCAGATCAATATCCACATCGCCCTTGACGTCCTCCCCGGTGACACGCTCACGCAAGTGCTCCACGCGGCGCAGCATGAGTTCATTGACATAATGTTTATCCCATTTGACGCCAAAGATGCGTTCCAGGCCCTGTTCGCGGTAAGCTTCGCGGGTTTCCTGGTACGCCTGGAGCAGTGTTTTGCCCGCATAGTGCTGCTTAAACCAAGCCATAAAAGGATGATCCAAAGCCAAGTCATCGACTTTGAGCGCCTGCAGGGCCTGATAGGTTTTGTTGATCTCTTCGATTTTTTTGGCCATCATCTCCGGAGTCTGCCGGTGATCGCGGGCATGATTGCCGAAAATATCCCGGATCCAATCGTTCAGGTTGAGTACGTACTCGGGCCCAAACGGCGTCTCGGTCAGTTCAAGGTAAGTTTTGACCGGCTCTTCCAAAATTTTTAATTCTTCGGGGATCTCGCTTTCCTGGCTGGGCGCGGTCTCAAATTTGGGTGTGCGCAGCGCCTTGGCAAGTTCGCGTTCATCGGCCGGGGTCAGTTCCACCTGCGGGACTGCGGGTGCCTGTCGCTCGGCCGCGGGTCCAAGCCGTAGAATAAATTCATAAGGCCGCTCACTATCAAGCGCAAAGTCACGCGGCGTTTTGTTTTTTTCATACTTGGTCGCGGTTTTCGTGTCTGCAAAATGCCGCAGATCCGCCAGCACGGCCTCTTTGACGTGATAATGTTCAAGCAGATTCATGAAACGCCACTCGGCCACGTCATAGGCATGAAAGGCGGCCAGCTTCTGCTGCTGGGCCTCGATGCGTTCCTGAATGGACAGCCAAAACTCGGATTCATTTTTACTTCCCGCCTCAAACTCCACCCCATGCCGGCGGTAGAGTTCTTCCGCGGCTTCAAGCTGAAGCGTGGCCCGTTCTAAATTGCGGTAGGCCATCAACCACTCATTAAAATACGATTCGAACACATATTTGAGATCCGCCACGGCTTTGGAACTGCGTTCACGGGCGCTCTGGGCCAGCAGCATGGCTTTGGCCTGTTTTTCGGCCGCATCGCCGCCATACAGACGAATCTTGCCTTCCACTCCGATGAAGCTGTAAGGCAGCCCCACATCGGCAATCAGCGAAAACAAAGGCCGGAGTTTTTCACCCTGGGCTTCGAGCGCAGTATTGCACTGTTTCTGCATTTCCAGCAGTGCCGCCGCCATTTGCTCGGAACCAAACGCGCCCTGGCGGAAGAGCGCGTCCATGTGCATGAGCTGGCGCACGCGGAAGGCGTTGTAGACCGGCGCCAGTGGGTTTTCTAGTTTGGGATCCAGCAGGCCGCGGTGAATACTGTCCATCACGACATCGTCGATGGCCAGAAAATGCTGAATCAGCGCGCGGTCAGGTTTATTCGGATCAAACATATCGATCAGCACGGTCCGGGGCGCGGTTTCAAGGGCATCCAGTAAAATGACTGCGGAGCGCTGATAGCCGTAACTGTTGTGCTCGGCCCGCAGCCGCGCTTTTTCAAGCGCGGGGCCCAGCGTATTCACGGTGGAATAGATATATTTTTCAGCCTCCACGCCGGAACGCACCTGGGCCCGACGGTAGTCGGCTTCAAGGTCCTGCACTTGTTTGATGCTGGAAAACCAAAGATCGCCGTAGTAGCGCATTTGCGAGGCTGCATTCAACACCTTGCTGCGGTTCCAAAAATTATCCCAGCCCAATTGCAGAAGCGCCTGCTGGTACCCCAGCCGGGCATTATCCACATCATCCGTATAATAAAGTTCGAAAGTTTGATGAGCATGAAAACCGATAAAGAACGGACCGCCCGGAATCGTGGACGGACCATTGGAAGATGCTCCGCCGGAAGTCGTCACGGGCGCGGTTACAATGGGTGTTACGATGATGGTTGAGCCGGGGGTCGTCTGAGCATGGGACGTATCGGCCACCTGCCGTGTCGTCGTTGAACTGCTGTCAGAACGGCCGCCAAAGCCTGCCACGCCGGCCGGGATCCAAACGCCGACCGATCCGGTCACTGTAATACGCTGTTCCTGATCCGTGGTGTCGCTAATACGATAGATGTGCACGCCGCCGGTTCCTTCAAACTGCTGCAGCGTCAGGGTTCGCTTGGCCGTGTGCGCCAGACGGCGCGAGATATCCATATCGCCTGCATGCGTCGTAAACGGAACTCCCACGAAGGCGTGAATGTAGGCCTCGGCGTTTTTACTATGCCGCATATCGGCTTGGAGGGCCGCTTCACGTCCGCGTTTGATGACTTCAACCGACGAGAGCGCCGAAGACAGCGGCGGAATGGGTACGTCATTGAGACCGCGCCGGCCGACCCTCGCGGGATCTTTTTCATGCGCGCGGATCTGCGGCAGAATCGACAGGTTTTCTTCTTTGGGCAGGGTCAACGCGGCCAATTCCAGCATTTCAAGTTCGCGGTAGCGTTGGCGCTGGTCCATACGGTATTTGGTCAACTCCACACGGCGGTCCAAAATCGCGGCACGGCTTTCGAATTCTTCGCGCCGGGGCATCTGGCTCTGCGCCACTGAAACTAAACGGCGGTAAATCGTCAGGCTGGAATCTTTCCAAGCCCCGCCGCCTTCCCACGGCGCAAAAACGCCGAACTCCTGCATAAGCTGGGCAAAATCCGTCAGCGTCGCTTGATCCTTGGCGGCTGAATCTTTACCGGCCAGCCCTTTAAAACGGTCATAAAATTCCTTGGCCTTAAGCTGGACATCCCCTGCATCTTTAAGATCCGCACCGCGCAATAAAAACTCGCGCGCCAGCGAGAACTGTGCTTCACGCAATCCGATCAGGCCTTCTTTAATGGCGATTTCACCCATCTGGCGGGAATATTGATTGTCCTGAATGGCATAGTACGTATTCCATTCGATCTTGGCGCGTTCAATCAGCGCCTGGTCCCGGTATGCCTGAAGTTCATTCATGGTCAGGGCATGCTGCAGCCGCTGGCGGCCCTGAAAAATCGGCATTTTAAAATAGGCGCCTGCCAAGCCAGCCGAAAAGCTGACGCCGCCCTGAGGCGACCCGGCAGCCAAAAGATTTTCCGCAAAACCGGCTTGTACCGCGGCTTCCTGAATCTGCGCCGTAGGGATGTAATATTTTTCGTAAAAATCGCGCATTTTCTGATCCAGGTCTGTTTCACTTTGCACATCAAACTGATCGTTGAAAAAACGCCGGACTTGCTCAAGGTAGTCTTTTTCTTTCAATGGATCGCCGGTAATCATCTCCAGATTCTTGATCAGCGTGTCAATGGCCGCGAACTGGGCTCCGCTGACCGTCTGGCTGGGATGCAGACCCAGATCGCGCCGCAGCGCCCGCAGCGAATCCCCAATGGTTTCGAAAAGCTGATCGATCTTCGTACGCTTGTCTTTGAGTTCCACTTCGACTTTGAGGCGCTCGGCCAAAATCCGGTCTTTTTCATGCGGGCGCGCCGTTAACGCTTCATCCAGCAATTTGAGCTTGGCTTCATATTGGGCCGCCATACGCTGCAGCGGGGTCACTTGGCTGTAAGCCAGATAAACTCCCTTGAGGTCATAGGCCAACTGCTGGACCATGGCATTCTGCACTTGCAGCCTCTGCATTTCAGCCCACTCCATGCGGTGGCGCGCGGCCAGAAAATCGGCTTCATGATTGACGCCGTGAAAATTTTTAAACACAAAACCAAAGCCATACCCGCCCTTGCGCCATTCGCTGAAGCGGGCATAGGAAACAAGACCGGCGCTGTCGGCCCAGCCTTTTTGCATAAAGGTCATGCGCCGTTCATAAAGTTTTTGCTGAATCCGGGCCACCCGCAGCTGCGTCACAAAGTAGTCCTCGGCATTATTGCGGATCGGCATGCCATAGAGCTGCTCAAGCGCACTGCTGGAGCGGTTGCGGTCCAGATTGCCGCCGGAGAGAAAATTCAAAAGCGGACCCAGTAAGGGAATGTCGGCGGCGCTGGCGTGATCGCGTGTCGGTGCGCTGCGCCAATAGCCGGGGCCGCGCAGACCGGCCAAGCGCTCGTGCATGGCCATGCGCGTCATCATCTGCATATAACCCAGATTGCCATAGACTTCCTCAGGCGCGCCGGCCAGATCAAAGAGCGCCGCGGCTTTGGCCAATTCATCCGCCCCCAACTCTCCAAGTTCGTTATGCTGCATGGCAAAAGCCAGCATGCCTTCAAAAGAGTTGAAGCCGGCCTTTGGACCGGGAAGGGTTCCCGGCAAGCCTAAGTTGGGATTGAGTTCAGGGTCCGGTATCGGTTCAATTTTTCCGCTGGCTCCGGGTTCAAGCGCACGCCCGACATTTTGCGGCAGACGGCCCAAAAAGGCCTGAGCGGCCTGCGCCGTCTGAGGATTTCCGCGAATATGGGCCACATAGCCGCGCATGGGCGCGACCAGACTTTCGATGTGGGCGTCCACAGCGCCCCCGCCCGGGATCAACGTTCCAAGCTGATGTTCCGCGCCTTGGCAGGTCGTGAGAAGGCGCTCAAGACGGGTCACCACGTCTTCGATCCGGGCATGCTGGGCCACAATCTGATCACGCACCGCGTAAAACTGATCGCGGGCATTGGCCACGGTCTGATAGCTTTCCACGCCGGACAGCATGCGCGCGGTCAAGGTCATGTAATTTTCATAAGCCGTCTGGTAGTCATCCTGCAGCTTGGCAATGCGGCGCAGGGCCAGCGTCAGTTGGCGCGGAGCTTCATCTCTTTCAATTTCAAGCAGGCGGCGCGCCCTGAAATATTCATCGGCCGCCATTTTGGCTTCCACAAAACGCTGGGTCGGATGGATGCCTTCATCGCGGATCGATTGCATATTGAAGCCAAAGCCGAGCGGAATCAAAATCGAAATCTTGAATTTGACGTGATCTTCACGCATGGAACTCTGCCAGTAGGCGCTGACGCGCTGGACCACGGCTTGCTGTGCCGCCACCAATTCTTGCAGAGAGACATTGCCGCTGCTAAAGCCCTGGCTCCGGAGAATGCCAGCGGCTTGGCTGCGCTGTTCGGCCACGCCGGAAATGCTGCGGGCAAAATTCAAAAAGGCGTCATCCGGTACGTCAAAGCGCACGCCTGGTTTTGCCCGGGGCGCTAGCGCAGCTTTGGGTGCGTTTTCGAGCGCGGCTTCAATGGCTTCCCGCGGCGGCAGCGTCTCTGAAGCGGTGAAAATTTTGCGTTCTTGGCCGGGCTCATACCATCCGTAACGCGACGCAGGCCGGTTGAGCGCATCCTTCGGCCACTCCTGGCCTTTCATGTAGGTCTTCTGAAACTGCGCCAAAATA
This sequence comes from Candidatus Omnitrophota bacterium, assembly GCA_023247055.1. Classification (GTDB taxonomy): domain Bacteria; phylum Omnitrophota; class Omnitrophia; order Omnitrophales; family Aquincolibacteriaceae; genus JAHFHB01. The sequence continues at coordinate 43,317 of JAHFHF010000017.1, forward strand.
GCGCCGTCTTTATCATAAACGACCGGGAAAGAAATACCCCGGGCCGCAAGGTCCGCTTGTAAAAGCTGCATGTATCCATTCAGGGATTTTGTATCAGACTGGGGCCGGACCAGAATAATCTGCAGTCCCTGCGGTCCATACTCGCGCCAAAGACGCATCAGTTCCGCGACGTCTTGTTTAAGTTTCTTCGTATCCTTATCATCCATCAGCGGCGTCATGGCCAGCAAAATAGGATGCTTATTGGCCTCGCTCAGCTTAAAGGAAAGCACTCCCTTGCGAGACGCAGCATTTGCGGCTGCAAAACCAAAAGCTTCCTCGGGCACACTGTCCGTGACAGCCGTCCAAAGCGAAACCCCTTCTTGCGCACCCAGCGGCGCCGCGGCATTGACGATCGGGGGCTGCCCCAGGGTTGTAGGATCCGGCAGACGCGCGGTCAAACCCGCTTTTTTAAGCGCTTCCAGATTGGTGCCATAGGCGGCGAGCTGCTGGTCCAACTCAGCCTTGGTCGGCAAGTGATCCGGGATTTTAAATCGAATAGCCACGCCCATGGGAATGCCGGTGATGCGGCGCGCGCGCGCTTCCGTATTCTGGCGGATGCGTTCGGCTTTTAAAACACCGCCGCGAATACGGGGATCATCAATGCCGATACGCTCCAGCGTCTTGTCCCAGGAAAGGCCTACCCCGCCGGCTTCGGCATCCCGCGCCAGTTTTTCCGTGTCCGCGGCAGCGCCCAGTGCATTCTTAAGCCACTGCGTCGCAATAAAATGGTCCGAATAGATGGTTTCAATTTCAAGCATGTGCTCAAGAAAAGCCTTGGAACGAATCAGGCGTGCCAGAAACTGTTCGACCCTGCCCAATTCGGCAGCCACTTCTTTGGAAGGATCGCGGATCCAGAATCCGAATTCCGGCCCAATGCCCGCCTGAAGTCCGGGAGGAAATTGAAACATCGAAAATCCGATGCCGACGCGGGCGACTAAATCCACTTCCGCTTTATGAAAGGCCATGCGCTGGGCGCTGTCCCAATAAGCGACTTGCGGCAGGCGGTTGGTTTCATTGAGCCACCAGAGCGACATGCAAAAAACATCCTGAAGATCGAGTTCGACCGTATTGGCCACAGCCACTTTGCCGGCAAATTCCGGATCACCCAAAAGACGGCGCAGGGTTTGATCATTGGCTTCTTTTTGCAACTGTTCGTCAATGCCCGGCTCAATGGCCTGACCGTTGTAGGGCCGGATCAGACTGCTATAAATTTCACGGCGGATCTGCAGCGCCCGCTCCGTGACTCTCGACTGGATGCGTTTGTCCAGCACACGGATACGCGACGGCAATATTTGTTTGGGCAGCATCTTGACCGTACCTGCGGCGGGTTCAATACGGCCTAAATTTTCAGGCGTGATCGTTTTGAGAGTTCCTTCGATTTCAGCTGCCTCCGGCATCTTCTGCGCCGTCGTACCGTCCGGCGCGACAAACCAGACGTGCGTGCTATAGCGGCCGTCAGCGCCCGGATAAAAATTCATCTGGCGTTGCAGCGTTCCGTTGACATCGTAAAGAACGGGAATATCCAGGCCCAAACGGTCAATCGTTTCATTGATCACCTGCAGGCCGGTTTTTCCGGGCTCCGGCAGCACCGGAGGACGGATGAAAAGAACCTGCAAGCCTTGCGGGCCGTATTGCTTCCAAAGCGGCAAAATTTGCTGAAGCGCGGCTTTGGTTTCATCACTGCCCAACGCGCCGCCAATGAGAATGACCGGACGGCCTTTGAGCATTTCGCTGTACCAGATTTTTCCGCGCGTGGTATTGACCGAGAACTCGATACGTCCCTGCGACGTACGGCCGGCATCATGCACGCCAAACGCATGCACGACTTTGCCGGGCTCGCCCAGAAGCGGCAGCTTTGGACCGGAAGCTTGCGCCGGGGCGACTCCCGGCACCTGTGCATCTTCATCGGTTTCTTCAATGCCTCCGGGCCCCGGATGCACCGAGATAATAATTCCGAGAATTTCTTTTTCTATGACTTCCGTGAGAACTTTTTGCATCTGGGCTTCCCAGCGTGCATTGGCTTGCTCGCGCGCCTGCTCCGTAATTTGCGGCGCCTGTCCGGCGGCGCCCATCGGCCCGGCCTGCGCGGCTCCGCTCGCCTGCGAAAGAAAGGCCGCGACCATAGGCGCTTTTTCGACTTCGGTAAACAGCGGGGTAAGAGCAGCTGCGATACTCTTGGAGGCACTCGTTGAAGCTTGACGGCGCAGTTGATCTTCCGCTTCGCGGGAACGGTCCGGCGCCGCATTCTGCGTCACCTCGTGATAAGCCGCCATAAAATGCGCGGTGATCATGCCGCGTACAATCATGGGGTTGTGATCAAACAAATCTTTGATGGCCTGAGTATAGGCATTCGGGCGTTCCGGCGCTTGCTGCTTGCTGATTTTTGCGCCATAGTCGCGCAAAGACTGTTCGACCGCCTGGGTATTCACAAAATTCAAGAACATGGATTCGCGCACACGGCCCAGCTCAGCGGCCAGCGTCTCGCGGTCTTGAGGCGTCTGTGCCTTTTCTAATTCGCGGGCCATCCGGCGCAGATCCGCAACCGTATAGACGGACGACGGCGCGGTTTTTCCGGCGGCCGGCACCCGCGGTAAAAGTTCCGCAGGCGCGAGATAGGGGCCGTTGGGAACCGGCGCATCCGGGGCCGGCGGCAGGACAAGTTCAAATGGCGGTATTTTGGGCAAACGAATTTCAGGCTCGGTTTCTGCGGGAAGCGCCGGCTGACGCATGCGGATGGGTTTACGGACATCCGCAGGCTCTTCCGCAGCCGCCGGCACAACCTGTGAATCCCGCTTGAGAGGTTTTTCAGCGGCCGCTGTTTGCGCATCCTCTGTTTTTTTCCGGTCTTTTTCTTTTTGCACTTGAATATCTTGATCTTTCTTGACCGTCCCCGTCAGGCTTTGTTCAATGTGCGGAAGAAAAGCATACAATCCACCCAGCGCAATCAGCAGGGCCCCTCCGCGCCACAGATGTCCGGAAGGAATCCTAAAACGTGCCTTCGTATCGCCCGTCAACGGCGTCGGCGCTGCAATCCGGATGGGCTCTGCGGGCTGAATTGCGGCGGAATCGGCAGCGGCAGCGTCCGTCAGCAACGAAGTTAATACCGCAGGCTCAACGGCCGGATCTGTGTCTTGATCCCAGGCCTCCAGCAGGGCAACACCCTGCGGTCCGACTTCGATTTTTTCAAACATCCCACGCCAGTCCTGGGCCGCAGTACCTTCCGAACCGGCCGTCAAAAACAGCGCAAAATTTGGCAAGACACCCAGCATATGCTGCGCTGTTTGATGCATGATCGCTTCCACATCCGGCGCTGTGTTTTCAATTTCACCCCGGACTGCCAGAAAAGCTTTGACAAAATAACCGGCTCCATGAAGGGACGGCCGCAGGCCGTCGAGCTGCGCAAGAACGGGCGTGAGAATTCCATAGTGTTGAGTCAGTACAGCCAGCAAACGCTCCTGCGCCGCCGCATCTCCGCGATCAATTTCAGCCTGCCACAACCTCAGCCGGTCCGCAGGTTCGGTAACACCGTCGGGCGCTTGAAAGGCGCGCATTAAATCCGGAGTCACGGCTTCGAGAAATTGAACAAAAGCTGCAACCTGCGTTACTTCGCTTTCGGAAAGAGTCTCGATCCCGGCCCAGTGTTCCAGCCGGCGGTATAAAAGCGCGCGTGCGGAATCCGGCAGTTCGCCAAACTGTGCCGCCAGGGCCGGAATGCTTTCATCCGCTCCTTGATGCCAGGCCTTAGCCACGTAAGCGGTGGCCATCAAATCGGCGATTGACCGCGCAGTTTCGGGTTGTTGACTGAAAGTGATTTCTTCTGTGCCGTCTCCCGCAACGAACGAATCCAGTGTGCCTTCGGTTATGCCATAGTCCGTTTCCAAAACGGCGTAAAGGCGCGTGCGCAAAGCGTCATCGTCGTTGGCCACGGCTTCCTGCAATCCAACAACAGTTTGATATTCCTCTGGCAGTTCGCTCTTGGCCTTGTCCAGCAAAGCATCGCTGAAACCTGCAAAACCGTCCAAAAATCTCAAAATGGCCAGGCGCTCGCCGTCCATTTTGTCTCCGGGCTTGATCGTCTCAAACAAAAGCGCCCGCATAATCGTGTCCTGAAACTCAAAATCGCCCAAGCGTGCGAGTTGACGCCGCCGGGTCTGTTCTTCTTTCTTCCCGTCGATCAGAACCCGTAAAGCCGCGCGGTAGGCCGGTTCGGCCTGAGCCAGAAACTGCCGCTTCCACGCATCCTGCTCCGGCGCAAACGCATCTGCACCGCGCTGGATTTCATTTTTAACTTTGAGTTGAATGAGCTCTTCGAACACCTGATCAAAATCAAGTTCCACAAAGGCGGGATTTTCCGCATCGAGTTGAGACACACTCATGAAAAAACGCAAATCTAAGGCTGCCGATTGCCGCAGCCCGTTGAGATAGCGCGGCAAGAGATCCCCTTCAAAATTAACTGCCTGGCCGTCCTGCTGAATGCGGACTTCCGAGCGGGCAGCTTGGCGCATACGGCGGCGGTAAGGGCGGATTTCCTGCTGCAAGACATTTACAAAACCGTCTGTGGTGACGGGTTCTAAATCTTTGGGAGGCGCATCGGATTGGAAGGAAACATCCGATTGCTTCAGCGTCAGCGGAATGCGGCTTCGCAATGACGCGTCTTGATTAGAAACCTGAGAACTTATGCGGCCCCCGTCCGATAGTTCAGCCGGACGCGAAACTTTCTCGGCGGGAATGCTTTCGACATTGGCAAACGGATCGTATTTGGAGTATTGCGTGCTTTTCCATTGAGGCTCCAGCCTGATTGCGGCCGGTTGTTTCTTCGACAGTGCCCGCAATGCGGGCGATAAAATCATGGCAGCCAGAGGAATCATTCCGAGGATTACGGCAAGCGCGGCAGCCATCCGCGAACGGGCCTTAGGCAGCCGGCCCAAAAGGTTTGTTTTCACCGCAGATGTTGTTGAACCGTTCGTGTCATTCTGAACGTCGCGAAGGATCTCAGACCCTTGAGATTTTTCGTCCGCCGCTAAAGCATTCGACGGACTCAGAATGACAGAGGTTGAGGGGGGCATCACGAAAACAGGAGCGGCAATCACTTTGCCGGGCAGTGCATTCCAAATGGCCTGCAGTTCGGTTTCTTGTAGACGCGCGTAAACTGTGGCAGCTGTGCGGACAGCTTTTTTAATTTCGCTCGAAGCATCCAGCGCCTGTGCCAGCCTCCGGATCGAACCGGCCACCCGGGCAATGTCTTGGAAAATACCAGCTTTCTGTCCGGCCTCGGCCATCGAGGTAATGCCGTCGAGTTCTTTCCGGAGACGATCGTAATCCTGCGCAAGCTGGCCCATAACCGTTTTGGCATGGGTTGAGATTTCACGTTCAAGATCATCCAAATCACGTTGGACCTGTGCGGCTTGCATCAGGGGCCAAAGCCGTAAATTTGCAGACCGTTCCGCGGCGGTATCAAATTCTTTGAGTTGATCGGCCGCGCTTTGCCACAAATTGGCTTGCCGGTCCATGGTTTGCTGCAGCACTTCCACCGCCGGCTGCAAAACTTCTTCCGGTGTCCCCTGCAAGGTCCGGTTTAAAATACTCCTCCGCACTGTTTTGACGGAAGCACCAAAAACTTTAAGCCCGCGTGCTTTAAGCCGCTGATCAATCGCATCCATCTTGCTTACAAAATCAGACCGGGATCGCGTGATGACGGCAGACTCTTGACGCACTTCCGAACGCGCTCCCCGTTGGACCGCAGAAAAACCGTTGGCCGCGCGGAACTGGTCGACCATGCGCTCGATGACACCCCCATCGACAAATCCCTTCGCATCCCGCGTAAGCGTGCCTGGGATTTGAAACAAGCGTTTGTGTGAAACAATCATTTGCCCGCTGCCGAAGCGGAATTGATAACGGTTTTCCTGACTGAGCATGGCCCAGCCTTGATCTGCGGCATCTGTAACCGAAAGAAATAAGGCATTGTCTTTTGCCGCATTCCCAAGCGCGATGACCACAGCCCCGTGGGGCCCCTCACGCTGCATCATTTCATTCAAACGGCCCTCCGTTTCCGCATCCATCGGGCCGTGAAAAATAAAAATGGGCCGGCCGCCCTTGGAGAGATCTTGCAACGAAGCGGACCCATCCGGTCCTTCAAACTGCAGATACGAAACATATTTCAGAACACTGGGGCCAACGGCCGGGTCATGCACCGTCTCCATGCGTCTTTCGGGCGTGCCCACCACGCGATAGGCGCCATTGGGCGCAAGACCGGCATTGCCAAGTGCGGCTGCGCCTTCGGGTTTTTGAACCGCGCCGGATTTTGCTAAAGGTTCTTGATCCGGCTGGGCTTTAGGCTGTTTCGGACTGCGCACCGGAGATTCGACGCCATCCTCACCGGCTGGAAATCGCGCACCCGGCTGCGCGGCTTGACCTTTCTTGTCTTTAACTTGCGACGGCAATTCTTCATCCGGAACCTCTGCCGCAGAAGTCTCGGCCGGAAGCGTTTCCGGCAGAACGGCCGGCAAAGCGGTTTTTTCCGCTGGGGACACGGACAGGTTCAGATTATTGGCGGTGATACGGCCTAGCGCGCTATCCACCTGCCGCGTAAAATCCGGCAAAAATTTCCTGCCGCTCAAATCACCGGTCAACGGCGAATGCGAAATCAGCGGCTTTCTAACATCCTGCCCGCCGTAAAAAAGAACGGTGGATGATGCAAAGTCCGGCTGGCCTGCTTGTTTCGCCAGCCAGGCCATGGCCGTTTTTTCCAGAGAACGCACAAACTGGAGTCCAAATTCTGAGCGGATTGTTTTTAAATTTAAATTCGGATTTTTGCCGCCCACAATAATGAGCACTGCCAAATCCGGATACTTGTCACGAAGCTGCTTCACGGCAGCCGGCTGGGCCCTGAGATTGCGCACTTCGGTATCCGCTTCAATGGTGTTGTAGAGAATCAAGACCGGCTGCCGTTCAATCAACCGGCGCAGAGAAATCGTCCCTTGGTCGGTATAAATCTCCGCTTCGCCTGTTTGTTCGTCCAGGCCATCGCCCCAATATTTTGCATCCGCAGCATCCGGACCCAGTTTAATTTCAGGGGGTTTAGGAAACATTTTTTTCGCTAAAGTCACGCCGGTACCAGGCGCCGCGGAAGAGACAAGCGTGGTCGAAGCGGACGCACTGGCCACAAGCGTCTGGTCAAGCGCCTTCGTAAGCGCGCGCGCCAGGGCTGAATCATCCGCGGGATCCTCAACCGTCATTCCTTCGGACGGGAAATGGTTTCCAAATGCCTCGGCAAGCACGGCAAGATCATTGACAGGTTCCCCGGTTTTGGGATCAAGCCAGGAAATCCGCTGGCCCATGGGAGAAAACTCTTCCGCTCCTGAAGGCATGAGCGCCGCGGCGCCGGATGCGGCTTCTTCAACTTTCAGCGGCAATAATCCGTCAGAATTTCCATCCCGGATTAAATTGAGCGCGGCTCTGCGCGTAGGCGTATCCCGGCCCAGAATATTTTTGACCCACTGCAAATAGTCCTCCAAAGCTTCGCGCGAATTCAGAGCGGGTTGATCCGGCGCGTAAAACTGCTCGCGCTGCGCAAGCGCCGCTTTGGTCGTTAAATCCCCTAATCCTTTGGCAGTCCCCGTTTCAACCGAAGTCACACGCAGCACGGGTTTGCCCTCCACGTTTTCCCTGGCGGCAACCACCACGGAGACATCGGCTTTGGGTGCAAAGGGAAGGGGTTGATCTGAAATGAAGACATTGTCCGCCAAAGCCGCACCCGGTTTAGCCAAAGCCAGGAGCCCGGCATCAAGTTCCGCCAGGCCTTCATCCCCAAGCTGGTCTTGATTAGAAATAGCCAGCACAAA